>NZ_JBQZGD010000003.1:0-374741 GCF_052691955.1 Myroides sp. TSA_177.3
ACTGCACAATGTCTACCTTTTTCTAAAGGCGTCATCTGATTCCAATCTTCAGAACAAGGTTTAGGGATATCGATGGTATATTTTGCCATACAGAACAGTCTATAAATAAAGTTTTATTTTTTATGCTTGCTTAAAAGTAAGTAATCTTTTTCTCTTTGGATGTCATATACTCCTAATTCGACCGTTTCAACACGAGAGGAAGAACAAGTACCACTTTGTTCCACTTGATGTAAAGTAAGCACTACTTGGTCTTGCCCTTTATATGTAAAAACACCTTCACTAGAAGTAAAACAATCATTTCCACAAGGCGCTGCATAGTTACTTGTAAAAGTACCATCATCCTTAAACACAATGAAATTACCATATAAAGCCACTTCCTCTGTTTCATCGTTCCTATTTACAAAAGTCATGACGTATTGCTCCTTCACGCGATAAGTTAAGAGCTCATCCGTTCTCCATATTCCCTCAATACCTTGCGCATGTACAGCACCTCCTATCAACAGTAAAAAAAGTAAACTAAAATTCTTCATTGCCTTTTATTTATTCGTTTATTTTTTCTTTACTCCAAGCGACTACTTTAATTCCATCCGAATAATTAGGAGCGATTACCTGGTCTTCCGTCAAGTGAATCCCAACGAGTTGATAATCTACTTTCAATTGATCAAACGTTATTTCTTTCAGCTGCCAAACTTCATGGTGAATTTGATAGCGATACAAATTATGGTTGACGTAAACATACAAACAATAGCGCTCCGTTAACCATACTTGCAACGGCGTCTTCTGTTGTACTTTTTCTCCGATCGTGTATTTTGCTTCTAATTGAAATTTCTTTTTTTCATTTGAAGAGGCATATACCATCTCTTTGCGTTTCATGGTTGCTTTTTCATAGGGTAACCCCGATAGTTGTTTGGAAACAAAAACAGAAAGTGATTTTCCACCTTCAATATTCAAAAAGTAAACGCCTGCTTTCCCTTCTTTTTTTACATAAGTGCGCACATTAATTTCATCAAAATTGGAAATAAAACCAACAGCAGGTAAAAACCGAGGACGAATCTTCTCCATGGTAAAAGGAACAACTGAGATGTAGTATTTTCCGTCAAATTCATCTAGTTCTAATGCAGTAGGCACTAAAGCTCGTAAAACATCAAAAGGAACTTCAAAGTGCATGAAGAGCAATCGGTTCCACTCTTGATAATAGCTCCACGATCCGGAGGGTAATGCCCAAGGCCTATGCGCAGTATCTGCCATAATGTCTTTGATCTTCTTCATTTCTTCTTTTTATTTAAAGGTACTGAAAACCAAAGTAACAAACACTAAAAAGGCACCTGAATAAGATGCCTTTTTCTCAATAGCTTCTTCCTATATTGCTCATACCAAAAGCTATTACTATACAATTGAACACATTCGGAAACTAAAAGAGTTATCAACGAATTAAAACATTATAAATATACTAAATTCCACTAAAACTTCCCCCTACTAGCGAGGCAAACCCTTATTTTTCAATAATACCTAGCGAAACAATCAAAAATCAATTAATCTGTTGACCAAATGAAACATCTCATTTAATATCCTTAGTAAAAGGATTGGATTACAATAGGTTCTTCGCTTTTTGCATTGAGAAATCGTGCCATTGAAGCTAAAAAGCACAAAAAAACTCGAAGTTGAACTTCGAGTTTTTTGTTTTTCTATTTATATCGCTATCATTTCTGCGTAAGGCAGTACCGTAGCATATCCTTTCTCTTGAAAATAACTTGTTGGATCATTTTCGGCAACCGCCATAGCAAAATCACCTCCCCAAGCACCTAAGCTTTTAATTGCTCCATCAAAATCAGCAAACAATTGTTGTTGAATTGGTGGAATACCTAAAATAGTGCTGAGAATCGATTCATGTTCCGTCATTAACGCTTGAAACTCCTCTCTTGTGTTTGCCGTTACCAACAGCTGGCTAATCGCCGTAATACGTTGTATTTGTTCCGCAATCTCTCCTTTCTTCGTTCTATATGCCGCAATTGCCTCTTTACTACTTTGTTTTTGATTCAGGTAGACAAAGTAAATATGTTGGGCAAAAGCAGGTTGAAACTCCACTAAATCAACTTTGGGTTGAATTGGCGACGTTCGTTGGTACAACAGTGCGCTTTTAAATTGTGCACAAGCAATATCATACCCACTTCCTCCGAATGATTCTTGCAGTAATTGGTATGGATTAATTCCGAACCATTGCGCAACATTATTGATCCAAGTCGATGATGTTCCCAATCCCCACAGCCGTGGAAAGGTTAGTTTACTTTCAACTCGAAATCCTCCTTGTTGTATCAGTACGTTTGGATTTTGTCGATGTGCTGCATGTAAGACGTCAATTAAAGTTTGAAGGTAAGAAGATTCTTGTCTATCAGTTCCATTTACTATTTCTTCAATTGCTACTTGTTCTTGCATCCAAACCTGCCCATCTACATCATAGCTGGTCCAATACAGTATAGGCTCTTCAATTGCTGCTACGTGTAAGGATTGTCCCATTGCTGTGGGCAATGCAAAAGCAACTGCTCCATCAAGGACCACATACTCGCCAGATACCAACAATTTTCCATGACTATAAAACTCCATCGAAATTACTTTCTCAGCGTTTCTAACAATTCTACAACGGCACTATGTGACACTACATTTTTTTCAAAATGCGTCACTACTTTTACGCGTTCTTCATCTGTTGCTTTGAATTGATTTAGGATATTCATCAAGTGCATTTTCATATGTCCTTGCTGAATTCCCGTTGTTGTTAGGGATTTCACAGCAGCAAAATTCTGTGCTAATCCAGCAACTGCGATGATTTGCATCAATTGTGTTGCTGAAGGTTTTTGCAGCATTTGCAAAGCAATCTTCACCATTGGATGTAAAGAAGTTAATCCACCTACTGTTCCCACAGCTAATGGTAAATCAATCCAAAATCTAAAGATACCCGCTTCAATTGAAGCATGAGATAAACTGCTGTATTGTCCATTTCTAGATGCATAAGCATGCACACCCGCTTCAATCGCTCTAAAGTCATTTCCAGTTGCTAAAACTACCGCATCTACTCCATTCATCACTCCTTTATTGTGTGTAACTGCGCGGAACGGTTCAATTTCAGCAATGCGTACCGCTTGTACAAATTTCTCTGCAAAAAGCACTGGATCTTGAATCTCACTTGATTTTAATTCTTCAACTGGACAAGATACTTCAGCACGCACTACACAATTCGGTACGTAGTTTGACAAAATACTCATCACGACATCAATTGCTTTTTCTTCCGCAGTAAATGCAGCATATTGCAAAGCCTCACGTTTCAATGTAGTTGCCATTTGCTCCAAACACGAATTGATAAAATTCGCCCCCATGCTATCTTTCGTTTCAAAAGTAACATGCAATTGATAATAGTTTGGAATAGCATCTGTTTTATCGCGCAAGGTTACAGAAAGAATTCCTCCTCCGCGTTTCTGCATATTTTGCGTAATTGAAAAGGTATCCGTTAAGAAAACACCTTGTATCGATTGGATAAATTGTTCTAATTTTTGCTTTTCTCCTTTATAGATAAAGTGAACTTGTCCAATTTTTTCGGTGTTTAGAATTGAAGCTTTAAATCCGCCTCGATCCGCCCAAAACTTAGCAGCTTTGGATGCTGCGGCTACGACAGAACTTTCTTCAATTACCATTGGAATGGTATACCAAGTATCATTAATCAGGAAGTTAGGAGCTACACCAAGAGGCAAATAAAAATTCGTAATCGTATTTTCAATAAATTCATCGTGCAATTTTTGCAACTCTTCATCTGAATTCCAATATTGCTTGATTAAATCTACGACCGCTTCTTGGTTGTTTAAATATGTTTTTGCTATCCAATTGATTTTCTCTTCTTTGTTTAGTTTCGAAAACCCATTTATACTCCCTATCATGATTAAATATTTTAATCACAAAGATAGGAGATTCTATTGGGTTATTGGAAAGGAGTTCATAGAAAAGGGAGAATGGAAAGCAAGTAATGAAATATTTATTTACGATTTAACTCTATTTTCATTTCCTTACCATCCATTTCTCCGCTCTATTTTACGCGCTCTTATATTCATTTTCCCATCTTCCATCCCCTTTCTTCTTCAAATTATTCATGATGCAAGGATACTCTAAACATCAGGGAGTAAAAAATGTAAATAGCAGAAATTAGGTACGATTTGTTCAAGGTATTATGATTTTCACTACCAATATCGCGTCAATAATTTTAAGTTTTTATTGTTTAATCTCAATTAAAATTGGCATAAATCATATTTTTTCAGTAAAATTGGAAGTTTTTTCGACTAATTAGATAATGAAATACATTAAAATTACCTCTCTAATTTGTGTGATTGCCACGCAAATTGGTCTTGCACAAAAGAAGATCGAGCTATCAGAAATTTGGGATGGCACCTTTAAAACGGAGGCTATGCAAGCGGTTAATACGCTAAATACCACGAATCAATACGCGCGTATTGAGCGCATCGCTAAGCAGCATCAGGTCATCAACTTATACAACTTTGCAACTTTAGAAAAAGCAAAAACTGTATTTAGTAATGAACACTTTCCGGAAATCAAATCGATTGAAAGTTATGTTTTTGATGCAAAAGAGGAACAAATTCTAATTGGAACGAATACTACCCCAATCTTTCGTCGTTCTTTTTTAGCGGATTACTACTTATTTAATCCCAAGACGAATCAAACGACTAAAATAGCCAATCATCCAATCATGGAGCCTTTATTCTCACCTGATGGAACTAAGATTGCCTATGCCTACCAAAACAACTTGTATGTTTATACTATTGCGACACAACAAACGACGCAATTAACTCAAGATGGAGCGAAAAATCATATCATCAACGGTATTTCAGATTGGGTATACGAGGAAGAATTTAGCGTAGTACGCATGTTTGATTGGAATAAAGCAAGTAATCAACTGGCTTATGTGAAGTTTGATGAAACAGAAGTGCCTGAATATTCCATGGATGTCTACGGCAGTGGCTTATATCCAACACAAGATAAATTCAAATATCCTAAAGCAGGAGAAAAAAATGCAGAAGTAGCTTTATACATCTATGACGTAGATAAAGCAACCAATAAACGCGTAGATTTATCTGAATTTTCTGATTTTTACATCCCTAGAATTAAGTGGACAAATGATGCTAAGCACCTGAGTGTTCAAGTAATCAATAGACATCAAAACGATTTAAAAGTATTTTTTGTCGACGGTTCTACTTTAACGAAAAACCTAATTCTCAACGAAAAGGACAATGCTTATGTCGATGTACATACACTTTCTTTTTTAGACAATAACGACTTTGTTTGGCTAAGTGAACGAGATGGTAACAACCATTTATACCACTACAACAAAGAAGGAAAACTATTAAATCAAATTACCAAAGGGAACTGGGAAGTTACAGATTACTATGGTATTGATTTAAAAAACAAGAAATTATTCTTCCAATCGGTTGAAAGAGGATCAATTTACCGAGACATCTATTCAATTGATTTAAATGGAAAAAATAAAAAGCTATTATCCAATCAATTAGGAACGAATACTGCAATTTTTAGTCCTGATTTTGATTTGTTTATCAACACCTATTCTTCTACTACAACAGCCCCACTTTACACCTTACAACAAAGTAAAACGGGTAAAGTAGTAAAAGAAATATTAAACAATACCGCTTTAGAGCAGAAATTACAAGCCTACCAATTACCACAGAAAGAATTTACTCAAATTCCAACTGTTGATGGGGTATTATTAAATGCCTGGATTATGAAGCCAGCTGATTTCGATGCCTCGAAAACGTATCCGGTATTCATGTATCAATACAGTGGTCCTGGATCACAACAAGTAGCAGACAAATGGTTGGATTCCAATGACTATTGGCATGCCATGTTAACGCAAAAAGGATACATTGTTGTAACTGTTGACGGAAGAGGTACTGGATTTAGAGGTGCTGAATTTAAGAAAACAACACAGTATGAATTAGGAAAATACGAAGTTGAAGATCAAATTGAAGCAGCTAAATATCTAGCTAAACAAAACTATGTAGATGCAAATCGAATTGGTATCTGGGGATGGAGCTATGGAGGTTTTATGTCAACGAATTGTTTGTTAAAAGGCAACGACGTTTTCAAAATGGCTATTGCTGTAGCACCAGTAATCAACTGGAGATTTTACGATTCAATCTATACAGAGCGCTACATGAAAACGCCACAGGAGAATCCTTCTGGTTATGATGACAACTCGCCGTATTTCTTCGCCAACCAATTGAAAGGTCGTTACTTACTTGTTCATGGAAGTGCAGATGACAACGTACACGTTCAAAATGCCATGGCCATGATTGAAACATTGGTGCAACACAACAAAGACTTCGATTGGTTAATTTATCCAGATAAAAACCACGGAATCTACGGAGGAAACACACGCTTACAACTGTATACCAAGATGACGAATTTCATCTTAAACAACCTATAACACTATTAACGATCAACTATAAAACTATAGTTTAAACTTTAAAACAAACTATATTAAACTTAACGTAAATGGCAGCAGAAACAGCTACTAAATCGGACCTTTTTAAGTCTAATGTCTTAGGGCATCCAGCAGGTCTTTTCGTTCTTTTCTTCACGGAGATGTGGGAACGTTTCTCTTTCTACGGAATGAGAGTCTTATTGATTCAATTCTTAACCGCTCAAGTGCTTTTTGGCAGTGAGTTTTCAGGTTGGGGTTGGTCAGCAGAGCAAGCCGGAGCCTTATATGGTACTTATGCTATGCTTCTTTATTTAACTCCAATTTTAGGGGGAGTTATCGCCGATAAATACATTGGTTCTCGTTGGGCTGTAATCGTTGGAGCGATTATTATGACCGTAGGTCACGCTTCTATGGCAGCAGAGGGAATCTCTAAAATCTGGTTCTTCGTCGGATTGGCTTGTTTAGTTATTGGTACAGGTTTCTTTAAACCAAATATGCCTTCAATGTTAGGAGAAATGTATAAATCGCTTCCTGAAAAGAAAGATGGAGCGTATACTATTTTCTATATGGGAGTAAACTCAGGTGCTTTCTTCGGAATGATGCTTTGTGGTTACTTAGCAGAAACAAAAGGATGGCACTATGGATTTGGATTAGCTGGTATTTTCATGTTATTGGGAACGATTCAATTCTGGTTAGCTAAACCGCTATTTGGCGATTTAGGGGAATTGAAAAAAGTTGACGTAACGAAAGAGAAAACAGAAGAGGAAATCAAAGAAGAAGAGGAAACAAAAAACCCTTATACCCTTGTAGATTACATCTTAATCGCTATCGTATCTATCGTTGGATTACTATATGCGTTTAATGACCCGTTATCAAAAAACAACGTATTAGATCTTTTTGCCTTCTTAGATACTCCGTTCTTACGTGGACAAAACTTAATGGCTATCTTGGCTTTAGTTTCTTTCTTATACCTAGTAGTTTCTCGTATTCTACGTTATGGAAAAGTAATTAGAGACCGTATGTTTGCGGTTATCTTATTGGCTTTCTTCTTAATGTTCTTCTTCATGAGTTTTGAACAGGGTGCTACTTCATTAGTATTAGTTGCTAGAGATTATGTAGATCGTACTTTAGAAGGTACAGCCTTGACAATATTCAACATCGTCAATACGTGTTTAACCATTATTCCATTGTTGATTATTTCATGGGTATTGATTCTATTAGCTAAAGCAACTTGGAAAAAAATTGCCTTATCTAATGTTATCTTATTCATTTGTTTCGCTGGAATTTGGGCGATGGCTATTTATATGTTAAATGCAGAATTTTCAAAAGAAGTATCTGAAATCACCGTTTCTTGGTTCTCTATTTTGAACTCATTCTTCATCATTGCTTTAGCATCATCTGTATCGAAACTATGGGATTCTAAATACAACCCACCTGCTGCATTTAAATACGGTATTGGTTTGTTATTAGTGGCTGTTGGATTCTTAATTTTAGGATTGGGATCAATGGGATTAGGTGATGGTGTAAAAATGTCGATGATATTTTTAGTTTTAACTTACTTATTCCATACTTTAGGGGAATTATTTATTTCACCAGTAGGATTGTCTTATGTGTCGAAATTAGTACCTGGAAAAATGCTAGCTTTTATGTTTGGTATGTGGTACTTAGCTTTGGCTATTGCACAGAAATTTGCAGCCATCCTAGGAGGTCAAATTGAAAATATCAAAGAAGAATATTCATTGAGTCACTTCTTCTTCTTGTTTACTTTAATCCCTGCTGCAGCTGCAGTATTGGTGATGTTAGTAAATCCATTATTGAAAAAACTAATGCACGGTGTTCGTTAACCCACCGTGCATTGCACAATAAATAAAAACTATATACAATGAGTCAAACACAAACAATAGAAGAGATTCAGAATTTCGAGGGAAAATACCCTAAACAGATCTGGAGCTTATTCTTCTCCGAAATGTGGGAACGTTTTTCGTTCTATGGAATGAGAGGAATGTTGGTATTCTTTATGATACACCACTTGGATTTCGAACATGGAAAAGCAAATTTACAATACGGAGCTACACAAGCATTCGTTTATGCTTTTACCTTCTTAGGAGGAATCTTTGCAGATAAAATTTTAGGTTTTCGAAAGTCTCTTTTTTGGGGTGGCTCAATGATGATTTTAGGAAGTTTGATTCTTGCGATTGACCCGCATGCTTACTTCTTTACAGGTATTGCCTTTACCGTTATTGGAACAGGTTTCTTTAAACCAAACATTTCAACTATGGTAGGTAAATTGTATAAAAAAGGAGATAACCGTACTGATGCTGGTTTCTCGTTATTTTATGCAGGAATTAACTTAGGAGCTTTACTAGGAGGATATTTGTGTATCGCTATTGGTAAAGGTCAACTTTTTGCTGATACTATTGATGAAGCTCATCGTTGGAATGTAGCTTTCGGATTAGCAGCATTTGTGATGTGTGTGAGTTTAATCAACTTCATCTTTACAAAGAGACATTTAGGTCCTATTGGACTTCAACCGATGCAAACAAATGCAAATGGGGAGCAAACTAAAATGCCTTTATGGAAAGAAGTTGGAACTTACATCTTAACTTTTGCTATGGTTCCTGTTATTGTATTCATGATTGACAATACAGAATATACAGCATACTTCATGTATACTGTTGGACCATTAGCATTGATTTACTTATTCTATGAGATGAGAAAATTAACGAGCGCTGAACGCAAGAAAATTATTGCAGCTTTAGTATTTATTTTCTTCTCTATCTTATTCTTTGCGATTTACGAACAAGCAGGAGGATCATTGAGCATCTTTGCTGCACAAAACTTAAATTCAGAGTTATTGGGGATGCATTTAGATCCGAACGGGGTGAATAACTCTGGGGGAGCTTTCTTCATCATCTTTATTGCTCCAATCTTAGGTTTATTGTGGATCTGGATGGCGAAAAAGAAAATTGAACCTAATACAGTTATGAAATTCGGTATCGGATTTATATTATTAGGAGCAGGTTTCTACGCTTTATTCGGAACTAGATTCTTCGCCGATGCTGCAGGTATGACTTCTTTAGACTTCTTTACCTTTGCTTTATTAATCATCACGTTAGGGGAATTGTGTTTATCGCCAATTGGATTATCCATCATGACTAAACTTTCTACAGCAAACCTTCAAGGGATGATGATGGGAATGTGGTTCTTAGCTAGTGCATATGGTCAATATGTTGCTGGTATTATTGGGGCTTCTATGTCTACACAAGAAGTTGAAAATCCAACAAACTATGATTTATTAATTACATATACAGACGGATATAAAGAATTAGGATTATACGCTGTAATTGCAGGGGTAATCTTAATTGCTTTCTCTCCAGTAATGAAAAAATTAATGCAAGAGGTGAAGTAATTATACAACACTTCTTTTCTATCCTATCAAGAAAAAGCGGCTAATTAGCCGCTTTTTCTTTTTTAGAGCGTTTTTTTTAACACGGAATCCATTGCTATATAGAATATAGGAATTAAATTACGCTCCTTAATTTTAACAATCTTTTATACGCATGTCACAAAATAATAAAACCTTTGGACAGACTTTAAAATCGTTCAATAAAAACTTCTGGATTGCCAGCTTCATGGAACTTATGGAACGTTGGGCATGGTATGGTATCTATACCCTTTTAGGGCTTTACTTGGTCGGATCAACAGACACAGGTGGTCTTGGTTTCGACCACGTACAAAAAGGAAGTATCATGGGCGGTGTTGTAGGTATCTTATACTTCTTACCTTTATTTTTTGGTGTTATCGCTGACCGTATCGGTTATAAAATATCATTGATTATTTCCTTTGTTATCATGATTGCTGGTTATTACCTTTTAGGGGAAGTAACTGCGTTCTCCAATGTCTATGCTGCATTTTTATTAGTTGCAGTAGGAGCCGCTTTCTTTAAACCAGTAGCATCAGCCATTATCGCAAGTAACACCGATGAATCTACGGGTACCTTAGGTTTCGGTATCTTTTATATGATGGTTAACATCGGAGGTTTTATCGGACCAGCGATGTCTTCGGGATTGCGCACTACCTATGGTTGGAACATCATCTTCATCCAAGCGGCTGTGGTAATCGCCATCAACTTAATTGTCGTATTGTTTTTCTATAAAGAATCAAAAGTAGAGAAACCGAAAGACTCTATCGTAAAAGCCATTAAAGATTCTGTACTAGGTATTTTTGAAGCTTTAAAAGACGTCCGTTTAGGTATCCTTTTGTTGTTAATGATTGGGTTTTGGACCATGTTTAATCAATTGTTCAATACACTGCCAAACTTTATCGAAGACTGGGTTAACTCGGCGGTATTAAGTGAATGGATCAATGAACATATACCTTTCTTAGGAACATTACTAACACAAGATGGTCAGGTAAAACCAGAATGGTTTACCAATATTGACTCATTTATGATTATCATTTGTCAGGTAACTATTTCCTATTTCGTGACTAAAATGCGTCATATCAATGCCGTAATTCGCGGAGCTATTATTGCAAGTATTGGAGTTGGATTAACCTTCTATACCAACAATCCGCTTTTCACTATTTTAGGTACAATGATCTTCTCTATTGGAGAGATGATGTCAAGTCCAACAGTATCTTCGTTTATTTCATTAATCACGCCTAAAGGAAAAGATGGTTTGTACCAAGGGACTTACTTCTTACCTGTAGCAGCGAGTTACTTTGTTACGGATTACATCTCAGGAAACCTATACCAATCGTGGTCTGATAAGTTATCCCTATTAAAAACAGAGATGGCAACACGCAATGTTCCAATGCCTGAAGTAGTCAGCCATGAACAATTTATTGAACAAGGAGCCAAAACGCTAAACATGTCGATAAATGCTTTTGAAAAGCAATTTAATCTTAAAGCTGAATCTGTAGATTGGCCTACTGTAATACAATCTTTTAAAGACTTTGCGATATCTAAGAGTATTGACATTAGCCAAGTACACTTTCCTTTCTCTAAGAATGAATACTTTGCTTTAGCAGAACAAAAGCTAGGTATGTCACATTGGGAAATGGTCGATATGTTGTGGGCTACCTACAATCCAAACAAAATTTGGTATGTAATTGTTGCGATTGGTGTATTTTCTGTTGTTACGCTAATGATCTATGACAGATTGGTGATTAAACCGATCGAAAATAAGAAATAATGGACTGTTTTTATATTAAAATTATTGAGAACAAAAAAAATAGCCTTTTAAACTAAATAAAAATAGCTATCTTTCTCAACCAATTTAAAAAACGACTATTTATGCAGACAAGCTCGAGTACGCAGCCGAACTTTTTTGACACCAAGGTACTTGGACATCCGGCCGGTTTATTTGTTTTGTTTTTCACTGAAATGTGGGAACGATTCTCTTTCTATGGAATGAGGGTTTTATTGATTCAATTCTTAACCATGTCCGTGATAGGAATCAACACCGGTTGGGGTTGGAGCGTTGAAGATGCGGGAGCCTTGTTTGCTACATATGCCATGCTATTGTACATCACTCCTATTTTTGGAGGTATCCTAGCAGATAAATACATTGGTTATCGCTGGGCTGTTGTTATTGGTTCTTTGATTATGACCTTAGGACACGCAGCTATGGCCTTAGAAGGCGAAACCTTCATGTATATTGGATTGGCGTGTTTGGTAATCGGAACAGGATTCTTTAAACCGAATATGACCTCGATTCTATCTGAGATGTACAAATCCTTTCCTGAGAAAAAAGACGGTGCTTACACCATCTTCTACATGGGAGTAAATGCAGGTGCATTCTTCGGGATGATGCTTTGTGGTTACTTAGGAGAACGCGTTGGATGGCATTGGGGATTCGGATTAGCTGGAATCTTCATGTTGTTGGGAACCTTACAATTCTGGTTGGCAAAACCTATTTTCGGAAATATCGGAGAGGTACCTTCTAAAGAAGCAAGAAGTGATAAAGAAGAAGTGGTAGATACAACCAATATGACAGCAGAAGAAAAAGATTCGCTAAAACGCAATCCTTTTACAACTGTTGATTATATCTTAATTGCTATTACAACCATTATCGGATTAATGTACGCCTTTGACGATGTATTCCGAATTGTTGGTGGTATTAACTTATTCCCTGAAACAATTCTAGGGCAAGACGGTTCTACCGTTGGAATTGCTTTCGGATTAATTGTGTTCTTACTCTTAGTGATTTGGCGTATTGCCCGCTATGCAAAAATAGTGCGTCACCGTATGATTGCAGTAATCATCTTTGCTTTCTTTACTATCTTTTTCTGGATGAGTTTTGAACAAGGAGCAACCTCTTTGGTTATTTTCGCTCGTGATAATACACAACGTGTACTTTCTGGTGATACGGCTCTGCTATTCAAAATATTCAATACGCTATTGACGATTATTCCATTGGCTTTGATTTCATGGGTATTAATCATCTTAGCGAAACGAACGTATAAAAAAGCATTGATTTCCAATATCATCTTAGGACTTACCTTTTTAGGTGTTTGGGGTGCTGTGGTTTGGATGTTAGACCGAGATTGGTCTTCACACGCCTACCAAGTACACTTCCAAACAGTGGAAACACCTGTGCTAAATGCAGATGGTACACCAAAATACGATGAGAACAAAAATCAAACGTATCATTATCAAGCTATCTCAACTGCTTTTCAAGCGAAAGACGGAGATAAAATTGTAGAAAAAAATACGATTATTTCCAATAGAGGGGAATATGAAATTGGTTCTACTATCAAGATTTACGAAGAGTTAGGTACTTATCATATCCTAACAGAAGAAATAGAAACTAAGTTAGTCGCAGAATATGGAGCGAAAGATAAAACTCCACATATTGTTCAAGCAGAGATTAAAGAAATTAAGGACAACCAAGTGGAGATTACGGCTTCGTGGTTCTCTATCTTAAACTCTTTCTTTATTATTGCTTTTGCTTCTTTGGTTTCTAAATTATGGGATTCAAAATACAATCCACCTGCTTCAATTAAGTATGGATTAGGATTAATCATTATGGCACTTGGATTCGGTGTGTTAGCGTATGGAGCACATGGAATTACAGAAGGAAATAGAGTTTCGATGATGTGGCTTGTTTTTGCCTATTTATTTCATACCTTAGGAGAATTATTCTCTTCACCAGTAGGGCTTTCTTATGTTTCTAAGCTTGTTCCTGCGAGAATGATTGCCTTTATGTTTGGTATGTGGTATTTGGCTATTGCAATTGGTAATAACTTAGCAGCTAAATTAGGGGGACAAATTGAAAATATTACAGAAAAATACTCTTTATCTGGGTTTTTCTTGATCTTTACCATTGTTCCAATTGTTGCGGGTATTTTAGTAATTGCACTAAATCCAGTTATGAAACGTCTAATGCATGGTGTTAAATAAAAACAAACCTAATTACAATGAAAAAAATCGTATTCTTATTTGCCTTGATTTTGGTTGGATTCACAACACAAGCACAAGAAATCAAGTGGATGTCATTAAATGACGCTTTAGCTGCACAAAAGAAAGATCCGAAACCTATTTTTATGGATGTGTATACAGATTGGTGTGGCCCATGTAAAATGCTAGATAGCAACACATTCAGTGATGCAAAATTTGCAGAGTATGTAACGAAAAATTACTATGCTGTAAAATTCAATGCTGAAGGAAATGAAACGGTTACCTATAATGGTAAAAAATACAGCAACCCGAACTATGACGCGAGTAGAAAAGGAAGAAATGCAACGCATGAATTAACTTTATTCCTACGTGTACCTGGTTATCCAACAATGGTTATCTTGGATAAGAAAGGAAACTTAGATCAATCGATTGTTGGTTATCATACACCTGCTCAGTTGTTGAGTAAAATATAATCTCAAAGAAATTGAGAAGACCAATATCCCTTTTCGCGCATATCGTGAAAAGGGATATTTCTTTTTAGGCAACTCTGTATTACTTTATCTCGATACCAGAAACTCATAGCACGACCGATAATAATCATTTTGGGCTGATGTAAGGCCAAAACGCGATCAATGTTCACTTGGATAGGCTCACTCAAGTAAATCAGCTCAAAATGCAATTGAAATTGATAATAAGGCATCTCTTTGGAAAGTACCAACAACTTGTGATTTGCATCAACTTGAAATAGATTCTTACGCGGTTTCTTGATTACATCCTTAGGCACATAGTACTTGTTATATCCCTCCACAACTCCTCTTGTCTGTTGTTCTTCTCCAAATACCTGCAATTGCTGTTGGATATAATGTAGAAACAACGGCTCTTTTCCCTGTACTGAGGCAATAATAAATTCATCTTGATTTGCCTTTTGATCCGCAAGGCGAAAACAGCTAATTTGAACAACCATGGCTACTACTCCAAGATAAGCGATTTGCTTGATGCGAGGTTTATACAACACCACTCCTATTCCAACTCCCACCATACACATAGCCATCATCACTTCCTTAGTAATATAGAACGAGATAACTGAAAGATTAATCTCATTCAACCCCTGAAGCACGGTAAAAATAAACTGTATCACTTGCTCCAACAGCCAGCCTAAAAAATCAGCAATGGAGGTAGACATCCATCCCATACTCAAAAGGCAAAACCCTCCCACTAACACTACTGTAATTAAGGGAATGACGACGAGATTACTACCTAGAAAAGTCCAAGAAAAAGAATTAAAATAGTACAATTGAAGAGGCAATACACAAAGCTGAGCAATCAACGAAACATAGACTATGCCTAAAAAATAATTGACGATATTCGATTGTGTATATCCCTTTTTAAACAAAGGCATCAACCATACAATACCGAGAACAGCCAAATAGCTCAACTGAAATCCCAAATCAAAAAGCCAATAAGGTTCAAACAATAAACTAAGAAAAAAAGCCAAACCAATACTTTCCTTAGTCGGTTGCTTTCTCTTAAATGATTGAGCTAGAATCAGGAGGGTAAACATAAAAACGGTACGGAAAACAGAAGGAGAAAAACCAGCTAGAAAAACAAAAATCCACAAGAGCACCAAGAGTATACAATGGCGATAACTGGTTCGCAAAAAAGAGGTGATTTTAGATACAAATACAGTAATCACACCAATATGCAATCCTGAAATAGCTAAAATATGCATCAACCCCAACCGCTGAAAAGAAGCAACTGTTTGTTCATCCATCTGATTTCGGTTTCCCAACAACAAACTACTCAACAGTGCTTTGCTCTGACTAGATAATTGTTCGTTTTGATCGATTTGCTTTTGGAACGCAGCTCGACCTTGCATCAACCAGGCATATATGCCTTCAGTTGATCCAATAGAAATTGAGGTTTTAGTCTTTAGCTGTTTTCCTATATGCTTTCTTTTCATATAAGTCTGATAATCAAACTGCCCCAGATTTCCTGCAGTCGGAAACGATTGAAAAAAACCAATAGCAGTAAATCTATCCCCTATTTGAGCCAAACTATCCGCGGACATCAACAACGCTTTTCCTCCTGTTTGCTTCCCTTCTACTTCTTCAATCACAACAACATAACGCATTGCTTGCCCTTTCGTCTTTTGTTTTTCGACGATGCGATACTGCACAGCATACAATTGTCGATCCGTTACGTGCGGAAGATAACTAGCCTGATTGTCCTTCCAGTCTGCATAATGCACAACCAGAAAGCCTAAGATAAAACACAACAAATAGAACACAATCCCTGTTAGGTAGAAGACAACAGGATGAAAAAGCCAATTTTTCTTACTATAAGCACCAACAGCCAGTAATCCAAGTAGCACAACAAAAAGAAGACTCATAGCCATCAGATTGCATGCATCTTTAGCCAGAATACCAAACGCTACCGCAGTAGCATAAAACAAAAAAGAGAATTTTAATGGACTCATACGCTGAGTACATCAAAATTCTCTCCAATTTAAATTAAATCCTTTGATTTAAATATCTTGATCCAATAAAACTCGGTTTATTTGAACAAATCTTCTTTTATAATAATCTTCTTTAGTTGAAGAAACAATAACTCCTTTTGTTGTTGAAGAATGAATGAACTTAATTTCGTCATCAATAACCTCTGTAATAATTCCCACGTGGCTAATTCTACTTCCTCTTCCTGTGCGGAAAAAAATCAAATCCCCCTTTTGTGCATCGTTTTTAGAGATTTTATCTCCTACTTGCGCCATTGCACTAGAATTTCTAGGTAGATTAATTGACGTATCATTAAAAGCATTCATTACTAATCCAGAGCAATCCAATCCACTGCGTGTTGTTCCTCCAAAGCGATAACGAACACCTTCAAAGTCAAAAGCAGCACTTAATACAAGATCAGATACTTCTTCACTCATACTTTTTGACGTACTCATTTCTTCTAAAAGAGCATCTAATTCATTTCGAATCGCATCATCCGTCTTTTTGCTTTCTTTTAAAACAAGCGTTTCTTTCTTTTTACCTGGGTTCTCGACTTCTGCTTTTGCAGCCTGTGTATGACTTGAGCAAAGTAGGCTCAAACCAAATAAAATTGTGGAAAGTATTGTTTTATTTTTCATAGCAAAAAGGGGGTTTTACATAGTCAATCCTAAATTAGAATTTTTAATTATTTCATTAGCGGCTAAATCACTAGCCCCTCGACCGCCTAAATTATGAATTAATTCTTCATAATCCAACAAAATTTTGTCTCTTTTTTCACTTTTGACAATTTTTTCGAATTCTACAGCAATTCTTTTAGCATTACAATCGTGTTGAATAAGCTCTACAACCACCTCATTATCCATAATTAGGTTGACCAGTGAAATATATTTTAATGTGATGATTCGCTTGGCAATTTCATACGAAATTGTATTTCCTTTATACAAGACCACCTGAGGTACTTTGAACAAAGCGGTTTCTAACGTAGCTGTTCCCGAAGTTACTAAAGCAGCATAAGCAACATCCAACAAAGCATACGTATCATTGGTAATAAAAGAGATATTTTGTCCTTTTAGAAATTGTTCATAAAATACGGGTTCCTGTCCTGGAGCACCTGCAATTACAAACTGATATTCCGGGTGCTTTTGCACCACAGATAACATTTCGCCTAGTAGTCGTTTAATTTCTTGTTTTCTACTTCCTGGCAATAGCGCAATAATTGGACGCTCATCCAACTGGTACTTTTTGCGGAAGTCAACTTTTTCACGACTGCGGAACTCTTCAATTTCATCAATTAAAGGATGCCCTACGAAAGTCACCGGATAATGATGCTTTTTTTCGTAAAAGTCTTTTTCGAAAGGCAAAATCACATACATATAATCTACGTCGCGTTTAATTGCTTTAATTCGATTTTCCTTCCACGCCCAAATTTGTGGTGATATATAATAATGTGTAGGAATTTTGTGTTCCTTTGCCCATTGTGCGATACGCATATTAAACCCTGGATAATCAATAAAGATTAAAACATCAGGGGCAAACGCAGCAATGTCTTTTTTACACAAGGAGATATTTTTTAGAATTGTACGCAGGTTTTGTACGACTTCCACAAATCCCATAAAAGCCAAATCTTTATAATGCTTTACAAGTGTTCCTCCCACTTTTTGCATTAAATCTCCGCCCCAAAAACGCATTTCTGCTTGAGGATCTTTGGCATAAATCGCTTTCATCAAATTAGCACCATGCAAATCGCCAGATGCCTCTCCTGCAATAATGTAATACTTCATCTATAAGAATAGGGTAATTAGTGTTACAATAATCACTGCAAAGATGCAGCCTCTTGCATAATAGTCTTTTCTTCGATTGATAAAAAAGGTAAAAATCCCTAAATTCAACAAACTTCCGATAGCGACAATTCTGCCTAATAATCCTGCTTTTCTAATGAGGTCAAAATTGACAAATAAGTCAAAATTGGTAAACAACCTCAAATAAAGTTCAGCGCCCAATACGGTCAAACCCGAGCCAATTAAAAAGCCCAGAAGAATATCTTTAATTCTATTTCCCATTTATACTAATTCCCAATTATTAATTCTATTAATAGCGTGATGTGCAGTTAGATCAAAATGTACTGGAACGATCGAAATAAATCCATTTCTCAAAGCCCATTCATCTGTATCTTCTCCTTTATCTTGGTTGACAAATTCTCCTTTTAACCAATAGTATTCTTTTCCATTTGGACTCAATCGTTTATCAAAATCCTCAATCCAAACCGCTTTCGCTTGTCTACATACTTTAATTCCTTTGATTTCATCTGTTTGTAGTCTTGGAAAGTTGACATTCAATACCACTTCTTTTGGGATGCCTTTTTCTAATGCCTGTGTTGTAATCTTTTTGACAAACGTACGCACTTGCTCAAAATCAGCATTCCAACTAAAATCCAACAAAGAAAAACCAATCGCTGGTATTCCGCTCATTCCTGCTTCCAAAGCAGCACTCATTGTACCAGAGTAAATCACATTGATAGATGAATTCGATCCGTGATTAATTCCTGAAACACATAAATCTGGTTTGCGATCTAGAATTTGGCCCAACGCAATTTTGACACAATCAACAGGAGTACCTGAACAAGCGTATTCATGTTCTAATTCAGCATCAATCTGAACCTTTTCTAAAGTCAAGGTATTATTAATTGTAACCGCGTGTCCCATTCCAGATTGCGCACTGTCAGGAGCCACCACAACTACTTCTCCTATTTCTTTCATCACATCAATCAAAGCACGGATTCCTGGCGCCGTGATACCATCGTCATTAGTAACAAGTATTAATGGTTTTTGCATCATCTCAAATTTTTAATTACTTTCGTAAAAGTAACAATTATTATGTAAAACATTCCGTTATTTCAGACTTTCTAAACATTAAAACACGTCCATTCGAAGTTGTATGTTGTGATTTAACAAATAATTATCTGCTTACTTAATAATTACTTTGCTTTTTTAACTACTTTAGTTCAAAACTATTTAATGAATACTATTTGGGCATTTATGAAAAGAAATTATAAGGTTATCATTCTTCTACTCGCAGTTTCTGCAGCTTTATGGAGTTTTATACCTAAAAAGGAAACTGAGGATCCAGAAAAAGACCAACTTTTATTAGAGTTAGTCACTTATCTAATGGAGCGTACCCATTATGATCCACCCAAGTTAGACGATAAGTTTTCACAACAAGTGTACAAAGAGTACATCAAGGCACTTGACCCGATGAAACGCTATTTTCTTCAATCTGATTTAGATGAATTCAATAAATACGAACTTTTAATTGATGATATGATTCAATTGAAAGAACTTTCATTTTTTGATTTAACCTATGAGCGTATTACAGCTAGAATGAATGAGGCTAAAGCCATCTATACAGATGTCTTAGCAGAACCTTTTGACTATAATCAAGAAGAATCATTTGATGCAGATTACGACAATATTGAATTTGCTAAAACACCAGAGGAATTAAAAGACCGTTGGAGAAAACAATTGAAATTGAATGCTTTATCTACACTTACTGATAACATCAAAGTCCAAGAAGGCAAAGATGTTGTGGAAAAAGAAGAGGAAGAAGTAGATGAATATGGCAATACGGTTGAAAAAGCAAAACCAGCTAAAAAGAAAAAAGACGATAAGCCGAAAGAGATTAAATCTTTCGAACAATTAGAAAAAGAGGCGCGTGAAAGCACTAAAAAATCTTTAGATGAATACTTTGATGCCTTGAATGATTTAGAGCGCAAAGATTGGTTCTCTGTTTACTTAAATTCTATTGTTGAGCGTTTTGACCCGCACTCGTTTTACTTTGCTCCAGAGAACAAAGAAAAATTTGATGCGAGCATGAGTGGTAGTATCGAGGGAATTGGTGCTGTCTTAAGAAAGAAAACAGAAGGTGTTGAGATTAATGAATTAGTACCTGGAGGTCCAGCTTGGAGAGGAAAAGAAATCGAAGTTGGAGATATCATTCTTAAAGTAGCACAAAGTAAAGAGGAAGAACCTATTGACATTGTAGGGGTTCGTCTGGATAATGTGGTAAAATTAATCAAGGGAAAAAAAGGAACAACGGTATACTTGACGATTAAAAAAATCGAAGGAACAATCAAAACTGTTGCCATTACTCGTGAGGTTATTGAGTTTGAAGAAACATTTGCTAAATCGAGTATTATTGAAGATGGAGATAATCGCTATGGAATCATCCAACTGCCGAAATTCTACATCAACTTTGAAAATAAAGATAACCGCAATGCCTTTACTGATGTTCAAAAAGAAATTATTGAACTGAAAAAACAAAATGTAGATGGTATTATCATGGACTTGCGAAACAACGGTGGAGGATCCCTTCAAACGGTTGTAGATATGTTGGGGTTATTCTCTAAAGAAGGCCCAGTAGTACAAGTAAAATCATCAAGAGGAAAACAACAAATCTTAGATGATAAAGGAACTCCAATTGTTTGGGATGGCCCCTTAGTTGTATTAGTAAACAATTTCTCTGCTTCGGCTTCTGAAATTTTTGCTGCGGCAATTCAGGATTACAAACGTGGATTAATCATTGGTAGTAAACACACATACGGAAAAGGAACAGTTCAAAACTTAGTTGATTTAAATGAGTTATTGAAAAAACAACCTTATGGTGATTTGGGTGCCTTAAAAATTACCCTACAAAAATTCTACCGTATCAATGGAGGTTCTACACAGCGCGAAGGTGTATTAAGTGATATTGTTTTACCAGACCGCTATTCGTATATCGATATGGGAGAACGCGATATGGACAATGCAATGCCTTGGGATAAAATTGACCGTGCAAACTATACTCCATACAACAATGACTTTACTTCTGTGATCAACAAAAGTAAATCTAGAATTGCGGGTCATGACCAATTCAAATTGATTGATGAAAATGCGAAATGGATTAATGAGCGTAAAGACGAAAAATCTTTCACATTGAATCTGAAGAGCTACGAGAAAAAACAAAAAGAAGTAGACGAAAAAGTGAAGAAATTCAAGTCGATTTCAAAATACAACAACCATTTAAAATTCTCTTCTTTGCCAAGTGAAATTGAACGTGTAAAAACGGATACACTTCTAGAGCAAAAAAGAGATAGATGGCATGAGTCTTTAGGTAGTGATGTTTACGTTGAAGAAGGTGTAAAAATCTTAAAAGACATTCAACAGCTAACGAAAGCGCCGAGAAATACGAAAACGTTTTCAGATAAAAAAATATAAGCTACTAGTTTAATGGCTAGAAATAAGAATAGTAACACAAGTATTGCGCTCCGAAAATTCAAAAAAGATTTTCGGGGCGTTTTGTGTTTTTGGGTTATCATCTTTTTTCTTTTGATCAGTGTGTTTGCGTATTTCATCATTCCAGATCAATCGCAACATGCTAATGCAGGAGATTTAGCTATTCGTTCCAAGCATCCTGGTTTTAGTACCGCTGTATTGGTTTTTCCAGCTACGGCGTCCACTACGTGGTCCGAATATTGGTTTGGTCGTAAGACACCCAGAGAACAAATTCCATTGCTTAGCCATCGTATAACACAGGACACCTTATTTTATACACCTTATACCGAACTAAGTGAATTAGCACAAGAAAAAAAACTAGCTTTAGCCTCTTTCTCAGCAGAAGAAAAAGCAAACTTAATCCAGCAAAAAACCTTTTGGTTGGGCACAGACAATCAAGGTAGAGATTACTACAGTCGATTGGTATTGGGGTCTCGTGTTTCTATCGCGATTGGTTTCATTGCTGTTTCCATCTCCTTGATTATCGGTATTAGCTTAGGTGCTATAGCGGGATATTACGGCGGTAAAATTGACGCCTTTATCTTATGGGTGATCAATATCTTTTGGTCCATTCCTACCCTCTTACTCGTTATTGCTATTACGCTAGCATTAGGTAAAGGATTTTGGCAAGTATTCATTGCTGTCGGACTAACCATGTGGGTAGAAGTTGCCCGTGTTGTTAGAGGACAAGTAATCAGCGTAAAACAACAACAATATATCACAGCAGCTCGCGCTTTAGGTTATTCGGATTACGCGATTATCACCCGACATATTTTACCCAATTGCATGGCACCTGTCATTGTAATTTCAGCAGCTAACTTTGCTTCCGCTATTTTAGTTGAAAGTGGGTTGAGTTTTTTAGGGATAGGTACGCAAGTACCCACACCCAGTTGGGGCGCCATGATTAAAGAAAATTACAACTATATCTTAGTTGGTAAAGCGTATTTAGCGCTATTACCCGGTTTTGCGATGTTTATCATCGTTATGTGCTTTACGCAACTAGGCAACGCCATTCGCGATGCTTTTGACGTGAGAAAATAGCGCTTACTTGACAAGTATATTGCGAATATCAGACTTGTTTCCGTTGTAGATATTTAAGTCGACCTTACCATCAATTCCCTTTACTATTCCTTTTTCTGTAAATTGCCAAAAGTGCCAATCAGGCTTTATTTCTTCCACAAAGAAATTATAATTAGCAATCCAAACAATATGGTCGGGAAACCATTTTTGAAGGTGATTGGTATAATAGTGTTCCCCTGAATATAAAATAGGCTGTACACCATAGTGTTCTTCAATCATTTCCATCCATCGCTTCAATCCTAAAACTAAATTTTCCATGGATTGCTTTTTAGGTAGATCTTCAATATCCAGTACCGGAGGAAAATCTCCTTCTGATAATTTTACGGTTGCAATAAAGTTTTCTGCTTGTTTGATGGAATTTTCATCTGGACGATAATAGTGATAAGCCCCGCGAATAAAGTGATTGGCGCGTGCCCCTTTCCAGTTTAAATCAAAGGCTTTATCTTTTCCATCATCCCCCATCGTTGCGCGTACAAAAACAAATTCCAAAGGCGCACGTTGAGCCACAGAATCCACGGCCTCCCAATCAATAACACCCTGATAATGAGAAACGTCAAATCCAATCATGCGATCATGATGACGTTGCAATACTTCTACTGTTCTAAAATCAAAAAAGGATTTCTCATCCGCCTCTTTGCGTTGAGCACTAAAAAAGTACTTAATTCCCTCTTGAAAAGTAATACCAAACCACACACCTGCTCCTAGTAAAACCACAACAATACACACCCATTTGATGCGTGTAAATGTTGCATTGTTTTTTTTCTTCTTTGGGCGTCGAGGTGTTGGCTTTCTTCTTGCTGGTTGTTTTTGATTCACAACTGCTATGGGAGAATTTTTTCCAGTTCCGTATTTTGTAGAAGCCATAATTACATTAAAAAGACAAAAGTACGTATTTTACCCGAACGTCATTCAACTGAATTACGCTACAGGTGTTTGATCTACTTTCAGTACCGGTACTGGAAGTGCAATATTATTAAGCTTAAATTTCTTGTCAATGGCAAAGCGTATATCACTTGAAATACGATCGTTATCAAACGCATTTTCGATGAAGTAGTACAGAATAAATCGAATGGATGAATCCCCAAACTGGTCGATAAAAACGATTGGTTGAGGATTTTTCAATACATCTTTATTGTCCTCCACTGCAGAGATTAAAACGGCTTTTACCAATTCTACATCTGTTCCAATATATACACCCACATCAATTCGCGCACGAATAACAGGATCTTCATGTGTCCAGTTGTACACGATATCATCAATTAACTTGCGGTTGGGAATTACAATATCCTTTAAATTTCGCGTTTCCACTATCGTACATCGCAAGTGGATTGCTTTTACACGAGCAACTTGTCCATTCACTTCAATGACATCCCCCATATTCAGGGTTTTATCAAATAGAATATAGATTCCCGCAATGATATCGCGGAAAATATCTTGAAGTGCAAATCCCAATCCAACAAATAGAGCTGCTGAAGTGGTCAAGAACATACTAATATTCAATCCAACTACATTGAGTATGAAAAAGAACATAATCACATAGATGAAGTAATTGACAAAATTAAATACACTTCTCAAGCGCAAAGCGACATCAGGCGGTGAGTTTTTAATTACAGTTTTGCGCAAAAACAACAATCCATACTTAGTAATCAACAAGGTAAAAACGATAAAGAGAATCGTACCTATTGTAATACTAAGTGATTTGCTTGTATAAAGCTCATATTCTAAAAACTTGGAAAGCAGTAGTTTTAAATTCAAAATAAGTCTCTTATTAAGTTAGCTATACTATTTGGACTCGCAATCGTTGAAAAGTCACTTTTATGAACCATCCAATTGATAAATTTAAAGCTTTATAAGAAATATTGAAAGATTTGAGGCAAATAAAAACAAATCTGAATCTTTTTTCCTTTTTGCATTAAGGATATACAAGAGCGGAAAAATAGTTTAAATTTTCTTGCAACACATCCGAATTGGATAACACGAGAATTGTATCTAGTTGCTTCTCTTTAAAAACAAGTACGGCGGAGTCCTCAATAATATTCTTATTATAGAATAATTTCTTATTATCAATAATTAGATTTTCCTTATTGATTGTTTTTAATTCAGACAAGTCAACAAAACGCTCATCATTAGACACGACAAATAATATATCCTCATTATCGATATGCTGAAGCATAAACGCATTCAATGCTTTTTGGCAACTGGGACAACTCCCATCTTCTAACACTAAAATTGCTTTATAGTCTTTTCGTATGTTTAGCGAATCAACTAATAAGGTCTGAATGCGATCATACTTACTAGGAACTGCTTGTTCACAAGCAGCAAACAAGACTAAAACAAACAGGTAAAAACTTATTTTATATTTTGAACAGGTCATAACTTAAGGAATTGGTTTTATAATTTGGATTCATTTTACTATTAGAATGGATGAGCAATCCTTCTTTGGTGGGAAACATACTTTTATAAAAATCATATTTTCGATTATAGAATACTTGTTCATCTATTTTATTCAATGCTTCGTCATACGTAATAATCGAAAAAGGCCTATTGGTGTATTTTTGTTCTGGATTCTTCTCCACATCTGCACGATGAGCCAATACAACTAAAAACGTATTCCGATACGGATCATAAATGATTTGATTAACCGAAGTTGCATATTCATAATTATAATCTGTAAAATTGACAGTCTTTGCTTTTTCTTTGGTATAAAAAGTAAAACGATCGATCGACGTATCCGTATACTCAGACTCAATCGCGACTGTTCGTTTTACTTGTAAAGTCTGTCGATCTAGTACATAGATGAGATTGGCCGATCGATCCACAAATAACACTTGATTTTTAGCCAATATAGCCGAAGTATAGGAGGAGAAATGTTCTTCCTTATTTTTCTTTGCCTGTTCCGTTAAGTAAGCTGGAGTTAGATTAGAATAAATTAATCTAGCATCACTATCAAACCCTTCAATTTTACCAAAACAAGGCCTATATTTTTCAGCTTCTACTTTCATCTCTAGGCTTTCATTTTGTAATGGATCCATATAAGCAAAATCAAGTAAAATCGTCTCCCCTTCAATTCCATCTATATCATTAGTAAAATAAGGCCATACTGCTTTGTTTGATTCAAGGTTATAGAATTTGACTTGTGTTTTTATCTGCCCTAAAGAATCAAGTCTATAAATAAATCGGGTAGCATAATCTAGAAGGTAAATATCATTTCTAGTTAATACTTTTACTTGAAATCCGTTTGTATTGGGAGCAGTTACATGTTCCAAATTCAACCGATTTAACTCATTCCCTTTGCTATCATAAAAACGCATGGTTTGCGTGCCTAAATTGGTTGTATAGAAAAAATCACCTTCCTCTACATAACCAGACCAATAAGAAGATGAATAAACATCAAAACTTATTGTACGATCGTAGGTATATCTCTTTTTTTGCTGCTGTTTACAACTAAGTAAAGCAAGCATTAGGACAATTAAAATAATTTTCTGCATCTGATGTATGTTTGTAGTGGAAGACCTTACATCTTCCACTAATTAAAAATTTACATTTGAATTGGATAAACACCCACATCCATATCATCTATTATGCGATAGAATCTAACATACTTGGTATTTGTACCCTTATTGAAATCAATGCGAATAGAAAAAAATGCATCTATCGTTCCCTCTACTAACTTGGGATCGAATGTTTCAAGTGCCACCTCTTTATACCTTGTAAAAAGATCAACAACCTCTTGTGGATTTTGCTCTAATCTTTCAATAAGTTCTTCTAGTTTCGGTCTTGTAACAATAACTGTTGTATCCGCACAAGCACTACCATTACCACTACAATCGCCTTTTACTGAATCATACCACCCCTTAGCTGGTCCTCCTGCCAATTGAAAGTCTTTATAATCGCTAGGAGATTCATCATTTACTGATGTTTGGTTAACGAGATTCGAATTGTTGGATTCTACCTCATGTTCATTAGAACAACTAGTCATAAAAACAATGCTAGCCATAAAAAAGAAAATATTTTTCATAATGTATTGTATTCAGTATTTAACCGCTGTCTCCCGTTTTAATTAGTTTAATCAAAAAACACAAAAACAATACCTAAAAAGTAACTAATCTCATTTTTAATTGAAACATTACACAAAAAACACCTTTATCATTGATTATTTAACAACACACCTAACTCTAAGCTTCTAAAAGCTCCAATAAAAAAGAAAACAAAACACAAAAGGCCAGCTTTTCGCCCTTCCAAAAAGAATATAATCATCAAATTATCAACACAATATAAAGAATAAAAAGATTTTTACAAATTCATTCTAGTATGATAAATATCACCTCTTACGCACCATAATTTAGCTATTTTTCGCCCTTTACAACTAAACCTAAACTCGAATGAAAATAAAACCTTTGCATTCCTTTCACATTCCTGTGATGGGGCTCGCTTACACCATTGACAGTCCTGTACGCGTTGCACAATATGGACTAGCTTCCACGTTATCCGTTATGGACGATGAGCTTATTGAACGCATGAATAAATTCTACTGCGAGAAATTCGAATTGCCATACCAAGAGATTACGAAAAAAATTGAAGATTTCAGAGCCAAGCGCATCACTGCCTACCTCAACACACTGGATACCATTGTAAAACAAAAATTCGACCACCTCAAAAAGGATTTACTTCAAAGTAAAAAAAACGTAGAAGATTATATTGAGATGTTACCTACCGTTTCGGATATGCGCAAGCAATTACAAACGTATATTGACGATAAGATTTCCGTAGATAACCTCAAGAATATTCTCGATACCTATCTGACTCCAGGAGATATTGACGTCAATATTATGACGAAAGTAGATCGTGAAAACTTTGATAAAAAAGAACCACTACCTGCTAAATTCAACGATGCACATGCCGCTTTACGAGGATTTAGCAACAGTAGTTTAAATTCTTCTGTTGTATTATCTGCAGGGATGAACCACAAATTATTTAGCTATTTTGAAGAATTTGATGCCTTTTACCCCGCACCTGATCAAGCCTTACAGAAGCGAATCATCTTAAAAGTAAGTGATTACCGTTCTGCCTTAATTCAGGGGAGTTTTTTGGCTAAAAAAGGGCTTTGGGTATCCGAATACCGCATTGAATCAGGGTTAAACTGTGGTGGGCATGCTTTTGCTACAGATGGTTATTTACTAGGGGTTATTTTAGAAGAATTCAAAACGAAGCGTCAAGAATTAATTCAAACTACCCACGACCTGATGTGTAAGGCTTTAGCACAGAAAGAACGCTTTGTGCCGGCATTGCCTTTGGAATTAAAAATTACAGCTCAAGGAGGAGTTGGAACGGCGGCTGAACATCAATTTTTACTTGATTATTACCAAGTAGATTCTGTGGGATGGGGATCTCCATTCCTCTTAGTTCCCGAAGCTACTTCTGTGGATGTTGCCACGCGTCAACTTTTGGCCAATGCTAAAGAAGAAGATTTGTATTTAAGTCATATTTCTCCTTTGGGTATTCCCTTTAACAACATCAAAGGAACAACAAATGAATTTCACAAAGCACAGCGCATCGCCAAAGATAAAGCAGGAAGTTCATGCCCACGCAAGTATTTAGCTTTAGATAAAACGCATGATAACGAAGGAATTTGTACAGCATCACGCAAGTATCAAACCATCGAGCTCGCGGCTTTAAAAAGTCAAAAGGAAACACTAACAGCAGCCGCTTATCAACAAAAAATCAATGCCATTACTGAAAAAGCATGCTTGTGTATTGGATTAGCCAATGCGTCTTTTTTAGAAAATGACTTGCAAATCAAAGGAGAAGCCCAAGGCGTTGTTATTTGTCCAGGACCTAATATTGCCTATTTCACTAAGGAAGTATCTCTCAAAAATATGATGCAACATATTTATGGGCGAACCAATATTATAGCAGATGATAACCGTCCACATTTCTTTTTAAAGGAATTGCGCATGTATATGGATCATTTTAAACAGGAGAAAAGCCAATTAGAACTGGAATCGACACCTTTAAAAATGAAAAAAATAGAGAAAACCAGAGCGAATTTACTAGCTGGTATTACCTATTATGAAGCTCTATTCGCAGATGATACTGTTTATTTTACGAATCATCAATCGAAGATTCTCGAAGAATTAAACAACAGCAAAATAGCGTTGTTACACGCATAGCCCCCCTAATTAGTTTTTTTTGATTGTAATCAGGTTCTCTTTCTTTGAGAACCTGATTTTTTTTATTCTATTCGTTTTCGTTTTAATTGCTTCCACTATTCTTATACAATTAAAACATCTACCCTCAAATACTTACTTATATCACACATCGTCAAGGTATTGCGATTTTTTTTATTTAGTTTTAAAAATAAAAATGCAGCTCGACCCAACCTTATTGACCTTTTCCCTCTATCTGTTGCTTATTTTAAGTATCGGAATCATCGCCTATTTGAGAACTAAAAACTTTTCAGATTACATTCTTGGTGGACGTCGTTTAGGTCCATTGGTAACCGCTTTATCAGCAGGAGCATCAGATATGTCGGGATGGTTGTTAATGGGATTACCAGGTAGTATTTTTAAATCGGGATTAGCACAAAGTTGGATTGCGATAGGTTTACTGATTGGAGCTTATTTCAATTGGCGTCTTGTAGCAGGTCGATTACGCGTACATACCGAATACAATCACAATGCTTTGACTTTACCTGATTTTTTCTTGTATCGATTTGGTACAACAGGTCAATGGGTTAAAACCATCGCTGCACTCGCTATTCTTCTGTTCTTTACTTTATACTGTGCATCTGGTATGGTTGCAGGGGCGCAACTATTCACCACAATCTTTCACCTTCCTTACCTCCAAGCTTTACTGCTTAGTGCATTAGCTACCATTATCTATACATTTATTGGTGGTTTCTTGGCTGTAAGTTGGAGTGATACCCTACAAGCGTCTTTAATGTTATTTGCTTTAATTCTAACCCCTGTCATGATTGTTGTTTCACTTGGGGGTTGGTCTGAGATACAAGAACAGATGGAATTGGCTATTCAAACGCATCAAATCGCCTATGCGAACCTCATCCACAACGTCAATTTCATCACTATTGTAAGTGCTGCTGCTTGGGGTTTAGGCTATTTTGGTCAACCCCATATCCTAGCTCGATTTATGGCTGCAGACAGTGCAAAGACGATGCGCAATGCACGCCGTATCGGTATGACTTGGATGTTGTTGTGTCTATTTGGTGCTGTTGCTATTGGTTATTTGGGTATCAGCTATTTTCAAGCCCATCCCAATCAAGCAACTGCTGTACACAAAAATAACGAAATGATTTTTATTGAATTAATTCACTACCTCTTTAATCCTTGGGTAGTTGGAATTTTACTATCTGCTATACTTGCTGCTGTCATGAGTACATTAAGTGCTCAACTGCTCATGGCATCAAGTACATTAACGCAAGATTTTTATCGTTCGTATTTTCGACGCAATGCGCATCAACGGGAATTAGTCTGGATGAGTCGCTTAGCCGTTTTACTCATTTCCTGTCTTGCCTTGTATATTGCCTTAGATGAAAACAACAGCATTTTAGGCTTGGTATCACGTGCTTGGGCTGGTTTTGGTGCAGCCTTTGGACCGTTGATTCTCTTTGCGCTATTCTCTTCCAAAACAACGGGAACAGCTGCCTTAACCGGAATCATCGTTGGAGGGCTAACCGTAATCTTTTGGCCCCTTTTTCAAGAACAAGTTTTAGGCGGTGTTATTTTTGGTTATCATGAACCATTATATGAAATTATCCCAGGATTTATATTGAGTGCACTGAGCATTTACCTCGTTTCTACTTTTGGTTCACCAGCTACTCCAACGATGAAGCTACAATTTAAAGCTGCTGATGCAAAATATCACAGAGAGAAATAAAGGTAAGCATGTGTATACCAACAAAACAATTAGATACAGCTAAGAATAAACTTAATCCTTAGCTACAGCAATCTTAACTTTTTTATTCTTTAATCGGGTATTTTCTAGTGTACGCAATAGTGGTTTAATTTTAGCGGTACGCACTGCCACAAAAGCTTGTGTATCGCGTACGTCAATTAATCCGATATCCTCCTTTTGAAGGCCTCCTATTTTAATTAAATACCCAACGATATCCACTTTATTGACTTTGTCCTTTTTTCCAGCACTGATGTAAATCGTTTTAAAATCTGTGGTATTGTCGATCTTATATTCACCTTTCAGCTGCTCAATAGGCATCTCTGGATCAAGAAAGCTATACTCTTCTTCATTGGTAACCATCACATAGGCTTTCCCCGTTGCTTTCATACGCGCAGTTCGTCCATTTCGATGAATAAACGCATCTTCCTTCTCTGGAATCTGATAGTGAATAACATGTCCAATTTCAGGTATATCCAAGCCTCTAGCAGCTAAATCCGTCGAGATTAGAATATGACAACTTCTATTGCGAAACTTCATCAATGCACGCTCTCGATCCTCTTGTAGCAATCCTCCGTGAAAAGCACCATTAGCCACTCCTTTTTTAGTCAAGGTTTCACTGATTCTCGCTACTGCCTCTCGGTGATTACAAAACACCAAAATGGTATCCTTTCCAATTTTTCCTATCAATTGGATGACAGCTTCTAATTTTTCTTCTGCTGGACAAACAACTTTACTAAATGTCAACTTGGGTTTGATTTCTTCCGTCTGTAAGAACTTGAGGTTTTTAGGATTGTCAATTCCAGTAAATTCTGGTATTTTTTTCAATGCCGTAGCTGAAGTCAACATGCGAAATTCAAGCTGATCGAAAGAATTAATAATGTAATCCATATCATCTTGAAATCCCATTTCTAATGCTTTGTCGAATTCATCAATCACATAGCTATGTACATTGGCTGTATCAAAAGAATTTTCTTCAATATGAAAAGCCACACGTCCTGGTGTTCCGACTAAAACAGCAGGTGGAGAAGCTAGGTTATTTAATTCTGTACGCGTGGAGTGTCCCCCATAACACGCATTGATTTTAAAAGCAGTTCCCATCTTCTTAAACACCGTTTCAATCTGAAGTGCAAGTTCACGTGTTGGCACGAGAATAACGGCTTGTACGCCTTTTACTGCAGGATTTAATCGTTGAACGATAGGCAACAGAAAAGCCAATGTTTTACCAGATCCTGTCGGAGATAATAAAACAATGTTATTTTTTGTTTGCGCGGTTTGAAGGGTTTGAAGCTGCATCTCATTTAGAGCTGCAATCTCCAATTTTTTAAGGATATCTGCTTGATTCATGCAACAAAGGTAGGGATTTTGGTTGATAGTTTAGGGTGAACTATTTACCGTTTTTCTGCTGATTATCTTTATTCAATGATCAGATCAAATCTCTGATAAAAATATTCTCTTCTTTTTGCCTTTCTAAGAAAGACACATAAAAAAGGGGATACAAAAAATCGTTCCTTCTATGTTGAATCGGAAATACCTGCTACTAAAAAAGCAGTAGAATCAACGCTACTGCTTTTTTTTACAATTATAAATCGTTAGGCAGGATTTAGAGATGCTACCTAGCGGATTCTTATTTATATCTTTTTATCAAAAACGAATTATACACCCTACCATCTTCAATCACTTGTCCGACAAAACCTTCTTTTGCTAATGCTACTAATTGGTCATTTAATTCCTTTTCATCACTAACAAGATGATAATAGCTATCCACAAAATCTTTCAACTTCATAGCAGTTATTTGATAAGTTAAATCCTCTATGAAACGAGAATAATTAAAATCACATTTTACACCATCTTTCTCTACAAAACATCCTGCTCCATGGTACTGATAGTAGTATCCCTTTATCTTACCCCGTTTATAATTAATACTACCCTTCGATTTTGAAAATAGTTTATGAATTTCTTGGTATACATCTTCTTCAACCAATCCTAACTCTTTTCTTAATGTATCCTCAAAATCAAGAATAAATTTTCTAAAATCAATGATACTTTGTTTTATTTCCATTTTCAACATTAAGACCAAAATAATATTTTTTCATCTGCTTCATTTAATACTCCCTTTTTTTATTCCATTGTTTTTTATCCAATGATAGTATCAAATCTCTTACAAAAATTTCATCTTCTCTTTTTCTTTTAGCAAAGACACTTAAAATAGTATGTACAAAAAAACCGCTCTCCTCAGGAATAAAATCTCTGTAATTTGTTCCTTCATACTCTATTTTAAATTCTTTGAAGAACTTTACTAAAAACGCTAGGACATCATCCCCATCTAATCCTAAATCAGACAGTGAAGTATTAACTGTTAATTTACTTTTATCATAATTAAGTTCTTCACAGATATAATCTAATACAATACGATAATTTCTATTTTCCATTAATTATGTTATTTGTGTATTATAAAGTGTCATTCACACATCTTATGCAAGTAGGCCCCAAAAATTACCTCCTGTTAGTACAGCTACTCCTCCTCTACTAACCGTAGAAAAAGAAACCATTGCAGCGGTATTATCTTTTAAACTATCGCCGTATTTAAAAAACCTTGCACTATTTATTATTCCAAATATAATGCTTTTCACAAAGCTGTAACTCTTTTTAAACGTTGCTAGTGTACATGTATCACCTTATGATTAATCTTCAACAAAGTTAGAAGTGCCCATACATCAAATGTAAGTTGAATAGGGAATATCATAGAAAGAAAAAAGAGGGAGGTCTTTTGGGATCCCCCTCTTTCAATTATTTACTTGTGTAATCTAGGAGTAAAGTCTTTATTTTTTAATAATTCTAAATTTTCTATTCTATTTATTTTAAATGACCAAACAATGAGTTAGAAGCAGACATATATAAACCACGGTTAGGGTTGTACTTCCAAATAGCGTTTATTGAATTCCCTACATTTGGACTGCCTATCCCTCCAAAATAATCAATCAATTGCTGCTATCTACCTCTTATGGCATAGTACCCTATTGGATAAACTTGCCTTGCAAAGTCAAGTGTTGGACTTCCATATCCAAAGGCACGCATATAAGGAAAAGCATATCTTCCCATCATTACAACATAAGGGCTTCCAAATCCACTTGCTCTACCGCATAAACTTGGCCTACGCTATTTCTCAAAGTGTATGTAACATAAACTCTCTGCGAAAGATTATAAACAGCTTTACAATATATACCCAAAAACCTTTTAAAATAAAACAACTAACTAAACACCAATTACCTGATTAATGCATTTGATACTAATAGGCACTAATTTGATTAGAATAATAATCTTGTGGCCCGGAATTACTGGCTCTTTTTGAAAAACGAACATTTTAAGTATGGGCAATTAAATTACCCACACTATAAAACTGTTAAAACTTCTCTTCCTTTTTAGTTTTTATAATCGATATACCATAAATCCCTATCGAAGAAAGAAAAATTACAATAAGCGCAATCTTTTTACTTCTATCAATATCCTTCTTTTTTTTAATTGAAATCAGCATTTCTTCTTGATTAGGGTTTAACCCCTCCAATTGTGTTTCATATTTTTCGGATACTCCCAAATTAAAATAAGCGAAACTCGCAACAAAACATAAAACAAACAATAATATTATCAACATTTTCTTCATTTTTATTTTCATAGTTTCTATAATTTTGGTCCTAGAAAACTTGGATTATAACCATTTTTAATACTCTGTAATTTTTGAAAATCATATAACATTCCTGCAGGTGTCTGAGCAGCATTAATACTAGCTCCACCTTTATTTAATCCCTTATAGGCTATCGTTGTACAATTATTTCCTCCAGGTTCTATTAAACTATAGGTATCAACAACTCTAGCGAAAGACATATATCCTGATTTTCCACTTATTTTTTGTCCTGAGTTATACATTCTATCGTAATAAGCTTTGACTTTAGATCCATTTACTTCAACAGCAAACCTAGATGTTGGGTATTTAGAAGTTTTTTCAGCCACAAAATTAAGTGCATTTTCACCTTCTAAACGCAGCAAAACACCATCTCCGTATGGCCTCAAACTACATGATACAGGAGAATAGCTACCATTGTATCTACCATATGAATAAACTACACCATCCACTTCCACATGTCCGACTCCATCTGTTTCGATATAAACATTCGCCGTTGACTCTTTATCGCCTTTCTTTGAATTGGCATTATGCGCTGTATGATTCAACATACTCACATAAAAGGCAGTTGCGGCTCCTTGCCAAAAATTACCTCCTGTTAGGACAGCTACTCCTCCTCCACTAACCGTAGAAAAAGAAACCATTGCAGCGGTATTATCTTTTAAACTATCGCCGTATTTAAAAAAACTTGCACTATTTATTATTCCAAATATAATGCTTTTCACAAAGCTGTAACTCTTTTTAAACGCTGCTAGTGCACATGTATCACCTCATAATTAATCTTATACAAAGTTGAAAGTACCCACATAGTAAATGTAAGTTGAATAGGAAATACCTGATAATAAAAAAGCAGTCGAATTAACTCTACTGCTTTTATTGGTTATTATAAATCGTTATTGGGGGTCAAACCACGCTTTTCGTTTAGCGACTTCAATCATATGTCCAACTGTAATAGGTGTTTTTTGAGCGTATTTCTTTTCAATTCTTTTTGGAAAAAAACCTAAAAACAAAGCATCCAAAAAAGCTAATTTATAGAAATACTTATCGATATCAACATCAAAACAGCTAGATTCCTCTATGTCAAATTCAACTAAAAAATCCTCAAAAATCATTATAGCATCTTCTCGGTCTAATTCTATCGTGTTAATAACCTTATCTAACACATTCAACTTATCACACAAATCCCACTTATTAAAAAAATCAATAACTTTAGTTTCCATTAATTCCATAACCATTTAATTACTCATTAATCCTCCAGTACCTGCAGCAGTTCTCGAACCACCAAAAATCAAAGTATTTCTTCCCATAAAAGAGGACCAATAATGTGTTCTACCAACACCATAAACTGAAAGATAAGGGAGTCTTTTTATGCGACCACCAAATAAATTTATCTCTTTAGCTCCTAAAATCGATTTATAATATACAGATGATTGTAGCGTTCCTCTCGAGGTATCCCTTCCAAAAACTTTCAATAGTAAATCCTTTTTTAATAATACTTTAACTCCCATTTTCAGTTCATATGCTCCCGTAATTACATTAAATGCATCCAACACAAAATCAGTTAATCCCATTCCAACCCCCTGTGGGCCAACCATATTTATTTTAAATCCATTATCCCTTAATACTTGTCCTAATTCTCCTTTGGGGGTTGCCAGAACTTCTTTACCATCTACAAAAATTTTATCATAATCATCCTTCATTCTTTCAACTTCGACTGTTTTATCTTTGGTATTAATTCTAACATTATCCTCTGTTGTCATTTTATGCACCCCATGATTCAACATACTCACGTAAAAAGCAGTTGCAGCTCCTTCCCAGAAATTATCTCCTGTTAGTACAGCTACTCCTACTCCACTAACCGTAGAAAAAGAAACCATTACAGCGGTATTATCTCCTAAACTACCTCCGTATTTAAGAAAACCAGCGGACAACAAACTATTTATTATTCCAAATATAGTGCTTTTCATAAAGCTGAAACTCTTTTTAAACGCTGCTAGTGTACATGTATCACCTCATGATTAATCTTCTACAAAGTTAGAAGTACCCACACATCAAATGTAAGTTGAATAGGAAATACCTGATAATAAAAAAGCAATAGAATCAACTCTACTGCTTTTATTTACAATTATAAATTGCTAGGCAGAATTAAGGATGCTACCTAGCGGATTCTTATTTATACCTTTTTATCAAAAACGAATTATACACCTTCCCATCTTCAATCAATTGTTCGATAAAACCTTCTTTTGCTAATGCTACTAATTGTTCATTTAATTCCTTTTCATCACTAACAAGATGATAATAGCTATCTATAAAATCTTTTAGTTTAAATGAATCAATACAGTAGGTTAAATCTTCTGTAAACCGAACATAATCAAAATCGCATTTTACACCTTCTTTCTCTACAAAACATCCTGCTCCATGGTATTGATAGTAATATCCCTTTATATTACCCCGCTTATAGTTGATGCTACCCTTCGATTTTGAAAATAGTTTATGAATCTCTTGATACATATCTTCTTCAACTAATCCATACTCACTTCTAAGCGTATCCTCAAAATCAAGAATAAATTTTCTAAAATCAATGATACTTTGTTTAATATTCACCTTTAAATTATTTTTAATATTAAAATAAACCTTGATGTATTGGATCTATTAAATCTCCAAATTTTTGCATTCCTTTTTGAGTATTAAGTTTTACAACTTCTGAAGATTTATTCACATTAATAACAGCTTGGATTCTGTGATGCCCATCTAAAAGATTTGTTACCTCAAGAGCAACTTTATTCTTTACTTGAAAATATTGCCTTACGCGTTAATTCCTTTTAAGAACCTGCTCAAGTTGAAAGGTTGCATTTTCTTTTATTATAGAATCGTCATAACTTTGTAATAACTCCAATTTTTGTATTGCTTCTGGTGTATTGATTGCACTTAAAGCCCACATGCATTTTTTCGCCAAAGCCCTCATCTCATCATAATCAGGAATATTAATAGCAACTTCGTACAATTTATCTACACTCTTAGCATCTTTAATTAATTCAAGGATACTTACAATATCCTCTTCATAAATATGCCATTTCTCATCTAAAAGATGTAGTAAAATATCGGTATAATCACTATCAGCTCCATCATTATAAATAATAGCTAGGGTAGCAGCTAATCCTTTTTCATTTTTATTTGCAACATTTTCTTTAAGTAAAGAAAATGTCTCTTCTTTAAATCGTAAATGTTGACCACTAGGAAACTGCTCCCAATAATTATCAAAATAATCGGTTCTATCTAATAGACCTTTATAAAATTTCCAAAAATCAAACATTACTTAATTGCTTTAAAACTATTTATCCAAGGATTAAACATATGTATATTTTGTTGTATTCCTAAATTCATCGCTCCTTCTTCTGATTTCCACCATAATCATCATAAAAAACCAAACTAATTGACATCAAAAGACACCTTACTTTTACTATCATAATAAATAACAGTGATATTTGTCTTTTTAGATACCTCTCCGTACATCAAAATATCCTTTGTATAAACCCTCATTGTATCGTTAAGTTGATTGACGCTCCATTTCTCTACCATCGAAATTTCATCTAATTTAGAAATTAGGTATTTGGTGTCTTTGACTTTATATGTGAATTTTAAAGAACCATTATCAATATCATGCGTTCCTTCAAAATTAGCTTCAACTCCGATCACAAATGGTTTTAACCACTCATATTTTACAACATCTTCTTGTTTTAGTTTAACTGTATTTCCACAAGAAAAACACAAAAAACCGAGTATCACAAAAGCTCTTTTTATGGAATACATCTTACTACTGTTTAGGTAAATTATTTGGTACAAATTTAGAGAGTACCTCTTGATATGTAAAATTATAATAATTGAAATAAGGCAATTTTTGAGCTGACAGTCTTCAATCGACATTATTATGTTTCGTTATTTGAATGACCATCTATCATCAACACCATTACCTTCATGATCTATTACATAAACATATTCACCTATTTCTTCTCCTTCTTTTCCTAGAAGTATAAGAAATACTTCTATCGTATAATCAGTTGTATTCTCATGAAACCAAAAAATAGTAATTTGATTATTTTTTATTATAATATCGTTAAAGCAAATTCCAAAATCTTCTCTTAATTCATCTTCAATCGATTTATTGTCAGGAACACTTATCATATATTTGAATCCTTCCTGTGCTTCAACATAAAGCCTATTCATCTCCTGTGCACTTGACATATCATACAATTTCTTTGTCTTCATATTCAATTCTTATATATCATTTTAATCAAAAATCTTAAAAAATAGATTTTACTATCAATCTGATTCCCTTCCATGTCTTCTACAGAATGAAAATCAAAGCACTATTCTATTACATTTAGTTTAATTAAGAAATCCCTAACAACAAAAAAAGTAGTAAAAGATTGCTTTCTACTACTTTTATTAATTCAACATGTTGTATCAATACAAGTCTCAAAAGTGATTCTCAAAAAAACTAAATATCAAAAGTCCACCTATCATCAATAACATTACCTTCTGCATCTAAAACATAGACATATTCGCCTATTTTCTCACCTTTCTTTCCTAAAAGAGTAAGAAATATTTCAATGATATAATCTATGATGTTCTCATGAAACCAAAAAACATGAATTTCCTTATTTTGCATCGTAATATCTTGAAAAGAAACATCTAAAAGTTCTTTAAGTTCATCTTCTAGGTTTTCTTTATTATCAGGAATACTAATTAAATGATTAAATCCCTTTTGTGCTCTTGCATAATATTTTAAAGCATCTTCTTCACTGTGTAAAAAAGACAGTCCTTTTTTCTCCATTACTTACTTCTTATATTCTTTTATTAAATACTAATTATTTCCTTATTCATAAATATGATAGAAATAAAAATTATCATCAATATGATTACCTACCATATCTTCAGAATACACAAATTCACCCAATTCAACCTTATTCTTACTTAAAAAAATAATTTTTACATTTATCATATAGCTGTCAAATTTTGTTTTTGTCCAAACTAAGGTTATTCTATCATTCTTAAAATGAATTTCTTCTAAATAAACTGCAGCTATTTCTTTAGTTAACTTTATTCTATTTTCAGAATTTCTCATCCACTTATCTCCAGCTAATCTAGCCTTATGAAAGAGAATCTGCATCTCTGATTCATCTTTAAAATATAATGCGTTCTTTGTATTCATTGTGTCATTTATTTTTTTTATGTCCCATAGCTTTCTCGAAAAAAATATGCCCATTCGCATTACCATAAATTCTAAGATCCTCTGACTTTGCGCCTTTCATTTTTAATTTATGAGTAAAGCCTGTTGCTTTAGCTTCAGAGGCTGTTAACCTCATGATTATTCTTCTACAAAGTTGGAAGCACCCGCAGATCAAATGTAAGTTGAATAGTAAATACTTTATAATAAAAAAGAAGTAGAATCAGCTCTACTGCTTGTATTGGTTATTAAAAATCGTTATTTGGAATCAAACCATTTTTTATATAGTTGCTTAAAAGTTAACAACACAAATTTAGATATCGTTCCACCAGGTCTGAAAATCGTTAATTTCTTCAAACGAATAATCAAAATCCTCCGTCTTCAAAGTTCCTATTTTTGTAAAAACTTCATCCAGTCTTCCCTCGTTGATTATGTGATTCATAGCCTTTTTAATCGTTGTTTTTTCCATATTTGCAATAACGATTGTATCCACCATATCGATATATCCGTCATAATCGCGTTTCGAAGCTAATGTCGTGACGTTTTTTACAGTCATTAGTAAGCCAAAATATATTTCTCCTGTCTCCAGTACAATATTAACATCACAATTATCATCCACTTTATTTACTAAACTAAAGGGACTGATGAAAATAATTTTATACTTCACTTTATGTTCCATAAATTCTTTTTAGTTGATTAATTACTGTTTGTTGCTTACGTTTATTAGAATAACTTAAAATATCAATCCCATTATTATTTCTAAAATATATTCTAACATTTGCACCACGAAATTCGTGTACATTTTTGAACAGAAACTTATTCCCCTTTTCAGGATTCATAGTGCTACCCTTCTCCCTCCTTCGTCAGGATGACAAAAGTGAAAGAGATTTTTTATTTTTCAAGATAACATACAAACCAAAAACGAGAAGGTAAAAAGATAGCCATTTATATCTCTTGTACCTGATTTTGTAAACTGCAAACTGTTCACCATAAAGCATAAAAAAAGCCTCTTCTTTCGAAGAGGCTTTAGTGCGGGTGATAGGACTCGAACCTACACACCTTGCGGCACCAGATCCTAAGTCTGGCGTGTCTACCAATTTCACCACACCCGCAGGTGGCTTAGAACTGCCGTACACTTGTGTACTGTTGTTCTTTTAAGACGTTGCAAATATACAACCTGTTTTTTAATGCGCAAGAAAAAAATAATTTTTTTTTATTCTTATGTTTGTAAGGAATAATATAACTGTATCGATACATACTATGAAAGATTCAAAACAATTTGTTCAAGAAAACAAGCAACGTCTTCTAGATGAGCTAATTGAACTACTTAAAAAACCTTCTATCAGTGCAGATAGTGCGTACTCTCAAGACGTAATAAACACGGCTGAAGCAGTAAAAGAAAATTTAATAAAAGCAGGTTGCGACAATGTAGAATTGTGCGAAACTCCAGGATATCCTATCGTATATGGAGAAAAAATCATCGATCCTGCTCTTCCAACGGTATTGGTTTATGGTCATTATGACGTACAACCAGCAGATCCAATTGAACTTTGGACTTCTCCACCGTTTGAGCCTGTAATTAAAACAACACCAATTCACCCAGAAGGAGCTATCTTCGCTCGTGGAGCTTGTGATGACAAAGGACAAATGTTCATGCACGTGAAAGCGGTTGAATATATGATTGCAACAAATACTTTACCTTGTAACGTGAAATTCATGATTGAAGGAGAAGAAGAAGTTGGATCAGTAAGTTTAGGATGGTTCGTAAAAAGAAACCACGATAAATTGAAAAATGACGTAATTCTGATTTCTGATACTGGAATGATTTCTAATCAACAGCCTTCTATTACAACAGGATTGAGAGGATTAAGCTATGTTGAAGTTGAAGTAACTGGACCGAACCGAGATTTACACTCTGGATTATATGGTGGAGCGGTTGCTAACCCAATCAACGTATTAACGAAGATGATTGCTTCCTTACATGATGAAAACAATCATATCACTATTCCAGGATTCTACGATAAAGTAGAAGAGCTTTCTCGTGAAGAAAGAGATGAAATGGCAAAACGCCCATTCTCTTTAGATGATTACAAAAAAGCATTGGATATTGATGAAGTATACGGAGAAACAGGATATACAACAAACGAACGCAACTCTATTCGTCCAACATTAGACGTAAATGGAATTTGGGGAGGTTATACTGGTGAAGGAGCGAAGACTGTTATCGCTAGTAAAGCATTCGCAAAAATCTCGATGCGTTTAGTTCCAAACCAAGATTGGGAAGAAATTACAGCGCTATTCAAGAAGCACTTTGAAAGCATTGCGCCTGCAGGTGTGAAAGTAGAAGTAAAACCTCATCATGGTGGGCAAGGTTATGTAACGCCTATCGACTCTATTGGATATCAAGCGGCTGCAAAAGCGTATGAAGATACATTTGGTGTAACGCCAATTCCAGTACGTTCAGGAGGAAGTATTCCAATTGTTGCTTTATTTGAGGAAGAATTAGGATCTAAATCAATTATGATGGGATTCGGATTGGACTCTGATGCGATCCACTCTCCTAATGAGCACTTTGGTGTATTCAACTACCTAAAAGGAATTGAAACTATTCCATTGTTCTATAAATACTATATGGAATTAGTAAAATAATAAAAAAAGCGAGTAAAGATTTTTACTCGCTTTTTTTATGTTTATTTTTCTCTTCAATCCAAAGGGCCATGTACTTTGTACTTTGTGCACTGTGGTGTTTGAATACTTCTTTTAAAAAATGGGTCTTGCGATACTGTTTCAATGTCGTATCCATATCAATTACTTTCGCTTTACATGCAGCTGTAAAATGTGTTTTACTATAATACTTTTGAATGATGTCTACGCCTTTTTGTTGTTTAACTTTCCAAAGGGCTTCATCTTCATAAAGTTCTACTGCTTTTGAAACAAATTCCTCCACTTCATCTGCACAACATCCACTCCACTCTTCAGGAGTTGCCATAGCTTCTATACCAACCCTAGTAGTTACATTGGGGGTTCCCACACGCATGGCATCAATAAACTTCCCTTTAATTCCAGCACCAAAAGGAATAGGTGCCAATAGCACTCGGGCCTTTGCAATTACTTCCAAAGCATCTTCCGCTCTACCGTGGATAAAGAAATTTTCTTGTTCCTTGTGTAACTGTAACACTTTAGCCGAGGGATAGGCTCCATAAATATGCAATTTTGCTTTAGGCAATCGCTTGCGCAACACAGGCCAAATGACGGTCTTTAATTGCAACACCGTTTGCCAATTGGGCTCGTGTATAAAGTTTCCAATAAAGACAAAATCTTCTTTCTCTTCAAAGGTCAACCAGTTCTGTTGTTGTTCTGTTGTTATTTCTTCTTCTAAAAAAGGCAACACAAAGAGGCCTTCCGCGGGTAGTCGAAAAGTTTCAGTCAACAGATGAAATTCGAAACTAGAAATCAACAGCGTCAAATCACATCGCATGATACTCGCGAGCTCTCGTTTCGTTCGTTCGCTATACAAGTAGTCTTCCAAATGACCTTCTTCTTTTTTGCATAACTCTTGACGCGCATAACGCAAAAAGTGTAGATCTTCTGTATCGAGTAGGGTTAACGCATTAGGGCATTGCGCGCTGATACGCCATCCGAATTGTTCTTCAATCATAAAACGGTCATACATCACCCAATCGGGCTGCAAATCCGCTAATAACTGGTCGGTGCGCTCATCATTGAGGAAAACCTCAACTTCTTTCACAGCATAAGGGATTAAATCATCGCTATACGGTGTTTTCTGTGCCGTAGATCCAAAGTAAATCTGCATCTCCCATCCTTGAAAAACATCCAATAGCTGCAACATGCGTTTACCTGCTGCAGATGAACGAGATTCAGGCCAAACTTGCCCAATGATCAATATTTTCTTTCCTTTTAACGAATGCTCCATCTTACAAAAGTACAGCTTCTAAAGCAGTATCACTCCTTAATTTTTAATCTCTATTATATTTAGTATTTTTGCTACAAACGAAAAGGAACTATGTTAGGACTTAAACTTTTAACCGATCCAAGATGGGCAAATATTGCAGAATCAAATCTTGAGGAAATCTTGACGGATCATTGCTGGTGCGAACAAAAAGCCGCAACCAATGCCATTACGTTGATTACGTACAATTCAGAACACGAAGATTTAGTAACCGAATTGACAGCAATTGCTATTGAAGAAATGGAGCATTTCAAGATGGTACATGAAATCATCAAAGAAAGAGGCTATACTTTAGGGCGCGAACGCAAAGATGACTATGTCAATCAGTTGGTTAAATTCTGCAAAAAAGATGGAAGTCGAAATGACGCTTTCATTGATCGTTTGCTCTTTGCTGCTATGATTGAGGCTAGAAGTTGTGAGCGTTTTCGCGTTTTATCTCAAAATATAAAAGACGAAGAATTAGCAACGTTTTACTATGATTTAATGGTTTCTGAAGCCAATCACTATACAACCTTCTTAAAATTCGCCCGCAAATACACGGAACGCGTAGATGTAGATCAACGCTGGAAAGAATGGTTGGAATTTGAAGGAAACTTAATTCAGAGCTACGGAACAAAAGAACATATTCACGGATAATAGCTAAATGCGAGTCATACACTCGCATTTTTTATTTCAATGCACTAACTTTCTTCAGTAGTTTTCGGGCCTTACTTTGGTAAGCAGGTGTTTTGGCAGCAAATCTAACTTCAATTAATTCGGCAATTAACTTCGCTTGTTCTGGAAACTTTGCAGCCAATCGCATGATGATATGCATCGCATTGGCTTCTGTAGCTACTTTGGTTTCTGAAGTTAGCCAAATCAAACACTGATCGAGGATCGCTTCCTCTAAGGTTGCATTGAGCAAACTTTGGCGTTTCTCAACCAATACAATTGTCATTTTACTCGTTAGTCGCTTGACACTTTCATCTTTGACTGATGACAGTTGAAGAATAAAGCGTTCAATATCATCATCTAATAGCAAGGGATTCTCTTGGACTAAATCATCCAAAACAATACTAGCCAGTACATTTACTTTACAGGTAGCATCAAATGTAAATGCAACTAAAGTGGAAATTAAATTTGGTTGTTTTCCTATCATTTCCACCATTTTTTTTCTACTTGCTAAGCTTGTATTTCCAGCCGCTAATATCTCATAAATCATAGTATAAATCGCATAGATGGTTCAATATAAAGGCATTGAGCTAGTAAATATACTAGATTTTTTTTCTGTTTTTAAAAATAACATTTGGTTTTTAAAATACTTATTCTATATTTGTAGAACAACATCTACATAAATAGAAATGAAAGCAATTGTCTTACTTTTAGTTTTACTGTTTTTACAAAGCTGCGCCATCAATCAAAAGGTCAATGGTGAAAAAGTAGGACGTTGGGTCTATAGAACTAAAATAGAAGACAAAGATAACGAAGTCGTACGAGGGCGTTATGACAACAAGGGATTTCAAAAAGGAGTCTGGCGTTATCGTTACAATGGAAAATTATACAAGAAACAACAGTTTAAAGATTCCATTGCTTATACGACCTATTACCATCCCAATGGCAAAATAGCCGAAAGAGGACAAACGAAACTAGTATCTACAGCTTCTAGCTTGCATTATTTTTACTTTGGCTCTTGGTTTATTTATGATACTAAAGAACATTTGACGCATGTTAGACATTATGAATTTGGGCAATTAAAACACGAAACAAAATTACAACGATGATAAAACTACCTCAAACTGAAGAACAATTAATGCAGTATATCTGGGATTTAGAAACAGCTTTTTCCAAAGAATTGTTAGATAAATACCCCGATCCAAAACCGGCACAAACGACCTTAGCAACGTTGCTTAAACGACTGACAGAAAAAGGTTTCATTACCTATGAAATGTTTGGAAACTCAAGAGCGTATACTCCCTTGATTAAAAAAGAAGATTATTTCGAAACACATCTGAACACCATGGTCGAACAACACTTCAATAATTCTGCTTTCTCATTTGCTTCTTTCTTCACCCAAAAAAGTAAGATGAGTAAAAAAGAATTAGAAGCGTTGAAAAAGATTGTAGAAGATCAACTAAAAAAATAAACTATGCTGCTATACCTCATCCAAACCACACTCTTATTGCTGTTATCTATTGGACTATACAAGCTCTTCTTAGAATCGACGAAGATCCATGTATTCAAAAGATATTACTTGCTTTTTGCTCTTGTCTTCATTTTTATTTTGCCTTTAATCAAAATACCTTCAACTAGTATATTGACCACGACAAATACTAAATTACAGGAATTAAATGAAGTAATTATTGCACCGCAAATCGAGTCTGCTTCGTCTGCCTCATCGATATGGACCTTATCTACGTTTCTTTGGAGCATTTATGGACTAGGTGTGTTCATTATGTTCGCACGTTTTCTCCTTTCGCTTCGACGTTTTAGTCGTTTAGCTCAACAGGGGACTCTAATTGTTGACAAGGGGCAAAAATTTGTGTTCGTTCAGCATCTCGATGCTGCATTTACATTTAGACAAACCATCTACCTGCCACTTCATATTCCCATTGATTGGACCAATAAAATCATTTTACACGAATACAATCACGTGAAACAACAGCACTCTTTTGATATTTTATTGATTGAAGGGCTGAAAATAATCTTTTGGTTTCAACCTCTATTATACTGGTACCAACAACAGATGGCGTTGAATCATGAATTTTTAGCCGATGACACGCTTAATGCTTCCAAACAAGAAACACAAGAATACCTACAGCTACTATTAACCCAAACCTATTTACACAATGAACAACCGCTCAGTAGTTCATTCAATTTTAATTTAACCAAAAAACGTTTTACTATGCTTACAAAAAACAACAATCCCCTACAAAACACCTTTGCTGTGTTTGCTACATTGACCTTCTTTAGCTTCTTAGGTCTTACTACCGTTTTTGCGCAAGACAAAACAAACCGAGACCCCATTGTATCCAAATCAACTCAAAAAGAAGACCCTAATGAAGTCCACATTTCTGTTACAGAGCCTGCCAACTATCCAGGAGGGATGCAGGTTTTTAACCAAGATTTTATTACCAATTTTAATACACCTAAATTTGAAGGAAAATCAATCCGTGTTATCCTTCAGTTTATTGTGGAAAAGGACGGAAGTTTGAATGAGATTAAATTGGTCAAAGATCCTGGCTATGGCGTAGGAGAAGCAGCATTAGACGCCTTGTCAAAAACCAAAAAATGGATACCTGCAAAAGATCATGGGAAAGTAGTTCGCAGTCAATTTACGTTGCCTATTACCATACAAACTGACATAACAGATGAGGCAACAACAGATGCTTAGTTTGTTTTAGTAGGAATAGTTGTTGGCTTTTTCAATAGCGCACGACTTAGCTTTGTGTAAAAGAAAAAATCTATTGCGAAGGCTTCATTTTCTCAACTTCAATTTTTAAGTTATATTTATCAAAAAAATAAATTAAAATATTGTTTTTTTGATAAATATAGCTCAAATATAAGATAAGTTCTACCAGTTTACTTATTCCTCTTCTTGTACTGAACCTATCTATCAAATCAACATTCATTGAGAAATTTATTTCCTATTATTTAACCAACATTTTATCATGCTAACAAACCAAACCAAACGCCTACAACACACATTTTCTCTTTTGAGCATCCTGACTTTCTTTATTTTTATGGGGGTATCTCCTGTATTTGCACAAAATAAACCCAAACAAAAAACTATTGTATCTCCATCCATACCAGAAGAAGCGCCTAACGAAATACTTGATACCCCGTCAGATCCAGCAACTTATCCAGGAGGTATACGTGCATTTAATAGAGACTTCATAAAACACTTTAAGTTGTCAAAACCCGTGATTACTGACACCCGTGTTATCTTAACCTTTTTCGTCGAAATAGATGGAAGTTTAAGCGACATGAGAGTCATTCAAAACCCTGGTTTTGAGATATCAAAGGCAGCTCTAGCGGCTTTAGCTAAAACTAAAAATTGGATTCCAGCTCAACACAATGGAGAACTAGTACGCAGTCAATTTACTGTACCAATTACCATTGTTGGATCTGGTACAATGAATCATTCGAATCAACTAAATCAAACCAATCCTACAGATTTAACAAAACCAGCCATATAGATATGATTCAAAAAAAATCTTTTAAACTATATACCCTATTTCTTTTATTACTAGCAACACCAGGATTTGCACAGACAGCATCATCACTGTTTAAAAATTATACTAATTTTCTAAATGTATCGTTTTATGATTCTAGTCCTTTTATCCAAATCAAAGAAGTAGAATCATCTTTTCCTCATGCCTCTTCTGTCAACGGACAGCCAAGTTTTTGGGATTTTATCCTTGTCAATTACACTGAGCGTTTGGATTACGATGCATTAGCACAAATTAAAGATACAGTAGTAGTGCAACAAAAAGTAATCCAACATCTTGAACAAGACAAACGTTTCGGATCACTGCTACAGACGTATGAAGCTAAAGTACTAGATCACACACAAGCTAAAGACACTGTATCCATGAATGAAATACTCAACGTGGCTGTAAAATTCTTTAATCTAACGGGCGTTACCCCTGTAGGATATTCTTCAAAAATTTGTGTAGGAATTAATGCTCTAAAATATACAGAGAAAAAGCGATCACCTTATTTAGAAGCCTTTGCTTTTGATGCAATTATTAACAATTTAAATAATGAGATCTATCCATTTTACGATGATTTTATTCAAAGCGTTCACAACGTATATAAACTTAATTTAGGTATTGATGAACAAGAACAAGTGTTGCGTGCTCAAGGTGCTATATTTGTTCAAATGTTTCAATCTATTGAACTTCAGAAACTGTTATTAGCGGAATACGAACGCAAAAAAAATATTCTTCCCTTTTATTTAATAACCCAAAAGTAAAACTTCTTTTTATTGTATTGCACTACAACCAAGAAAAGATACCTGCAAAAGACCATGGAAAAGTGGTTCGCAGTCAATTTACGTTGCCTATTACCATACAAATTGCCCCAACAGAAGAGGCAACAAAAGAAGCCTAACATAAGGTATTAACATTTTTTTATAAAAAATTCAAGAAGAGCGTTTAAGCGCTCTTTTTTTTATTACCTTTAATCCACCTAAAAACTACTAAATGAAAATTCACCTTACTATTTTTTTATTTATTATAACTTTAGGTAGTATCTCAGCGCAAACACTTGTTCCGACTAACACTCAAAAGGAACAAGTACAGGATGATAACGATATTTATACCCTTGTTGATACGCCCGCTAAATATCCTGGAGGCTCTACTGCATTCAATCAAGCTTTTATCGACAATTTCGAACCGCCCAAAATCGATTCTTCTGTGCGAAAATTAGTTTTTACGATTCAATTTGTCGTAGAGAAAAATGGCCATATATCCCAGATTAGTGTACTCAAAGATTTCGGATACGATATCGAACAAAATGTAAGAGCCGCATTCGAAAAATTAGATACTTGGACGCCGGCGCTAATCAACGAAAAGCCTGTGCGATATAAAATGACATTTCCTTTTACAGTCAATCCTCCAATTGAAGAAGAATCAGATTAAAAAATATAGTTGCTAAAAACAGCTTCCTTTGACTTTACACTAGTTCATCGTTTAAACTGTCTTTGACTTTTTTGGTCAAACTGGCATAAACTAACTCATAGGAGTGATCGATTAACGCTTTAAGCAAAGTCCATTGTACAGCACCCCCTAGGTGTACGCTATTCCAATGTTTTTTGCTCATGTGATACCCTGGAACGATTTCACTGTAATCAGCACGCAATTCTTCTGCTTTTTCAGGATCACATTTTAAGTTGACAAAACAACTTCCCTGCTCCCATTTTGTTAAGTTCAACAAGAGATAAATCTTACCTCCTACTTTAAAAGTCAATGTTTCTTCATCAAAAGGAAAATCTTCTGTTGTTCCTTTTTTATTTAAACAATAATCGTAAATCACATGTACATCCATCGCGTATGAGATTAAAAAATTTGATACAAAATTGGTTTACTTGGTGAGGCATCATTGACAAAAGAGGCAATCTGAATATTTAGAATATACATTCCATCTGCTACCTCATCAGCAACATAAATTAGTTCTGTAATCGTCGCATCGAATTGAGCGTCATTATTCACTTGATTTACATCCTTGACGTTCCAAAACGCTTTGTGAGCCGCTAATTTTCCTTCGTCTTTTTCTTTATCTACACTTGGTAAGTCAATCAATAGGTGCTTGATTCCTTTTTCACGTAAAAATGCAGCGGCATCTGCTGCTAAATACGGAGGATTGGTATGAGAATATTTGCTGTGTTTTTTATTTTCTTGATTAGGTAAGGTACGAAGAACAACAGCTGTTTGGTTTTGTTCGTTCCATTGACGTTGAATTTGTGTCAAAGTAATCACCGCATCCCCATCTTCTTGTTGTTCTGGCGTTATCGTTAGTAATTGTGTAAGAAAAACAAAGGTTTTCAACGTATCATTAATACTGTAAAATTCACGTGTAATATGACCTAAACACTCCGTATGTGTTCCATGTCCATGTGGATTAAACGCAATAGTATTAAAATTGGTCGATGATTGCCCTTCACTCACTTTTCCTACCCAATCGCCCATGCGCACTGGTTCAATAGAAGGTTTGTCCAAATACCAAGCAATGGGATTTTCATCTGTATTCGTCAAGGGAATTGAGATATCTATAGGCTGCGAAAAATCAACAGTATAGGTCTGATTGGAAATAGAGAGGGTTGCTTTCAATGTTTTATTTCAAATCTAACCAAAATAAATCAGATGCAATGCCGTCACTTAAAAATTTTCCTTTATCGGTAATCGTTAAAATATTCGCTTGCTGTTGCATCAATCCATCTGCAATAAATGAAGCGGATTCTCGAACGAGATAGTCGTGAAATTTAATACCAAATTCATTTGAAACACGCGTTAAATCAACTCCCCATATTGTTCGCAATCCCGTCATTACGTATTCATTATACCGATCAACAACAGAAAGTTCTTCTATTTCAGACGGCAATTCACCAGCTTCAATGGCTTTGATATACAAGGGATTATTGGAGATATTCCAACTGCGGTATCGCCCATCAAAACTATGTGCTGAGGGTCCTATACCTACATATTTTTTACCCAACCAATACGCTGAATTATTTTTAGAGTAATATCCTGGTTTTGCAAAGTTCGACAACTCGTAATGTACATAGCCATTGGCTCTTAATTTTTCAATTAACAGCATAAAGTGTGCGTGAGCCACTTCTTCTTTGGGACTGGGAATCACGCCTTTTTGAATGAGCTTATTTAAGGCTGTACGCTCCTCAACAGTAAGCGCATAACAAGAAATATGGGGAATACCTAAATCTAAAATACGCTGGATATTTTCTAACCAACGTTCATTGGATAAATTGGGAATTCCGTAGATTAAATCAATCGAAATATTATCGAAATACTTTACTACTTCTTGTAAACAGCTGATCGCTTCTTGTGCATTATGCGCGCGATTCATCATTTTGAGGTCTTCTTCTCCGAAAGATTGAATGCCTATACTCAAACGATTGACTTTCGATTGTGCTAAACGCTGAATCGTTGCGACATCTAAATCATCTGGATTGGCTTCTAACGTGATTTCAGGTTGTTCTACAACAGTATATTGCTGGTACACGGTATCAATCAACCTATTGATTTCATCCACAGCGAGTATACTTGGTGTTCCTCCTCCAAAGTAAATGGTTTCGATGTGCTCCCCTGCTAATTCATCTTTACGCAAAAAGAGCTCTTTTTGAATAGCTGCTAACATTTCTTCCTTCTTCTTTAATGAAGTAGAAAAGTGAAAGTCACAGTAATGACAAGCTTGCTTGCAGAAAGGAATGTGAATATAAATACCAGCCATTATTTTTTTACTCGATCTTGATTTTGTTTAACAAAAGCATCCCAACCCGTATAAGACTTGCCTACAACGGTTTTTCCTGAATTAAAGAAATGACATACCGCCGCCGCTAAACCATCTGTACTATCTAGATTTTTGGGTAATTCTTTTAATCCTAAAAGTTGTTGGAGCATCTTTGCCACTTGTTCTTTACTCGCATTTCCATTTCCTGTAATGGCCATTTTTATTTTCTTGGGCTCATATTCGGTGATGGGAATACCACGGGAAAGTCCGGCAGCCATTGCGACTCCTTGTGCACGTCCTAATTTCAACATGGACTGCACATTTTTACCAAAGAAGGGGGCTTCAATGGCAATCTCATCAGGACAATGTGTTTCAATTAATTCAATGGTACGTTCAAAAATTCGACGCAATTTAGTATAGTGATCATCGTATTTATTCAACTGTAATTCATTTAGTTGAATAAACTCCATCTTCTTATTTACCACACGTATCAGTCCAAACCCCATGATGGTTGTTCCTGGATCAATCCCTAATATAATTCTATCTATTGTCAAATCTTTACTTTTTTTCTTTCCTATTCATCAAGACCAAAAAATATGATTTACTTTGCATGAATGAAAATTGTATCCAACAAAACTAAGCAATTCCTAGTACTTCTACTTAAGATTATTGTCGTAAGTAGTGCTTTTTATTATATCTATAACAAACTCTCCAGCGATGCTACTTTGGATGGGAATTTACTCAAAGAAGTTTTGGTTGATCCTCAAAATACTTGGGCCTTATTAGCTTTGCTTTTCTTGACTTTTTCCAATCGCTTTGTTGAGATTTTGAAATGGCAGAATCTATCTTCATTAATTCAACCCGTTACAGTAGGACAAGCGACGAAACAAGTATTGAGCGCTTTAACCTTGGGAATTTTCACCCCTAATGGCATTGGGGAATATGCGGGAAAAGCGTTGTATTTTTCTAAAAAAGATACTGGAAGGGTTATTTTTCTCAATATGGTGTGCAATGGTGTTCAGGTCATTTATGCCATTTTATTTGGTTTACTCGGTCTAACCATCCTCAATTACACCCATCAGTTTATTCCGCCTTACTACTTGTGGATTCTCTATGGAATCGCCTTAACGATTATTCTTTTGGTCTTTTCTTTTCGTCATTTGAGCATTAAAGGATATTCTATCAATACCCTGATTCAAATGCTTCGAGATATTCCTAAAGAAAAACATCGCAAAAATCTATTTTTAGCTTTGTTGCGCTATGCTTCATTCACCCATCAATATGTGATTTTATACTATCTCTTTGGGGTAGATATTCCTTATTTTGAGTTGTTATGCGCCGTATCAGCCATCTATCTTTTGGCCTCTTCTCTCCCTAATTTTCAATTTTTAGAATTTGCCGTAAAAGGGAGTATCGCCATGTTTATTTTTTCTGCTTTGGATGTCAATCAATGGGTTGTTGCTTTAGTGGCTACCTTAATTTGGTTACTGAATATCGTATTGCCCATCTCTATTGGTAGCTACTTTGTGTTAACTTTTAAAGTAAAAAAATAAGATTGATCGCTTTATTGTGGGATTCTTTTTTACAATAACTTGATTTAGTTATCGGGCAAATTGCCTTTTGCTTTTACGTTTTCCCCTTCATACATCGCCCTTTCATTTTACAATAAATAAATCAAGTTATTGGGCAAATTGCCATTTGCTTTTACATTTTCCTTTTTTCTTATTGCTTATGCAACACCAATGGCAATACAAATTGACTTGTTACGGGAACGCCTCTTTTTGTTGCAGGAGAAAGTTCGTGAAACTTCTTGCTTTTTTCTACCAATAAGCTATCTACACTTTTTAACTGTTGTTTCAAACTGTCGTTCAATTGATAGAGCGATAGCGACACTTGAGCATCTGCTTGAATCGTCACAAGTACTTTTAGGGTATCTAATGTGGCAAAAGTGCCACGAAGGGTATCTACGCGTAAATTTTCTTCTAGAGCGGCTGTGATATAGTCGAAAAAGCAGGTTTTTCGAGCTGTTTCATCAAAAATAGAATCACAACTAGCAACACTGGGATAGGTATCTACTTTAGTCCAATCAATTTTATTCAACTCTTCCTCCAGCAATTCTTGCTCATTGGGAAGCTGAGCGGACATCCACTGACAAGAAGTGAATACAACGGGAAAAAAGAAAATAATCCAACTCGATTTCATGAAATAATATTGTTGTACTTTAGTTAATCAAAAATACAAAAAAAATAGAGATGGACTATTTCTTATTAATCTTAAGCCTTTTACTATTAATTTTCGGTATTATTGGTAGTGTTCTTCCGGCATTACCTGGGCCTCCTGTCAGCTGGTTAGGGATACTGTGCTTATATTTTGTTGATGGAGTTGAAATCAGTTCGATTGCCCTTTGGGGAAGTTTACTCATTACTATTGTGGTCTCTATTTTAGATTACGTCATTCCGGCGCAAGGAACCAAGCGCTTTGGCGGAAGTAAATATGGCGTTTGGGGAACCAATATCGGTTTAATCATAGGAATCATTGCTCCTATCCCGTTTGGCTTTATACTAGGCCCATTCTTAGGTGCTTTGATTGGTGAACTAATCTTGGATAGCCGAGACATTTCTCGGGCGTTAAAAGCAGCTATTGGCTCTTTTATTGGCTTTTTAGCCTCAACCTTTTTAAAAGTGGTATTGGGTATTGCTTTTCTAATCTGGGGCGTTTTACTGATTATCCAAAAGTTTTCTGCATATAGTTTTTAATTTGATGATCCTACTAAGGGTTTATTGATAAAGGTAATTCCAATTCCCACCAGAATAATACAACCACCAATAACCATTTGCAGGGAAATTGCCTCATCTAAGAAATACCAAGCTAATAACGCGGCAAATAAGGCTTGACTGAGCAAACTCAACGACACACGAGTAGCTCTCATATTTTGGGTAGCATAGCTAATGAGCAACCACGCCAACAATTGACAAACAACACCTTGTACGACTAAAGTCATCCAACCTTCTGGAGAGAATCCCGTAAACGCAGACCCCATAATTAAGTTGAGTATAGCAAGGAAAATAGTTGAAACGAAAATACTATAGGACATAAATGAAACAACGCCTACTTGCTCTAATACTTTTTTACTCATTAGAATGTACGTTGCATACAGCAATCCTGATAGGATACTAAACAGAAAAGGGATATCAAACGATAAGTTCACAAATACCTCAACGCCAACTAAGGTCACCATTCCGATTAAAGCGAGGATTGTTCCCAACCAAAAATTGAGCGTTGGTTTAATTTGTAAAAAGAAATAACTTCCAATTCCCACCCATACAGGAGCCAAGTTACCGAGTAAAGTAGCCTGCGTTGCTGTTGAACCTTGAATGGCAATATTCCAAACACCAATATCCAACCCAAAACACATGCCGCACAAAACAATCAACAGCATGGTTTTTCGATCGTATACTTTGATTTGCTTGGTAAATAAAGCATAGGGTACAATAAAAAGAGCCGCAATTGCCATGCGATAGAAGGCGGATATTAAGCCAGGCACTAAAGCCATTTTTACTAAAACAGGGAAAATAGAAATACACAAAATTCCTATAAACAGTGCAATTCTAGGTTTATTTGCCATGGGATTGTATGCTTTACATTTGCCCCGCAAAATACATTAGTTTTTCTGGTTAAAAGGTGTTTTTTGCATTTTTGTTTTTCCTTGACAACAACAAAAAAACCCTATCACAGGGATAGGGTTTCTTCATTTATGTATTGATTTTTTTTATTCTTCGATTTTATCAACAGTTAATTTATCCATTGTAAAATACAACGCTGTATTCGCATATCCTTGTGCGTTTACATCTGTTGTTTCAAGGAAAAATAACAAGTATTTCACCTCACCTAAAGAAGATAAATCCAGGGTACTCCAATTTTTATTAATTGTATTAACTCCATTTCTGAAATCAACTAAATAATGGGTTACAGGTTTTGCAGATGTTAATTTCATATCTGCTCCTACTCCATACACTTGAAGTGCAAAATAATCTCCTTGTTTAAATTTAGTTGCATAGTCATCTCCTTCTGCAATTCCATAATAAGCCCATGGACTTAAAGCAACAGCTGTACTTACTGCTTTGTATCTATTTTCGTCATCTAAAGTTACCACAGCACTGAAGTTTTCTACATCAATTGTTGCTCCTTGTTGTAATACACTTGCATCAGGTTTATGATCTGCATAAGCCACTAAGAACGGTTTTCCAACTCCATCAACTCCACCTTGTGCCATGGATCCCCATTGGTTTTTCACCCAGCCTCCTTCAGCATCAATCTGATTGCTGTTATCTGAACTGTTAGAAACAGTAAATCCATACCAAGTATTCCATTCTTCAATAGCATTGTGGTTAAACGAAAAGATGTTCGATTTTAAAACTGCATCTTCTGTAAATGTATCTTTCCAGATTTTCCCTCCAGTTACTTCTACACCATCAGCTAAATCAAAATCAACAAGATTCAATTTTACGTATCCAAAATCATCTGATTTTGCAACATCAACGCTATACTTATATAATTGTACGTTACTACCACGTTCAATTTTTAATGAGATGTTATGAACTCCTGGTGTTTGGAAAGCATGTTTTAAAACTGCTTCCTTCGATATCACAACATTCGTTGTATGATCAAACCAAGTAAACACGCCTCCTTGTGTTTCTACTTGTGGATCAATTACAACTTCTTGGAAGGTAACAGCTGTTAAACCTCCTTTGTCAACTGAAACATTGTACACATTACTGTCATCACTAGAACAACTCGTCAATGTTACTGTTGCTAAACTTAGCCCAAGAACAAATAAGGTGCTAAGGCGCAAAAAACTTTTTTTCATATTATTTAAGTGTTTGTATTGATGTTCCTTCTACATGTAAGTCAATCGCTCCAGCTACTTCAGTTGAGGTTTCCCCTAACCAACCCGCTTCTTGATTTAATCCTGTATATACTTTTACAAAATCAATTCCAGGTAAGTGCACTTTATTTCCTGCTTGGTCTACAGCCCAATCAATATCAATAGTAGCTCCTTCTTGACGATTGGGATAATTATCTGCATACCCCCAGGCAAAAGTTTGCAACTGCCAACTCGTTGCTGTTTCTCCTACTTGCACGGCATTATTGGGTAATAAAGTACCTTGAAATGTAATCGTTTCATCTTCTATCCATTGCGGATAATAGCTTTGATGATGAAACGTATTTTTCGTTTTCCACCCTTCATTTCCTTGGTTATCCGTCCAGCGAATATAATGATCTAACGCTTCAACTGTCTCATCATGCTCTTTGGATGGTTTATAATATGTAATCCTATATTCTTTAATCGTTTTCTTATTTTCATGTTCACTTCCTGCAATTTCATACCATTCATCTTCATCGGGAACTCCATTTTTATTTTTGTCGTATGCCACTAAAATGACTCCTGGTTCTGCATTATGTGCAAAAGCATTGCCTAAAACTTTGAAATCTCTTTCTCCAGCAATATTTTCAATGGTATGATCAAAACCAAAAACAACATAGCCTCCAAATCCTCCCAACGAAATAACCTCATTATTAATTAAGGCTTTTTCTGCTTTTATGCGCATGCTTTCTGCCGTATCTCCTACTTCATATCGAGGCAATTCATTGACGAATTGTCCAAAAGCAGGTACATACTCCAAAACACGTGTAATGGTTGCTTTGTATTGCTTCGGCTCTTCTCTTGAATCACTATCACTTGAACAGCTTATGCCACTCCATAAGGCTATTCCTACTACACAAAATAGTCCTACTCTACTTTTTTTGTTTTTCATTTTCTTTTTTTTCTTCTGGTGAATGGTCTTTGACCCATCCATTTTCTCATTTGATTGCCAAATCTCCATGTTATGGGGCAATTACCATTGACCCCTACTTGATTTTCTTGGTATGAAATTCTCATTTGATCTCCAAATCTTCATGTTATGGGGCAATTGCCATTGACCCATACCTGATTTTCTTGGTATGAAATTCTCATTTGATCTCTAAATCTTCATGTTATGGGGCAATTGCCATTGACCCCTACCTGTTTGTGAATGCAAGATGTGCGGGAATATTTCCGGCCATTGTTTTCCACTTTAATTCCCCTTTTGAGGAAAAACAGTAAATATAACCACTCCCTATATAATCTTGTGCATCGGTTACAAAAATTTCTTTGGTTTCTGGGTTTACTGCTATTCCATAAGGCATCAGTATCTTTTTTTCTGTACCATCTGTACTTAATGAAGGACGTATGATTTGCTTTGTATTGGTATCTAATATTCCCAAGGATACTTCATTTGTATTGGTGCTAGCCTGATAAGCGCTAGCATAATAGTACAACTGATCTTCATCAAGTGTCATATTTGAAACTGGAATATCCAATTTTTGTCTGACTTCATCCACTGCTGAATCAATCACATATAAATTAGGGGGTATATCCTTGTAGTTTCCACGTGAACTTACATAGATGTCTCCTCTACGATCTACTTGCATGCGATGTAAATTGGGCGCTACTTCTATTTTTTTGATCTCGGTAAACGTCAATAAATCAACAACGGAAACCGTAGTATCATAATGAGGTTCTCGATAGCCTCCAGAATTAGCCACATACAACTTATTGCCTCTAATTGCCATTTCCTCGGGTTGATATCCCACTTCTACTTTTCGTCTCACCTGCAAAGCAATCGTATCGATTTCCGCCACAAAACCAATTTCTGCATTGGGATTGGTTTCTATTTTGCCTGAAAAAGAACTCACGTAAACTTTTCCATCAGCAAAAGCTAAATACCGACAATTAGGCACATGAATTTGCTTGATGTGTTTACCTGTTGCTACATCAAAAACCTCAATAAAATTGGAGGCATTGATGGTTGCATAGGCTTTGGTTCCATAAATTTTAAGGTCATTTCCAACATCGCCTAATTCACGGGGAATCGCAGGATTTCGTTCAGCAAAAATATCCCGTGTATACAATCCTGTTTCATAATCAAACCAATCGAGGGTTGCGCGATTCATTCCCATATTTCCTTCATTTAGAAGATAAAAACCTTGAATATTTTCTAATTGTACAGGGATAGAAACTGCGGAACTATCGGAAACAAAAATCAATTCGTCCTTGCGACAGCTGCTCAATAATAAGCCTACAATCAACAGGATATAGCTAATTTTTCTCATATACTTATAAGGCTACACGTAGGGTTAAACGAAAATTTCTTCCAGGCATAGGGAAATTGGTCACTACTTCATAATATTGATCGGCTAGGTTATTCGCCTCAGCTCTAATCTGAATAGTCTTATTTCTCCACTGCAACTGTTTTTGTACGCTTAAATCATGCGTATACCACGGTTGTAACTCATTGCGTTTGGTATTGTTTTTATTGCCATTGTAGCGCTTTCCAACATAAATGAAACTATAATCCAGCTGCCAATCGTGATAATCTAAACCGAAGATAGCGGATCCAGAATGCCAAGGGGTATAGGGAATTTGATCTCCATAAAAAGAAGGTTTTCCTGAAGGCGTCAAGCTTAAATCTTGAGCAATGGTATATTCATACGTTGCTCCAATTTGAGCCGTCATCCCCTGCATCAGTTCCCAATGTGTTTTGATTTGGCTTTCTATTCCATAATGCTCCACTTTTCCTAGATTGGACATCATCCAACGCATCATACTCGAAGTAGGCGAAGCAATTATCTTGTCTTCTACTTGAGCGTAGTATGCATCTACCGTCAAATGAACTTCTTTCAGCAACTTGCTTTTAATTGCTACTTGATGGGCAAATCCTACATTAAACTGACGAGAAAGTTCTGGTTTTAAATGAGATGTTCCGATTTGAGTATAATACAAATCATTAAATGTAGGCAGGCGATACATCTGTTTGTAAAACGCATGTACCGTAAAATTTGATGTATCCCAAGGTTTATAACGCAGAAAAACAGAGGGTGTAAACAAGGAGCGATTCGGCGCTTGGTAGTTATACCGCACCTTTTCTTTAGTAAAAGTCCCTAAAAGGTTTGCTTGTGCTTTCAATCGACCTACATCTACACTTGTTGAAAGCACCGTATAAAAGGTATAACGCTCTGGATAGGTAAACAGGGCTTCTTGCCCTAAACGCGTTGCATTTAATTTATTATACTGCACATCTGTAGCTAGCGAAACATTCCAAAATGGGGCTAGTGTAAATAAATGAGAGGCCGATAGGTACCATTCTTGTTGGTGATAAGTATTATCAAATTGAGGATTATAGGTTACCTCTTCGCCTTGAAAGTCGACTGTTTTTCTCGATTGATAATGCAGTTGATCATAGGCAAACTTCCCTTTTATCATCCATTGATACAAAGGAGATACCACGCGTTTCCACTCCCCTTGCAACATGACATTTTTATCGTTTTGTTTTTCATTGTTTTGTTCTGTAGCCAGAGTTGCATCGCTTTTTTTAATAATTGCTTCTGGCAATCCTCGGTGGGATTGATAATAGTATAGATTAACCTGCCAAGTATTGACTTCATCTTGACCAAACCAATTATTTTCTAAACGAAAGGATTCAATACCGCTATTTTTTCGATACGCGGTGGTATCATAGGCTACTGTCCCATCCAGATTAAAGCGTTTTTGCCTGAATTTATAATTGCCATTGGAATATAAATAAGCTGCACTAATACTCGTACTAACATGATCGCTGACTTTAATAGCTACACGAGCCGAAGGATTGGTCCATTGAATGGATCCTAACTTATATTGAAACTGCGTGTGTATTTTCTCTTGCGCGGTAAAAGTGGGGCGCTTGGTTTGAATATAGATGGCTGATGCAGCTGCATATTCTTTAGCAGCTTGCAAGGGAGCACTTCGCTGTCCGTTATACAATTGAATCGCTTCAATATCATCTAAAGAGAACTTCCCTAAATCAACAACTCCATTTTGGGCATTGCCCAATTGGGTACCATTGTAAAAAACACCTACTTGATGGGTTCCCATATGGCGTACATCAACTGTTTTCATCCCTCCCATACCTCCGTAGTCTTTCATCTTCACTCCAGCGAAATAACGCAGGGCATCTGCTACATCTGTACCATTTAAACGGCGTAATTGCTCTCCTTCTAATGTTTGGGGTAAAATAATATCTTTTGTTCGTTCTTTGACTACTAAGATTTCCTTTAATGCTGTAAGAGAATCTTGGGTTTGTTGTGCATATCCACTAGGTGCTCCGAAAAACCACAGACTTCCTACTAAGAAAAATAAATACTGTACTCGCATAAGCATGAATCATTTCGCATACAAACGCATCGTACGGGTCCCCTTATCAGATGAATAACGGGTACGTAGTATTGCGTTTACTATTTTGGCATCGAAAACATTAAACAAAACCTAAAATGGCAGGTATTCTGACTTACTCTTAACAAGGTCCTTCCCATTTTACAACAGTGGACAACCAAGCTTGTTAAACCATTGAGCTTACAGCAGCGGGCCTGTTGGAGATTTTCACTCCATTCCCTTTTCATTATCTTTTCAGATAAACCATTTTATTGATGCGCAAATATAGTGAAAAAGTGATGGGAAAAGAGTGGATAGTTTATGGTGGACGGTTTACGGTAAGTCTAAAAAGAAAGACTCTCCTCTCCATTTTCCAATCCGGTATAAAAACAAAAAAGCTCTCCGTGAATTTCAGGAAAGCTTTTCATTGGTCTAACTACTAAACCTAGTGCTTGCGCACTTAACAACACAACTAAATTTTACAATCTAATAATCCAGTGATTATTAGAGGGCAAAAAAAGCCTCCCACGAAATGAGAGGCTTCTTTTTTACTGGCGGTCTGGACGGGACTCGAACCCGCGACCCCATGCGTGACAGGCATGTATTCTAACCAACTGAACTACCAAACCAGTATTAACCATAAAATCATTACAGCGACAAAGATAGACTTTTTTTAAAAACTACAAAGAAAATTATTCTTTTCTTCGTCTTTTTCGCTGACTCAAAATTGCTCTTGAGTTTTGCGGTCTGGACGGGACTCGAACCCGCGACCCCATGCGTGACAGGCATGTATTCTAACCAACTGAACTACCAAACCTTGTCTTTATTGCTGTAATGCGGTGCAAATATACGACCATTTTCTACACTTCCAAATCCTACGGCAAAAAAAATCAAACTTTTTTTCACCAAAACCAGAAGCCACTTGAGTTTCAGCACTATAAAACCATAAAAAAAATGAACTTTTTTTTCATCATTTTTGAATCTTTCCCCATTTGAAGGAAATAATTCCTCCTTCTTTCTACTTCAAAACGGCGACAACTCCATTTTTCCCACTCTTTTTTTGTTCCTTCTCTATTCTTTTTTGTTCTTTTTCTTCAATCCTCCCTCTTATTATTCTTCTTTTCGATGTAGAAATTTATCTTTTCAGGTGCTGTAAAAACAAAATAGAGCAAAAAAAAACAGCAGTGAATCAAATTTCACTGCTGTTTTTTTATCTTTTTAATCGTAAAAGGCTTCTTATAAAGCTTCATTGATTAAGTCTTCGTATGCTTTTTTAGGAGCTACTCCTACTTGACGTCCTACAACTTCTCCATTTTTGAATACTAATACTGTAGGAATGTTGCGGATTCCATATTTTGAAGCGAATTCTTGGTTGTTATCTACATCCACTTTTCCAATTACTGCTTTTCCTTCGAAATCTGCACTTAATTCAGATACAACTGGAGCTAACATTTTACATGGTCCACACCATACTGCCCAAAAATCTACTAAAACTGGTTTGTCTGATTTTAATACTACTTCTTCAAATGTAGCGTCTGTTATTTCTAATGCCATGGTAATACTTTTTTACGTTATAAGACAAAACTACTAAAATAATTATACTTACCTCATCCTTTTTAATCAATTTTATCTATTTCGAGATATACAAAGCTAATTCACAAGATACACTATATGATGATATCCGTTTTTCCATTTTATTTATCCCATCCAACTACAGCAAAATAATACCGATATTTGTATCTCTTTATGGAATTGTTATGCAAAAGGAATTACAACAGCTTGAAGACTTTTTTCTACAACATGCAGAAATGAATTTCATTCCGCAAGCAATAGATCCCGAATGTGAAGAATACAACGGTTATACCTGTCTATTGGATACCTTTACTATTAAGTTTAGAAAAGCCAAAATAACACCTAAAAAAATCGGTCAATTTGTAACGGTATGGAAACGGAATACTGAGGGCATCACAACCCCCTTTTCCCTTTTAGATCCTTTTGATTTTTACCTTATACTGACGGAAGCATCAAATCAAGTCGGCTGTTTTATTTTCCCCAAGTCTATTTTGGGAGAGAAAGGTATTCTAACTACCCCTAAACAGGAAGGGAAGCGCGGTTTTCGCGTGTATCCTACTTGGGATGCTCCAACGAGCAAACAAGCGCAAAAAACGCAGCAATGGCAAGAAAACTATTTTATTTTGCTCTCTGCTCAAGAGGGTCAACCATCCACGAGTCGTAACACAGTAGAGCTTCATCAAATATTAAAACAACATATCGATACAGTGAAATAAAAAAACGCCTTACTTCCGTTGAAGTAAGGCGTTTTACTATAACTAAATTGGTAGATTTAATTCAATTTAAACATGATCTGTTGGCGTTCTAATTCTTCTAACAGATCCGCGCTAATTGTAATACGGCTATTTCGACTTGACATCTCAATGCGATTTACAATTCTAAATTCTTCTCTTTTATCTTCTAATTCAAAAGAAGCTCCTTCTCCATCTTCCATATCATCCAGCATTTCTCCATCTTCATTCAGTGCCATATTGATAACCGGCATTGGTTTATTCTCTTCTTCCAATTCTACTTTCTCCACTTCAAAAATATCAAAGAAAACCTGTTTATCTCCCATATATTTATCTAGCGTAGCCTTGATTTCATTGAGTTTATTTTCGCTCAGCTCCTTAATGTTCATTTGCACGACTAATTGTTTTGCAAAAGCAGGAATCACCTCATGTAATAATTTCATCTCCATAAACTGTAAACGAGGTTCTCCACGTTCACCCGTATCCTTGCGAATCCATCCTTCATTTACTTGCACGCGAACAAATACAAAAGTATTCGTCAATAAGAAATGTCTAAATTTCAAGAAATCCTCATTAAACAAACGGAATTCAAAAGACTCGTCATATCCTTCAATAGTAAAGGCCGCCCAATCTTTTCCTTTTGCTGACGTTCGAAACTGAACATCGCTAATCATTCCGCCAAAACTAACAACACGTCCTGTAAAGTTTTCCAAACGAACCAATTCTTCTACTCGAACATTACAGAAATTTTTCAATTCAAAACGGAAATCATCCAAAGGATGTCCAGAAATATAAATTCCAACGACTTCTTTTTCTTTCGCTAGTTTTTCCATGGTGCTCCACTCTTCACAAGCAGGCAACATCGGCTCTGGAATCTGTACTTCACTACTATCTCCAAATAAACTCACCTGTGCCGAGTTCTCACTTTCTTGTGTTTTTGCTCCATACTTAATGGCTTTTTCCAAGAAGGTATTTGGATCTGATGGATCTGTATAGAAATATTGCGCACGATGTGTATTCTCAAAACAGTCAAAACCACCAGCTAATGCTAAGTTTTCGAATGCCTTTTTATTTGCTGCTCTCAAATCAATTTTCTTCGCTAAATCGAAAATCGAACGATAACGAGCATTGCTTCGATTATCGACAATCGTTTTCACGGCTCCTTGTCCAACTCCTTTAACTGCTCCCATTCCAAATCGAATCGCATATTCATCGTTTACCGTGAATTTATAAAACGACTCATTTACATCTGGTCCTAATACGTGAAGCCCCATGCGTTTACATTCCTCCATAAAGAACGTTACTTGCTTGATGTCATTCATATTATTCGATAGTACAGCAGCCATGTATTCTGCAGGATAATGAGCTTTCAAATAAGCCGTTTGATACGCAATCCAAGCATAACAAGTCGAGTGCGATTTATTGAAGGCGTACGAAGCAAATGCTTCCCAGTCTTTCCAAATCTTTTCTAGCACTACAGGGTCATGTCCTTTTTTTGCCGCTTGCTCCACAAATTGAGGCTTCATTTTATCCAGTACATCTTTCTGTTTTTTACCCATAGCCTTACGCAAAACGTCAGCCTCACCTTTCGTAAAGTCAGCTAATTTTTGCGACAAAAGCATTACCTGCTCTTGGTATACGGTAATTCCATAGGTCTCTTGTAAGTATTCTTCACAAGCATCTAAATCGTATACAATGGGTTCTTCCCCATTTTTACGGCGAATAAACGAAGGAATATACTCCAAAGGCCCTGGTCGATATAGGGCATTCATGGCGATTAAATCCGCAAATACCGTCGGTTTTAATTCGCGCATGTATTTCTGCATTCCCGCGGACTCGTACTGGAATACCCCAATCGTTTCTCCACGCTGGAACAATTCATACGTCTTTTCATCATCAATCGGAATCAAATCGGGATCAATTTCAATTCCCGTTCTATACTTCACTAACTTGATGGTATCTTTAATAAGGGTTAAGGTTTTCAACCCCAAGAAGTCCATTTTCAACAACCCTGCACTCTCTGCCACGGAGTTATCAAATTGCGTCACATATAAGTCCGAATCTTTCGCTACGGTTACAGGCACGAACTTGGTAATATCATCTGGTGTAATAATTACCCCACAGGCATGAATACCAGTGTTTCGCATGGACCCTTCTAATATCTTCGCTTGCTGAATCGTTTCTGCAGCCAAAGAATCTTCTTTCGCCAATGCGATCAGCTCTTTTACTTTATCAAACTCCTCACTTCTCAACACGCCTTTAATCGCATCTTCTCCTTCCGATAAGAAACGAGCTAAATTCCATTTGGAAGGCATCATACCTGGAATCAACTTCGCAATACGATCGGCCTCAAACAAAGGCAAATCCAATACCCGAGCTGTATCTCGGATTGCAGACTTGGTTGCCATCTTACCATAGGTAATAATTTGCGCTACTTGATTGGAACCATATTTATCAATTACATAATCCATTACCTTGCTACGACCTTCATCATCAAAGTCAATATCAATATCGGGCATGGATACACGATCTGGGTTTAAGAAACGCTCAAAAAGCAAGTCGTACTCAATCGGATCTAAGTTGGTAATCCCTAAGCAATAAGCTACAGCAGAACCAGCAGCAGATCCACGACCAGGTCCAACGGAAACGCCCATTTGACGAGCTGCAGCAATGAAATCCTGTACAATTAAGAAGTACCCTGGATATCCCGTACGCTCAATGGTCGCCAATTCAAAGTCTAAACGCTCGCGTATTTCCTCTGTTACTTCAGGATAACGGCGTTTAGCTCCTTCATAGGTTAAATATTTTAAGTAGTTGTTTTCCCCTCTTTTTCCAGATCCATCTCCTTCTAAATCTCGAGCATCTTGAAACTCTTCAGGAATATCAAATTTAGGAAGTAATACATCGCGGTGTAAAACAAAAGGTTCAACTTTATCTACAATTTCTTGTATGTTGTAAATTGCTTCAGGTACATCCTCAAACAATTTTTTCATTTCGTCTTCTGACTTGAAATAGTACTCTTGATTGGGTAATCCATAACGATACCCACGTCCTCTTCCAATTGGTGTACTTTGTTTTTCACCATCTTTCACACACAATAAAATATCATGTGCATTGGCATCTTTTTTATCTAAATAATAGGCGTTATTCGTCGCTACCATTTTGATATTGTGCTTGCGAGCTAGTTCAATTAACACTTGGTTCACGCGATTTTCATCTTCTTGACCGTGACGCATTAATTCAACATAGAGATCCTCGCCAAATTGTTCTTTCCACCACACTAACGCTTCTTCAGCTTGACGCTCTCCAACGTTTAATATCTTTCCAGGTATTTCTCCAAATAAGTTCCCCGTCAATACGATGACGTCTTCTTTGTATTGCTCTACAACCTGCTTGTCAATACGCGGCACGTAGTAGAATCCATCGGTATACGCAATAGAGGCCATTTTAGCCAAATTATGGTATCCCTTTTTATTTTTAGCCAAGAGTACTACTTGGTACCCGTTGTCTTTTTTCGTTCGATCGAGGTGATTTTCATTGATGAAGAATTCACATCCCACAATAGGAGTAAGCAAAGGCAAAGCCTCTTCCCCATTTTCCAATCGCGCTTTATTCTGGGCTTCAATTCCTTTGTTGTGGTTATTGACCGCCATAACAAAGTGAAACGCTCCCATCATATTTCCGTGATCTGTCATTGCGATGGCAGACAAATTCATTTCTCCTGCTTTTTTAACTAGATTGGGAATCCCAATTGTCGATTGCAATACGGAGAACTGCGTATGCACGTGTAAATGTGCAAATCGAGCGTTTTGAAACTGTTGGCGTTCTTCTGTAGAAATTGCTTCTGTAGCACTTCCTTGTAATTTCGCCAAACGCGCTCTGATTTCATCAGATGCTTTCTTTAAGTTGATGTGTTTTAATCCTACTGGTTGAAAAGGCTGTGGATTGAAAGCGGTATAACGTTGAATATACGTTTCATCACATTGCAATTCATCCTTAGAAAACGTTTCGCGTTTAATCAATTCAAGAAAACAACGCGTTGTTGCTTCCACGTCGGCTGTTGCATTATGCGCTTCTGCGAAAGCTTCTCCAAATAGATAAGTGTGCAATTCCGTTAGGGTAGGCAATTTATATCGTCCTCCACGTCCACCAGGTAGTTTCAACATTTCTGCCGTAACCTCTGTACACGTATCTAATACCGCCATGGTTGTCAATTGGCTATCCACCCCCATACGGTAAAATTCACAGCCCATAATATTCACGTCAAAACCAATGTTTTGACCCACAATAAAACGAGCTTTTGAAAGCGCAATATTGAATTTGGCTAATGCTTCTTCTAAGTCAATCCCTTGTTCTTCTGCTAATTCTGTAGAAATTCCGTGAATACGCTCTGAATCATAAGGAATATTAAACCCTTTCGGCTTGATTAGGTAATCTTGATGTTCAACAAGTCGCCCCATATCGTCATGTAACTGCCACGCGATCTGTACACATCGCGGCCAATTATCCGTATCCGTTAAGGGAGCCGACCAACTCTTCGGAAGCCCAGTAGTTTCCGTATCAAAAATTAAATACATACTTGATTTATAGAATATTAACCCAAAAACAGGGAGATTTGTAACAATTTCAAAGGTACAAAAAAAGCTGCTTAGTTAATAAGCAGCTTTTCTCAATATCGATATTTTCACAAATCTTTATTCTCCTTTTCCTAGTGGAATTCTAAAGAATACTCCACCGTCGAATGTTTTTCTATCCACATAACGCTTGATCACTTTGTTTTTATCATCCAACTCGTTATCTGGTAAGATACTCGCATTCATGTTAATTACAAATGTTCCAGAAATAGTTCCTGGCACTTGTTTATCAGCAGGATCTAAGATAATATATCCTGGGCGATTCACTGGTTTATTTGTAATAACGCTCAATGCATCCGTAGAATACATTGAAGCTGTATTTTTATAATCATCATACACGATATAATCGGCTTTGATATTATCTGTTGCGTTAAATTCATATTTTGCCCCAAATTCATAATCTGGTAAATAGATTCTCAAAGTAGTTGAATCCGTTTTAGCTTCTATGTTCAACGTTTTCTCATTCACTACAAATGCTTTAAACGTTTGTGGTTTGTATTCCGTATAATGACTATAGGGATTACCATTTATTCTCGTTGAATCTGTGATTGCATCAAGAGTCATTGATGCATACATTCCTGGATCTGAAAATTTAACATCACTTTCACATGCCATGAACCCCAAAACTAACGCGAACATTCCTATTATCTTTCTCATATTATACTAATCTATTAGTGATATATATACATCGCAAAAATATATTTTTTATTGTTCATAAAAAAATTTTTTTAATAAAACTTTAACTTTGAAAAAGAACTTATTTTTCCGTTTCCTTAAAATAAAATTTCAATGCTGCTTCATGTGCCACTGAGAATTAATTTCTATTGAGAAAAATACAATTTTTATATATTATAACTGCTTTTCTCTTTAGATTTTTTTAATTGGATACTTTTTCTTTCCCTTTCTACTTATTCCTACCCTAACTTCAACTAATCTCCCAAAAACAAATAATTCTTCTATTTTATTCTTAGAAACAAACGCTGTAAATAAAGATAATTAAAGTTCACATTTGCCAATATACTTTGTTTTAACTTTATTTGCTTTTTTTTAACAAAAATAATTATGAAGAAACCTTTACTTCTCCTTTGCCTTATTGCAAGCATGTTAACGATAAACAGTTGTAATTCAACTGATGATAATGATGGCCCACCAACAACAAAAGAAGCCTTGGAAAAAAAATTACAAGGTCGATGGGAACGCTACAAAATTGTAAATATATTCACCAAGCAAGAACTAAGTGTTGAGGAATACGATTTTAATTCACTTTTTTTTCTTGATTTTGGTACCCTAAATACCATTTTTTTTAAATGGGACACGGGTATATATAACGAAGAATATCCCATTGACTCAGGTCGTTACACAATCTGGACTCCTGGTTCATTTTATATCAATCCAAACGATTCAAAAGAAGAAGAAGAAATTCAATATCTAATTATGGAAATAACGAACAATAAACTTGTTCTTTATAGAAATGGAAATAAAACAGGCGCTGCAGAACACTTTAAACGTGTCAAATAATTTCTTTTTTCTTGTATTGCGTCGTTGATTCACATCAAAAAGACCGCATCATTTTGGGTTATCAGCGGTAATTCGCTTAGAATCAAGGAGATTAAAAGACATATTTTTATACGTAAATACCGTGTTGCATTAAAAAAGTTAGTATCTTTGCGCAAATTTTTAACCGAGGTCGGGTACCTCAAACAAAACAAATTATTATGTCTGTAAAAATTAGATTACAAAGACACGGTAAAAAAGGAAAACCTTTTTACTGGGTAGTAGCTGCTGATTCACGCGCTAAAAGAGATGGTAAATACTTAGAGAAAATCGGTACTTACAATCCTAACACTAACCCTGCAACTGTTGAAATCAATGTTGATTCAGCTGTTAAATGGTTATTCAACGGTGCACAACCAACGGATACTGCTAGAACATTACTTTCTTACAAAGGTGCTTTATTGAAACACCACTTACAAGGTGGAGTGAACAAAGGTGCTTTAACTCAAGAGCAAGCAGATGCTAAATTCACTGCTTGGTTAGAAGAGAAAGCAAACAAAATCAACGCTAAAAAAGATGGTTTAACATCTTCTAAAGCGAATGAGAAAGCTCAAAAGCTTGCTGCTGAAAAAGAAGCAAACGCTAAACGTGCTGCTGCTCAAGTTGCTAAAGTTGCTGCTGAATCTGCACCTGCAGAAACAGAAGAAGTAGCTGAAGAAAACAACGAAGAAACTCAAGCATAATTTCTGAGCGATATGCGTAAACAAGATTGTTTCTATTTAGGCAAAGTCGCAAAAAAATTTAGCTTCAAAGGGGAAGTTTTGGTCTATTTAGATACAGATGAACCTGAGTTATACGAAAATTTGGAATCAGTGTTCGTTGACTTTAACGGACAACTGGTTCCTTTTTTTATTGAAGCCGCTTTTTTGCACAAAAATGATTTCTTAAGAGTCAAATTCGAAGACTGCCAATCCGAAGAGGATGCAGACCGTATTATTGGTTCGGAATTATATTTGCCCTTAAATTTATTACCTCCATTGGAAGGAAATAAATTCTATTATCACGAAGTGGAAGGTTTTGAAGTAATTGATACGACCCTAGGTTCTGTAGGAACTTTGATCCGTATTAATGATAGCAACTACCAAGTCCTATTCGAAATTGATCACAACGGAACTCAAATCTTAGTTCCAATGATTGACCAATTCATCGAACAAGTTGATCGCGAAAACAAAAAATTAATCCTTCATATTCCTGCTGGTTTAGTAGATTTATATTTAGATAATTAATTTTTACCGTTGATAATTTAAAAAAACGCCAAGAGGAAACCTCTTGGCGTTTTTTTTGAGGCGATGAGATTGGTGAGGTGATGAGAAAGTAGGGCGATGAGATCACCTCACCCTCTATCTCATAGGCTTATATTTGTTTTCGCATTCGATGAATATATCTCACCTATTTTATATTGGTTTTGGTGTTCGATGAATCTACACTTCGTTCCGATTTCACCACCTCACCACCTCACCAAAAAAACAATTCCGTGATTTCACAAAAAAATCTATACTTTTAATAGAAAAAAGATGAAGATCAGTGCTATAAGTAAAACAACCATCAATCTAGGCGAAGACATTCGAGCCAAAGATATTAGGAAAGGGATTTTTGAGCTCATTCAGCGAGATTACCCTGCTATTACCAAGGAGGATTTTATCACGTTAAGTGAACTCAACCGATACAGACGCTTGTATCTAACCGAATTAATGATGCAGGAAAAAGGCGAATTGGCTCTGTTGGATCGGGATGTCATGAATGCGATACAGAATAATGCAATCTTATCTGAGAATATCCAGGATGATATCGAAACGAAGTTAACAATGGGGCAAAAGATTGCAGATAAAGTAGCTGCTTTTGGGGGGAGTTGGACTTTTATCATTACGTTCTTTACCTTCCTCATTATTTGGATGGCTATCAATATCTGGGTGTTTACCGCCAAGCCGTTTGATCCTTATCCTTTTATTTTACTCAATCTGATTCTGTCATGCTTAGCTGCTATTCAAGCGCCTATTATCATGATGAGCCAGAATAGACAGGAACAAAAAGACCGCCAACGAGGGGAACACGATTATAAAATTAACCTCAAAGCGGAATTGGAAATTAAATTACTCAGTGAAAAAATAGATCATTTATTAGTCCACCAAAATAAAAAATTACTAGACATTCAAGAAGTTCAAGTAGATTACTTAGAAGATTTAATGAAGGAAATTAAAAAGAGAGAGGGGTTGTGAGGGTGAGAGGGTGAGATTGATGAGAGGGTGAGATTGATGAGAGGGTGAGATTGGTGAGAGGGTGAGATTGGTGAGAGGGTGAGATTGGTGAGAGGGTGAGATTGGTGAGAGGGTGAGATTGGTGAGATCCTCTTCCCTATGTCAGGAATCGCATCGATTCCTCAACGTTCATCACACTACACGATGTACTACTATTTACTTTACAGAAAAGCTCCTTAAAAAAAATGAACAAACTAGAAACTTTAGGAACACGTATCTGCATTATTGGCAATAGTGCTGCTGGAAAATCGACTTTAGCGCAACACCTAGCGAATAACCTCAACTTGACCGTTTGTCATTTGGATCAAATTGCGCATGTTCCTAACACCAACTGGGAACCGCGAGATCGCAAGCTCCTGCGTATGGATCATCAGGTATTTTTAGCTCAACATCAGCGATGGGTCATGGAAGGAAATTACAGCTTTTTAATGCCTGAACGCTTTCAGCAAGCAACAACTATCATTTGGTTGGATTTCTCGCGTTGGGGATCAGCGTATCGCTTTATCAAACGAAGCATTCAAAACAACGAGAACCGAGCTGGTAACCTTGAAGGAGCGCGCCAACAATTCAACTTTAAAATGCTCAAACATATTTTATTTACCGTTCCCAAGAACAAAGTCAAATACCAGCAATTAATCGAAGCAAGTGGTGTTCCTTGTATTCGAATTCAATCGTTTAAAGCTTTGCTGGAGTTTTATAAAAAAATGGAGCTATATACGAAGTAATTCCAAAACCCTACTCTTCCCCCTACCTACTATTGAAGAGAAGAAAAATATATCCTTTTCTCTTATTTTACTCTTATTTTCGTGTGTCTTCCTTCGACAATCCTTGGACAATGCTAGGAGTTTCCTTGGAAAAAAGGCCTTTTTGTCGAAGGAAACTCCAACCAAACTCCAACCAAACTCCAAGAAAACTCCAAGAAAACTCCAAGAAAACTCCAAGAAAACTCCAAGAAAAACAGAAGAAACCTAGTGTCAATCATGGATTGAAACAAGTAATCTTTCGTGCATTCAAATTACATCTTTTCGCGATTTGAAGCAATATAATAAAACTTGGGAATCATAATTTTACGTTCTATCTCCTACTTTCAAAAAATATCAAAATGCAAACAAAAAAACACATTATATTTATAGCCAATAATCAACCTAACTAATCTATGTTATTTCCTAAAGCTAAAAAAATAGCAAAACAGCAGGACTGGTTTGCAACAAACCAGCTTGTGTTTGGTTTATATAAAAAATACCTCTTTCAAATTGGCGACGCTAGTTTATTAACAACACCATCTTCTAAGTTCGTTATTTCTGATATAACTTTAATTTCAGAGGAACAACGTGACATGGTTGAACAAACACTAACAGCAAATAAAAAGGCTTTGAAATTTTCAACTTATGCCTTTCAAAATAACACAATTGTATTCACTTTCAACGAACATCTAGCTTTAACTAAAATAACAACAATCTACGCCCTCCTCGATTTCTTAACCGATTTATATGCGCGTATTGGTTTGCCTATTTCCAATTATTGTCAAAACTGTAAAGAAACCAGTCCTATTAACTTCTACAATTTAAATGAAAAGGGCATTCAGCTCTGTTCTCTTTGTACGAGTGATTTTAAAAAGCGATTCTATCGTCATGAAAGTGATGAAAGAAAAATGAATTCAACGTATAGCAAAGGAGTTATTGGAGCATTACTATTTTCTATTCCAGGAATTATAATGTGGATTATTGTTGCTTATTACTTTAATACGATCTATTCCGCTTTAGCTTTAGTACTAGCTGTATTAGGCTATTTAGGCTATATTAAATTCAACGGAAAAAAAGGTTCAAAAACATTACTTATCCTATCTATAACGAATTTTGCAACGGTTATCCTTGCAAATCTCATTGTCTTTTTAATGGAACTAAATTCCGCAGGTTACTCCTTAAGTGAATCATTTCATGCCTTATTATCAAAAGAACTCTTCGTAGAATATACGCGTTTGCCTTTATTTCTATCCACCATCTTTTGTATTGTAGCCACATTGTTTTTGGTAGGTTTAGTAAAAAAAGGTCCAAGTATCACGCCAGCCGTTAAAATTAAAGGCTAATTTCACACTATTGGCGAAATGCTACTGTAAGATGCAGTAGCATTTGCATACTTCCTAATCCGTTTCCTCCAACATAAATAAATCTTCCACGGTTACCTCGAAATAGCGCGCCAATTTTAATGCTAACACGGTTGACGGCACATATTTATTTTTCTCCATTGCATTAATGGTTTGTCTAGTTACTGAAATAATAGTAGCTAACTCTTCTTGTGTTACATTTTTTATTGCGCGATGTACCTTGAGTGTATTCTTCATGATTTATTTTTTATGGAGCAGTAATAAATAGTGAAAACGGAAAATAAACAAAATCAACATGGTAAACATATTGTAAATCATAACATAAAAAAATTCCATCCCATAGATAAATACAAAGGTAAAAAACAATAAAATGTAATTAATAAGAAAGGCCCATTGAAAAGATTGTAAACGCAATTTGGCTATAAATTCATCTTCGATTCTTTCCTTTGAAAACACAACGAGTAATCCACCTATTAAAAATAAACTTCCGACTAAGGTTGAAGTAATATTTGCCCTAATAACAGTAAAAAAAGCGGCATCATCTGTCAAAAAATAACTTCCTGCAACAGTAAATACAGAGGTTTCCAGAAAAGACAATTCATCTTGACCTGTTAATGTCAGAAAGAGCCATAATAGCGTACTACAAGTCAAAATAACCCAGCCTACTTTTTTGTAGCTATGGGGTAATAAAAATTTTGTTTCCATCGTTTTTTGATTATAAGGTTCAATCAAATGTAATAAAAACTTTTCATTATGTATAAAATACTTTACATTTTGACTAGTATTTTTTACATTACAAAAATAGACCAACTAACTATAAGGAAGTTAAATATCTTCAAAAAGCAGGCGCTTAAAGGAAGATCAACACTAGAACACCTGCATTTTTTGTACTTTTACCGTTCAAAATTATACATATCCCTATGTTTCAATTCAAACAATTCACGATAGAACAAGATAAATGTGCCATGAAAGTAGGTACAGATGGTGTGCTTTTAGGTGCTTGGACTCCCGTTGACCATTATCCTACAAAGATCTTGGACATTGGTACAGGTACAGGATTAATCGCCTTAATGCTTGCACAACGCACCGATGCAGAACAAATTGATGCGGTTGAAATTGATGCGGATGCCCATGAACAAGCCATTGAAAATTTTGAAAATAGTCCTTGGGGTGATCGTTTATTCTGTTACCATGCGGGTTTAGAAGATTTTGCCAATGGCATGGATGAGGAATATGATTTAATTGTTTCCAATCCTCCTTTTTATAGTGAAGATTACCGTACCCAAGACGAGAAAAGAGACCAAGCGCGTTTTCAAGACTCACTTCCCTTTGATTTACTCATGGAGGCTGTCGAATACTTTTTATCCGAAAAGGGAGTATTTAGTATCATCGTTCCTGCTAAAGAAGAAGAACGCATCATGTACCTCGCTGCCGAGTTTGACATCTACCCGCTACAGGTTACACGTGTAAAAGGAACGCCTACAAGTGAGATTAAACGCAGTTTACTTGCCTTTTCTAGAACACGCATAGAGAAAATTCCTCTAAATGAGCTAGTAATTGAAGAAAAAAGACACTGTTACACCCCTGAGTTCACTACCCTAGTACAGAATTTTTATCTAAAATTATAGCATTTCAAGTTTTTATAACTGCTATTCAAAATATTTTACAGAAATTTGCTCTACAATCAATCCAAAAAAAGGAAGCTGAAAAAATAATCTTTTTTACATTGATTCAGTAAAAAAACCAAACCATGATTTTAAAAGTTAACCAAATGATGATGCCTATGAATATGAACATGATGATGTTCATATCCCGTCATGGCCGAAAGTCAGCAAGTTAATCTCTTTTGTAATAGGATAAATTAGTTGAAGTCTCATCGGTCTGCCGGTGGGGCTTTTTTTTTATTTCATTTTTTCCATTCTTTAATACTAATCTTATGAGCAATTTTCATTTTTCAACCCAAGCTTTACACGCTGGACATCAAGTAAATCAAACCGCAGGATCGAGAGCCGTTCCAATTTATCAAACTTCTTCGTATGTATTTGACAATGCAGATCATGCAGCAGGAGCTTTTAATCTATCCATTCCTGCGTTTATCTATACCCGATTAAACAATCCAACCAATGATATCTTAGAGCAGCGCTTAGCTGCACTTGAGGGTGGAATCGGCGCAGTTGTAACCGCTTCAGGTGCTTCGGCAATTAGCACAACCCTATTAACCTTATTAAAAGCAGGAGACCACCTTGTTGCATCGAATAGCTTATACGGAGGGACGTATAATTTACTCAATGTTACATTACCTCGATTGGGCATTCACACGACGTTTGTCGATCCAACTGACTTGGCTAATTTCAGTCAGAATATCCAACAAAACACCAAAGCTATTTTTGTTGAGAGTCTCGGTAATCCCAAGTTAGATGTAATTGATCTAAAAGGTGTTGCTCAAATTGCTCAAGCCCATCATATTCCTTTTATTGTGGACAATACTGTCCCTTCTCCTGCTTTACTCAGACCCATTGAACACGGAGCAAATATTGTAATTCACTCCCTAACTAAATATATTTCAGGCAATGGTACGGCCTTAGGTGGTGCTATCATTGATGCCGGTACTTTCGATTGGAGCAATGGGAAATTTCCGGAATTCACTGAGCCCGCAGCAGGTTACCATGGATTAGTTTACCATGAAGCACTTGGAAAAGCAGCTTTTATTGGCAAGATACGCTTAGAGGGTTTACGCGATTTAGGAGCAGCTTTGAGTCCCTTTAATGCTTTTCAAATTATCCAAGGCTTAGAAACCTTAGCTATACGCTTAAAAAAACACAGCGAAAATGCATTAGTCTTAGCGGAATGGCTAAGTAAACAAGATGCAGTAGCTTGGGTAAATTACCCTGGGTTATCCTCAAGCCCATATCACAAACTCGCTCAAATTTATTTACCTGAAGGGCAAAGTGGGGTTATCACATTTGGGTTGAAAAAAGGATTTGAAGCCGCTAAAACAGTTGCCAATGACACGCAGCTTTTTTCTTTAGTGGCGAATATAGGAGATACAAAATCACTTATCATTCACCCTGCTTCTACAACACATCAACAACTAACTGTACAGGAGCAAAAGGCAACGGGAGTAACGCCTGATTTAGTTCGCCTTTCTGTCGGCATTGAATCTGTAGAAGATTTACAGCAAGACTTGGCACGTGTTTTCAAAAACTTAGTATAATTATTGTTTCGCCTTTACAGTTTCATTTCATCATGCATCACTTACACACCATCCAACTTACAGCTTATCGCTTACCCGATCAAACTGCGCAAACCTTGTATTTGAACTATGAGATTTTTGGTCAACCCTTGCATCAAGCTCCCGTTATTTTGGTTAATCACGCATTAACGGGAAATAGTACTGTCACGGGAGAGCAAGGATGGTGGAATCAAGTGATTGGTTATGATCAAGTGATTGATTTAAATCGATATACTGTTTTGGCCTTTAATATTCCAGGCAATGGTTATGGGAACAAACCGGAGCAATTACTCCTCAATTATACTGCATTTACCACGGCTGTGATTGCGAATGTATTTTGGAAGGGATTGGATTTCCTTCAAGTTCCCCAACTCTATGCGATCATTGGTGGGAGTTTAGGTGGCAGTATTGCTTGGGAAATGGCTTTACAACGACCAGAAGCGATTCACCACTTGGTTCCCATTGCGACCAATGTACAAGCCTCAGATTGGTTGATTGGTCAAGTTGTTGTACAAGAAGCCATTCTCAATCACTCCAAACATCCGTTAGAAGACGCGCGCAAGCACGCCATGCTGCTCTATCGAACGCCAGAATCCATCAATCAGAAATTTACTCGAGAGCAGCAAAGCATGGATCAAATTCACCCCGTTGAACAATGGCTGACCTATCACGGTCATGCCTTGCAAAAGCGCTTTCAATTGGCAGCTTATCAACTGATGAATCACTTGCTCCAAACTATCGGTAAAACGTTAACAGAAGAACAAGTCAAGCAATTCGCCCTAACCACCACCACCCAGATTACCATGATAACGGTGGACAGTGATGGGATGTTTACACAAAAAGAACAAAGAGAAACCTATTGTAAATTATACGCTTATGGCGCTGATATCCAATACAAAGAGATACAATCCATACACGGTCACGATGCTTTTCTCATAGAATACCAACAGTTACAAACCTTATTACAACCTCTTTTTTAAATCTATACAATCATGAAAATTCTAAAGTTTGGAGGAAAATCACTTGCATCAGGACAAGCTTTCGACCAAGTCATTCAAATTATAAAAGATAAAACGGAACAAGACACCATTGCTGTCGTCGTTTCTGCTATTGGCGATACCACAGATGTTTTAGAAGCCATCTTAGATTTAGCTAAAAATCAAGCTGATTACCACACCCCTTTCCTAGCTTTTCAAGGGAAGTCCTATCATCAAACTATTGATTTAAAAGAGGAGTTTACGCTGTTGCAAAAATTATATGAAGGTGTTTCTTTACTTGAAGATTACAGCCTAAAAATCAAAGATTTGATCTTGGCTCAAGGGGAAGTTATCTCAAGTAAGGTACTAACCCATCACTTACTTCAACATGGCATTCAGGCTGTGGCTGTTGATAGCCGTCATTTCTTTGTGACAGACTCAACTTTTGGTCAGGCTCAAGTGCAAGAAGCCTTATCGAAAGCAAAGACTTCCATCTACTTCAAAGGGCTCCCTCCTCAAACACTTGCTGTGGTGACTGGTTTTATTGGAGCCACAGAAAAGGGAGAAACGACAACCTTGGGCCGCAATGGCAGCAATTATTCTGCTGCCCTTCTCGCTAATTTTCTTCAAGCAGACGAATTGCAAAACTATACCCATGTTGATGGTATCTATACTGCAAATCCGGATTGGGTTAAAAATGCACAAAAGATTGATGAGTTACATTTTGACGATGCCAATGAATTAGCACACTTTGGCGCTTCCATCCTCCATGCCAAGACGATTCTTCCGTTGGTAGAAAGCAATATTCCACTGCGTATTTTAAATACCTTAAACCCAAAAAATACAGGAACCCTTATTTCTTCACGTCCCACTGCCGCAGGAATCAAATCGATTTCCGTTCAATCTGATATTGCGTTGATTCAGCTAGAAGGACGTGGTTTATTGGGAATTGTTGGTATTGATGCGCGTATTTTTACTGCCTTGGCTCAAGCGGGTATCAGTGTGGGTATAATTTCGCAAGGATCCTCAGAACGCGGACTGGGTTTTACAGTAGAACAAAAAAAGGCTAGCCGTGCTGTCGAGGTACTACAGAAAGAATTTCAAGCGGAATTTCAAACCAAAGATGTTGACACCATTCACCTCTTACCTGACGTGGCTATTCTGTCTATCATTGGACAAGATCTCACTACGTTTGACAAGCCCTATACAGCGTTGGTCAAAAATAAAATTACGCCCCTACTCTTTCACAATACGGTGACTGGTAAAAATATTAGTTTAGTTGTTCGTCAAGAAGATGCAAAGAAAGCTTTGCATGTTATTCACGGTCAGATTTTTGGTATAAACAAGAAAATCAATTTGGCTATTTTCGGCCATGGACTTGTGGGAGGTACATTGATTGATCAAGTCTTAGCCTCTGCCACAGCTATTGCCGCTAAGAAAAATATAGCCCTCCATATTTTTGCGATTGGAAACTCCAAAAAGGTATGGTTCACTGAAACGGGAATTACTGCCAATTGGCGTCAAGAATTAGCACAAGAAGGGGTTCCTTATACAATCGAAGAAGTGATTTCCTTTGCCAAAGACCATCACTTAGAAAACCTCATCGCTATAGACAATACAGCTTCCCAGACGTTTATCGAACACTATATCCCCTTGGTTCAACATGGTTTTGATTTAATTTCATCCAACAAAATTGCCAATACCGTTTCCTATGACTTCTACAAGACCTTGCGAAAGGAACTAAAGGCCAATCACAAAGAGTATTTATACGAAACCAATGTTGGAGCGGGACTGCCGTTAATTGACACCATTAAACTCCTACATCTATCTGGAGAAAATATCACCAAAATCAAAGGGATATTTTCAGGCAGTCTGAGCTATATCTTCAATCAATATTCCGTTCAGGACAAACCTTTCAGTACGGTTTTACAAGAGGCGATTGCCAAAGGCTACACAGAACCCGATCCACGAGAAGACTTATCAGGTAATGATGTTGGGCGCAAATTATTAATCTTAGCACGAGAACTAGATTTACAAAATGAATTAGAAGAAATTCAAATTGAGAATCTCATTCCATTGGAATTACAATCCATAGATACGCCAACTTTTCTTGCTCAATTGGAACAATTAAATTCTCCTTTTGAAAAAATAAAACAGGCATTACAACCTGATACGGTATTGCGCTATGTGGGTGAATTATCTGGTGATTTACAACAAGACAAAGGTATTTTAGAAACCAAACTAATCGCAGTTCCCCTTCATTCTGCGTTGGGGCAATTACAAGGATCGGACAGTTTATTTGAAATCTATACCGAAAGTTATGGAGAAAACCCCATCATTATTCAAGGTGCAGGTGCAGGTGCATCTGTCACAGCAAGAGGGGTATTTGGTGATATTCTCCGCTTAGCAGATAAGTAAAAACGAAATCTATTTATTCTTATTTTATAGTTAACCATGGAAAGTATTTGATTCATTCCACTTTCCTGGTGGTTGTTTATTCTAAATTTCAAATGAAAATGTCCTTCATACCGAAGGACATTTTTACTTTTTTATTGCATCCATTCTTGTAGTAAGTCACCCATGCCTTCCATATATCCTTCCAAAACGTTGACAAAATTCCCCTCAGGATCAAATAAAACATAATGAGGTGTTCCGCGTTGTTTATACTTCGCTATAGCAAGATCTAAACGCCCATTTTTATTCCAAAGCAAAATACCTTTATTGCCTTTTAACTCATAATACATATCCATAGTCTCAGGAAAATTATCAACGTAGTACGTCACATAATCCATTTTCGCACTTAGTTCCTCGGCTATTTTGGCTGTCTGAGGAGCCGCTTGTTGACAATATCCACAATGCATCGTTGAAAAATCTAGCAGTACATACTTCCCTTTAAAATAATCACTAAACTGTACGGTTTGTCCTTCTCTTGTCAACGCAGTAAAATTGTAATATTTATCCCCTACTGCTAGTGCTTTATATTCAATTAACGTTCGAAAAAACTGAACTTCTTTCGTATTCTCATACTGTGGTTCAACTAAATCTAACAACGTTTTCATTTGTTCTGTTGTATAATTTTCCGTAGTAAATGGCAGCATAAATCTCCCATAAGCAGTATTGATATACTGTTTTAGAAATTCAAAGTCATTCTCTTCCACTTGCTTAAGAATTTTTTGCACCTTTCCAAAGGGTTCAACATTACTATAATAGGCCGATGCGATACTATCAGGAGAAATTCCTTTTTGCATTAGGTCTTGTGCTTCCACTTGCAATTGCTCTATCTCGTCATTGAATTTTTTATTGATTACGTAATTTTGGTAACGAACTCCATCATATTGAGAACCTAATGCCTCAATATTATGAGGAAAATCAGTTATTGCCCCTTCAATAGTAATTGATTCATTTCCTACAAAAAAACTAGTATAATAGGAATCTCCTCCTTGTTCTACAAACAAGAAAATAACTGTTGGAGCCTCCTTCAATTCCATTTCAACATTAAATGTTCCATCTTTTGCTTGAAACTCTATTTCCTCATTATCAGCAGATAGGCTTAATTTAGCATCTTCAGTTAATCCTTTTAACTTTCCATTAAGACGCAATTTTTCTTGCGCTAAGGTTAACGTTGAGATACCCAAAGCTAAAAACAAGAGTAGTATTTTTTTCATTATTTAGTTGTATTAAATTTGGTTGACCTGCAATTTAACCTATTATCAGCAACTATTAACTATAGCCTAAACACTTCTCAACTATTTTTTATTTTTTCTTTCCCTTTCCTCCCTAAAACTAGTGATTTACCTCAAAATCCGTAGTTCCTTCCACAACTGTAGCTATCTTTTTTATACCTTTAATCCAAGTAAGTTGGATGTATGCTAGGCAATCAACCTCCTATAACTTAAATAAAAACGCTATGAAAAAAAAATTATTCCACACCGTTATAGGCGTAATCTTCCTACTAACACTCGCTTCTTGTAATAAGAAATACGACAGTGTAGCGGCTGAAACGGCCGATTATCTCAGTCTTGCTGATACCGATTCATCTCCTGCTAAAAATTTAGAAGCTGGACAAACAGTTGAACGCAAAATCATCAAAGAAGGAAGTATTCGCTTTGAAACAGCTAATGCTGCAGCAACGCGCAAACAAATTACAGCGGCCTTGGCCACTTACAAAGGATATCTTGCACAAGACCAATCCGAAACTTATGCTAATCAATCCGTTTATACCCTCACGTTGCGCATTCCTGCTGAAAACTTTGAGAAACTACTAACAGAGATTACCACTGCAGCACAAAAAGTAGACAATCAAGATATCAAAGCGTTAGATGTTACAGAGGAATTTATTGATGTAGAATCGCGTATTCAAACAAAAAAAGAGCTAGAAAATCGCTACAAAGCTTTATTGAGTAAAGCCAATAAAGTAGAAGAAATCTTAGCAATTGAAAAAGAAATTGAAGCACTGCGTTCAGATATTGAATCCTATGAAGGACGATTAAACTACTTAAAAAGCAGTATTGCCTATAGCACCTTAACAGCTGTGTTTTATGAGAAACAGACCGCAACCACAACATTTGGTTCAGAATTTTCGACCGCTATTGGAGAAGGATGGGACAACCTTGTTTCCTTTACCTTAGGTCTTTTCTATATCTGGCCATTTATTCTAATCCTACTAGCCATTCTCTTCTTTGTGAGACGAAAAATAAAACGCAGAAAACTTCAAAATAAATAAGTTTTCTCCTTTCATTAGAATTTATATTAAAACCATACAAATCAATACATTATAAAAAAATGAGCCGATTAAAAATGCTAATCGGCTCATTTTTTGCGTATATTTGAGCCAATTAAGATTAATAATCGGCTCATGACTTACAATTGGCAATATCCAAACTGGCCTCATTTCACCTATGACACCACTGCTATAGATGCTGGCGTGTCAGCCTTCACCTTAGCCTTTGGGGAAGTAAAAGGCATGCTTGAGACCTTGGGTGAAGAGGTAAAACAAGAAACGTTGATCCAATTCATGATTGATGAAGCAATGAAAACGTCTGAGATTGAAGGAGAGTATTATAGTCGTCAAGACATTTTATCCTCTATCAAGAATAAAATCGGCTTAGCCATTCCCAAACATTCCATTTTCGATAAACGCGCAGCAGGCATTAGTGAATTAATAGTAGAAGTTCGTTCAGGTTACCACAGATCATTAACTGAAACATTACTCCAAACTTGGCATCGTATTTTGTTTGCACAGTCCTTTACCATACAAGGAGGATACTATAGACAAGGTAAAGCATCCATGCAAATTATATCGGGATCTTTTGGTAAAGAAATTGTTCATTATGAAGCACCACCAGCTATTCAAGTGCAAAAAGAAATGACACAATTCATTCAGTGGTATACCCAATATGAAGTTACACCCTTAGATTTTAAAAATGCGATGATTAAAACAGCTATCAGTCATTTGTATTTTGAATCCATCCATCCTTTTGAAGATGGCAATGGCAGAATTGGGCGTGCTTTAGCGGAAAAATGTCTAGCTGAAGCTTTTCAATTCCCTTTAATATTGAGTCTATCTAAAACGATTGAAAAAGATAAAAGGAGTTACTATTCCGCACTAAAGGAAGCGCAACATTCATTAGACATTACGGCGTGGATTGCCTATTTCTGTGGTATAATAATAGAGGCTCAACAACAAGCCAAACAAACCATCCACCTCATTGTCAACAAAGCTCATTTTTTTGATCAACATCAAACCCAACTTAATGAACGACAACACAAAGTCATTCTCAAAATGTTTGATTTAGGTCTAGAAGATTTTCAAGGCGGTATGTCGGCCAAGAAATACATGTCCCTTACAAAAACGTCTAAAGCTACAGCAACCCGTGATTTACAAGATTTAGTAGAGAAAGGTATCTTTGCCGTAACAGGAGCAGGTCGTTCCGTTCGTTATCACTTGAATTTACCTTAAAAAAAGGTAAGACGGTCTAAAAAGACCGCCTTACCTTTTAACCTTGTATGTATTTTTTTATTTGTTCTGGAAAATCATCTTTAATTCCCTCAAATACTTCAACTACCTTGCCTTTTGGGTCAAACAAAACATAATGTGGTGTTCCAGTTTGTCTGTATTTCGCAAGGGTTGAATTAAATTCCCCCTCCTTATTCCAAAGTAAAGTTCCCTTATTCTCTTTTAATCCAAAATATAAGGCTAAACTGTCTTCATCATTATCCACATAATACGTTACGTAGTTGAGCTTATCTTCTAATTGCTCTGCCATTTCAGCAGTAAGCGGTGCTGCACGATGACAATATCCACAAAACCAAGTTGAAAAATCTAATAAAACATATCTTCCATCAAAGAAAGACTTAAAATTCACTTGTTGTTGGTTGTTGTCTAACGCTTTAAAATCATAAAATTGATCTCCCTGCTGCAAAGTAGGGTAATCCACTAACGCTTGAATAAATTGTATTTCCTTTGTACTCTTATATACAGGATCTACTGCATCTACTAAGGTTTTGAATTGAGCTGTTGTAAAATCGGTGGTATTGAACTTTAGCAAAAATCGCCCATAATCCGTATTGATATGCTCGCGAATAAAATCAAATTCTTTTACTTTCAGCTGTTGCCTCACTTTAGTAACCTTACCGGAAGGAATCCCCATATACACTTCATATAAACTATCTTTATCTGCCCCTCCTTCTATTAATTCATATGCTTCATCCTCCAATTCGACCATTTGCGCTTGTAAATCCTTCGTTAACAAATACTCTTGGTAGCGCAACGCATCGTGTTTAGAGTTTTGTGCTTGAAGATTCGATGGAAAATCCTCCACTGATCCTTCTATCCAAACCTCTTCATTCCCTAAGTAAAATACCGCATGTTTAAACTCATTGTCCTGTTTCAAATAAAGAAACACACTTTCGGGTCCTTCAAGAGGTAGACGTACATCAAACTTGCCGTCTTTGACTTCAATCTCCTTTTGTTCTTTTCCTACACTAAGCCAAACTTGTGCATCATTCGGTATTCCTTTTATATTTCCTTTAAAATGAAGTTCATCCTGTGCAAAGGCATTTGTTACTAGAAGTATAGCGGAACTCAATACTAGTTTTTTAATCATAATTTTTAAGTTGGTGGTTAAAAGTTAACAAGCAATTTACTCTATTTAAAACAAATAACCTAGACCTGAAAATACGTCTTAAACAAAAAAAGAAAATACTTGCAACTTCTCTTACCGAACAAAATAAAGGCAATTTAGCTATACTTTCACATGCAAAAATTGCACATCTATAAATATTACTTATTTTTGTTGTCACAACTGATAAACTTAAGAATATTATGAAACCAGATTTATTTCAGGCGCCAGATTACTATCTTTTAGATGATTTGCTTACAGAAGAGCACAAATTGATTCGCGATGCAGCGAGAGCATGGGTTAAAAGAGAAGTATCTCCAATTATTGAAGAATATGCTCAAAAAGCAGAATTCCCAAAACAAATTATCAGTGGATTAGCTGAAATTGGAGGATTTGGTCCTTATATTCCAACAGAATACGGAGGAGCAGGATTAGACCAAATTTCGTATGGTTTAATTATGCAAGAAATTGAAAGAGGTGATTCAGGTGTACGTTCAACATCATCTGTTCAGTCTTCATTAGTAATGTATCCGATTTGGAAATACGGAAACGAAGAACAACGCAATAAATACTTACCAAAATTAGCAACTGGAGAAATGATCGGTTGTTTTGGTTTAACTGAGCCAGACCATGGTTCAAATCCATCTGGAATGATTACCAACTTCAAAGATATGGGTGATCATTATCTATTAAATGGAGCAAAAATGTGGATTTCAAATGCACCTTTCGCTGATATCGCTGTAGTTTGGGCGAAAAACGAAGAAGGTAGAATTCACGGTTTAATCGTTGAAAGAGGAATGGAAGGTTTCACAACTCCAGAAACGCACAATAAATGGTCATTAAGAGCTTCTGCAACTGGAGAGCTTATTTTTGACAACGTAAAAGTTCCTAAAGAAAACTTATTACCAAACAAATCAGGATTAGGAGCACCACTAGGATGTTTAGATTCTGCACGTTATGGAATTGCTTGGGGAGCTATTGGAGCAGCAATGGACTGTTATGATACAGCTTTGCGTTACTCAAAAGAGCGTATCCAATTTGACAAACCAATTGGAGCTACACAATTACAGCAAAAGAAATTAGCGGAGATGATCACTGAGATCACTAAAGCACAAATGTTAACTTGGCGTTTAGGTGTTTTGAGAAACGAAGGAAGAGCAACTTCAGCTCAGATTTCTATGGCAAAACGCAACAACGTAAATATGGCATTAGAAATTGCTCGTGAAGCACGTCAAATGTTAGGAGGAATGGGGATCACAGGGGAGTATTCTATTATGCGCCACATGATGAACCTTGAATCAGTTGTAACGTATGAAGGAACACATGATATCCACTTGTTAATTACAGGTATGGATGTAACGGGATTCCCAGCATTCAAGTAGTCTAGCTTATAACAAAATAGATAAACTTTATATAAAGAGCTTCTCCTTACCGAGAAGCTTTTTTATTTTTGTATAAATCTTTTTAATCATTATGAATATTCAAACCGTTAATCAACTGATTACTCCAGAACGTCACGCTTTATTAGAGCATCCATTATATCAAAAAATTACGACTGTTGCCCATTTACAGAAATTCATGGAAGGCCATGTATACGCAGTATGGGATTTTATGTCCCTATTAAAAGCCTTACAGCAAAAGCTTACGTGTACAACTACGCCTTGGTTCGCTTCTCCTTATCCACAAACGCGTTATTTAATCAACGAGATTGTCTTAGCGGAGGAATCCGATTTAGCTATGGATGGACAGCGTTTGAGTCATTTTGAAATGTATGTCGATGCGATGCGCGACGCACAAGCAGACGTGCAAGTCATGGATGCTTTTTTAGCTCAACTACAAGAGGGAAAAAGCATTGAACAAGCTATTGCAACATTAGCTGTGGACCAAGATATTAAAGACTTCTTGACTTTTACTTTTGACATCATTGCACAAGGAAAACCGCATGAAATTGCTGCGGCATTTACTTTTGGTCGTGAAGATTTGATTCCTGAAATGTTTACTGCTATTCTAAAAGGGTTTCAACTTAACTTTCCGGAAACAGACTTATCCAAATTAATTTATTACTTTGAGCGACACATTGAATTAGACGGTGATGAGCATGGACCAATGGCGATGCAAATGATTACGGAACTATGTGGTTCAGATGAACAAAAGTGGCAAGAGGTGATTCGCGTATCCAAAGAAGCTTTAGTCAAACGATATGGCTTATGGAATGCAATCGAACGCGCGATTGAAGCAAATTAATTAATTCTATTTATAAAAACACAAGGCTATGAGTCCATTAAAAGGAAAAAATGCAATTATCACAGGTGGTGGTAGAGGATTAGGAAAGGCTACAGCACTTGCCTTTGCAAAAGAAGGAATTAACGTGGCAATCACAGGTAGAAACGAAGAACGCCTAAAACAGACGGTAGAAGAATTAACAGCATTGGGCGTAAAAGCTACGTATGCTGTATTTGATGTCGTAGATAAACCAGCAGTTCACACGGAAATTGCAAAAGTTATTGATTTCTTAGGTGGAATCGATATTTTAGTCAACAATGCAGGTATCTCTGAATTTGGAAAATTTGTAGATATGCCCGCTGATCGTTGGGAAGAAATCTTGTTGACAAATGTGATGGGGGTTTACAATGTAACCCGTGAAGTATTACCACATCTGATTCAACAAAATGAAGGGGATATTTTCAATGTGGCCTCTACAGCAGGGCTAAATGGAAATCCAACGACTTCTGCTTATTCAGCTTCTAAGTTTGCGGTTATCGGTCTATCCGAATCCCTAATGAAAGAAGTTCGCAAAAACAATATCCGCGTGTGTACCTTAACACCAAGTACCATTGCTTCGGATATGTCTATTGAACTAGGTTTAACAGATGGTAACCCGGATCATATCTTACAGCCAGAAGATTTTGCGGAGCTACTGGTAGCAACTTTAAGATTACCGAGAAGAGCGATGTTGAAAACCGCTTCTTTGTGGACAACAAATCCCGTATAGTATATCCTCAAAAAACGATAATGACCAGTATTTTACTGGTCATTATCGTTTTTAAATAGTTGCCTTAAGATAATATCCCTTACCTAAGAACAACAAAAGATGAATTCCCTATGTTTACTCCTAATTTTCTAAACGTCTAAAGAAATATCACTTTCTACATTGAACGTTAATTTTGCATCCAAAGCTTGAAATACCTTATGTAAGGTATATAAACCTATATTTAAAGTAGAACTTTCGATTCTCGAAATTTGTGCTTTTTTAACTCCAATTAAATCTCCTAATTGAGTTTGCGTTAAATTTTTTTCTTTTCTTAATCTTTTAATAGCCGCAGCTAATTTATCAATGCTAACACTAGCGTCAAAATCCTCCCTTTCGATAGTGCCTATTTCACCAATATATCGATCAATCATTTGATCATTAGTTATAAGTTCCATGGGTTTGTTATTGGTAGAATGTTTCATAATGTCAAACTAAATATTATTTACTAAATATGTAATATAAAATTAAAACTTCTTTTTATCTATTGGTAGCAATTACTTTTTCTCGTAAGTCAACAAATACTGTTTCCTAATCAACCTCGCTCTATTCAATTCCTTTAGCGGTGTCTTTTGTGTTTTTTTAATAAAACCATTCGAAGCAATTATAAGAGACTCAGTATAAGGACACCAAAAGGCAAGTAAACGATACTGAATACCATTATAAAGAGTTCGAAACTCCCAAATTTCATCATCCAATTTTTTGAATAAATCACTATCTAAAAAATTAGCATGCAATACCTTTTGGATATTATAAATAATCTTTGCACTAGCTTTTGGATCAATGCCATCTAAAAATGTTAGTATCTCCGCGAGATACAAAATTTGGTTGTTCCTCATACATCATTTTTCATTTTATACTGATACAAATGTATTCAAAAGTTTACAATATTGTAAACTTTTGAATATGTTTTTTTTCTATTTTTTTTTACTTCCGTGAATTGCATTTCGCAATATGTTAGTACATTTGTACCAGTTTTTATACGTTATAAATCTATGGTTCGCAAACTTTTACGCTTTATTCTAAAGCTTGTGTTGTGGTTCTTTGCATTAAGCATCTTTTCTGTAATCTTTTTTCGTTTTGTTCCTGTACCCTATACACCCTTGATGTTTATTCGGTTATACGAGCAAAAGAAAGAAGGCAAATCTTTTACATTGAAACACGATTGGGTGTCTTTGGATAAGATTAGCCCTAATTTACAGAAAGCCGTTATTGTAAGTGAAGATGGACATTTCTTAAGCCATAATGGTTTTGATTTCAAGGCGATTGAAAAGGCGATGAAAAACAATGAGAAGGGAAAACGCATCAAAGGTGGTAGTACCATTTCACAACAAACTGCTAAGAATGTATTTTTATGGCCGGGTCGAAGTTATATTCGCAAGGGGTTTGAAGCTTATTTTACAGCCTTGATTGAACTACTATGGTCAAAGGAGCGCATTTTAGAAGTCTACCTCAACAGCATTGAAATGGGTGATGGTGTTTATGGCGCTGAGGCGGCTGCACAGCATTGGTATAAGAAAAGTGCAGCAAAACTGACAGTTAATGAAGCAGCTGGACTAGCGGTAATCTTACCGAGTCCGAGACGTTATAATCCCGTAAAGTCTGGTCCCTATGTCAGCAAGCGAAAACAAACCATCTCTCGTTATATCAAGGGGTACGGCCCATTGGATTTGAAGAAAAAGAAACAGAAGTAAAAAATAATACGTTTTTAGTTAAAAATTTTCATTTAAACTAGATTTTTCCTAACTTGTAGTCAAACTTAAATTATTTTTGTTATGAAAAAAATTGTATTATCGTTAGCTATTGGTGGTTTACTGTTCGCTACATCTTGTAAAGACACGAAGTCAGGAGCTGTAGATTCAGAGACTACTCCAGCAACAGAATTAACAGCAGCGAAATCCGAAGCTGAGCTTAAATTTGATGAAGCGAAAAAAGCAGTAGAGGACGCAGTAAAAAGTGGAGACAAGGCAGCTGAAGAAGCGGCTAGAAAAACACTAGACGAGGCACAAAAAGCATGGGAAGCTACTAAAAATAAAACAGAAGAAGTAGTGAACCAGGTTGGTGATAAAGCGGAAGAGTTGAAAAATGACGCTGCAAAATCACTAGATGAAGCAAAAGGCAAAGTGAATGAAATGAAAGATGAAGCGAAAGAGAAAGCAGACAAAGCCAAAGAAAATGTAAATGATGCAGCAAAAGAGGCTCAAAAAGGGTTAGAAAATGCTGCTGATAAATTGAAAAAATAATCATGCGAAAAGGATCTGGAAACAGATCCTTTTTTTATTTACATCCTACAGAAACACTATCCTTTTATCTAAAAAAGGTTATTTTATCTTTTATTTATCATCCAAAATAGGGATTAATCCCTACTTTTTTTGTAATTTGTAAGCAACTAAAATCAAATACTATGAAAACAAACATTGGTTTAAAAGACGACGTAAGACAACAAATCACAGACAAGCTTGCTAAACTATTAGCAGATGAATTCGTGCTTTATACTAAAACGAGAAATGCACATTACAACGTGGAAGGAATTGACTTCCATTCCATGCACTTATTCTTTCAATCACAATATGAAGCTATTATTGTAGACGTGGATGCTATTGCAGAGCGAATCCGTCATTTAGGACATTATGCGCCTAGTAGCTTAAAAGAATATCTTGCTTTGACTCAACTATCTGAATCAAGAGATAATCAAGGAAACGACAGTGCTTCTTGGATTAAAGACTTGTGCAAAGATCACGAAGCGATTATCATCTATTTAAGAGAGAACATCGATGCCATTGACGATATGCACGATCAAGGTACAGCTGATTTCTTAACGGGATTATTAGAAAAACACGAAGAAGCAGCTTGGATGTTACGCGCACACATCAAGTAATCTTGCTGTTCTGATTTATTATAAAGGTTTGTCTTTTAAAGGCAAACCTTTTTTGCTATTTTTACAGCCAACCCAGAACAACAAAACAATGAAACGATTGATTATGCTTGGTGCTGTCATTCTATTACAGTACGCTTGTACGTCTTCGCCCCAAACTGAGACAGAAAAAGCCCTTTTATTTCAAAAAAGCTTAAATAAAGAATTCGGAAATAAAGAAACTTCTCCTTTAGTGCCTGATGCATTAAAGAAATTTGTTAGCCTCGAATTTTTCCCCGTTAATGAGCGCTTTATTATTGAAGCTCAATTTACCCGCACTCCAGGTGAAGTACCTTTTGAGATGCCAACAACCACTGAGCGCAAACCCATTTATGTCAAATACGGTGAGGCTTCTTTTACCTTTAATGGCAAACCTCAAAAATTAGATTTATTTCAGGATGTGAACTTGCGCAACCAGAAAGAATATGAAAAGCATTTATTCCTTCCCTTTACCGATCTAACTTCAGGTGTTAGCACCTATGGTGGAGGTCGATATATCGATTTAGAGATTCCCGAAGGAGAAACTATTATTTTGAATTTCAATTTAGCGTATAATCCATACTGTGTGTATAATCCGAAATTCTCATGCCCTATTCCACCGCCACAAAATGATATTAATGCGGAGATTAATGCAGGGATCAAAGATTATAAATACTAAAATCAAAATAGCAAGAAACGGATTGTAGCGCTTGTATCATCCTCCTACTTTTGGTCTTTTAAAAGATAGAAAGATGAAATTAAAAGGAAAGATTGCCCTTGTTACGGGTGGTACAAGTGGTATAGGCAAAGCAACAGCTCAATTATTCAGTGATCAAGGAGCTCAAGTTATCCTCACAGGTCGAACGAAAGAAACAGTGGAACGCACAGTTGCTGAAATTGGAAACAACGCTCTTGGGATTGTTTCTAATGCAGGGTCTATGGCAGATTTACTCCAATTACAGCATTTGATTCGTCAACAGGTATCTCATTTAGATCTTGTATTCGTCAATGCGGGATTTGGAAAATATGCTCCATTGGAACACATTGACGAAGCGCATTACAATGAGATGTTTGATGTGTTAGTAAAAGGAACCTTATTCACTGTACAACAGGTACTCCCTCTTTTACGTCCGAATAGTTCTATTGTATTAAACACGTCTATTGTTACGGAAATTGGCATGACCAATTCTAGTGTTTACTCTGCTGCAAAAGCAGCAGTACAATCCTTTACAAAGACCTTTGCTGCGGAACTCATCAGCAAAAACATCCGAGTAAATGCCGTTTCACCTGGTCCAATAGAAACCAACTACTTTGACCGTTCCAATCTATCCGAAGAGCAAGTGAAAGCGTTTACGACTTCCTTTGCTCCACAGGTGCCGATTAAGCGCTTTGGACAGGCCCATGAGGTTGCTCAGGCCGTTCTTTTCCTCGCTTCGGATGATTCCTCCTTTATTGTAGGAACAGAAATCAGCGTAGATGGTGGTTTTCCAAAAATAAAAACAAGTTAATTCCATCGACACGATGTCGCTTTACAGCATAAAAAAAGGCTATCTCCACAAAGAGATAGCCTTTTTATTTATTCTAGTCTGTTTATTTCAACTTCTTTACTCCCATACTGTATAATGTGAATGCTTGTAAGTCAACATGCTCTTGAATTTGTTGAGCAATTGATTTTCCAGCTCCATGTCCAGCATTTGTTTCAATGCGAATTAACATTGGATTATGTCCGTTGTTTTTCGCTTGTAACTCAGCAGCAAATTTAAAACTGTGTGCTGGTACTACGCGGTCATCATGATCTCCTGTTGTAACCATTGTTGCAGGATAAGCTTCTGCTTTTACATTGTGTAAAGGAGAATATCCTTTCAAGTACTCAAACATCTCTTTGCTGTCTTCTGCAGTTCCGTAGTCATATGCCCATCCAGCACCTGCTGTAAAGGTATGGTAACGCAACATATCCAATACTCCTACTGCTGGTAAAGCTACCTTCATTAAGTCAGGACGTTGTGTCATCGTTGCTCCAACTAATAAACCTCCATTTGATCCTCCTTTAATCGCTAAGAAATCAGATGATGTATATTTATTGTCAATCAAATACTGAGCAGCAGCAATGAAATCGTCAAATACATTTTGCTTTTGCATTTTTGTTCCTGCTACGTGCCAAGCTTTTCCATACTCACCACCCCCTCTTAAGTTTGGTACTGCATATACTCCACCGTTTTCTAACCAGATTGCATTTGCAATGCTAAATGATGGCGTTAAGCTGATATTGAATCCTCCATATGCATACAACATTGTTGGATTTTTACCGTTCAATTCAATTCCTTTCTTATACGTGATAATCATCGGTACTTTTGTTCCATCTTTTGAAGTATAGAACACTTGTTTTGATTCATATTGAGAAGAGTCGAATTTCACTTTTGGTTGTTCGTACACTTTAGAAGCTCCATCTTTTACATCGAATGCGTAGATTGTTCCAGGTGTAATGTAGTTTGTAAAGGAATAATACAACGTTGTATCTTCTTTTTTACCTCCAAATCCACTTGCTGTTCCGATTCCAGGTAATTCGATTGTTCTGATTTCTTTCCCTGTGTAATCGTATTGTTTCACCATAGAAACAGCATCTTTTAAATAGCTAGCAAAAATATAGCCTCCTCCTTTAGTTGGTGACAATACATTTTCTGTTTCTGCGATAAAATCAGCCCAGTTTGCTTGTTGTGGTTTAGTTGCATCCACCGTTACTACGCGTGAATTCGGCGCATTGAAATCAGTTTCAATATACAATTTACCGTCTTTGCTATCTAAAACACTACTACTGCTATCGAAGTTATTTACCAACGTTACAATTGGACTATTCGCTTTCGTCAAGTCTTTGATGTACAATTCATTTCCGTATGTAGAATTCGCAGCAGTAATCACTAAATATTGATTATCTCCTGTTACATATCCACCTACGTATCTTCTTTTTTGGTCTTTACCAAAAATCAATGCATCTTCTTTTTGAGCAATGCCTAACTTGTGGTAGTATAATTTGTGTTGATCTGTTTTAGCAGACAACTCACTTCCTTCTGGTTTATCATAACTTGAATAGTAGAATCCTTCATTTTTAAACCAAGAAACACCACTAAATTTTACATCCACTAAAGTATCACCAATAACTTCTTTCGTTTCTGTATCAATTACAATTACTTTTCTCCAGTCGCTTCCTCCTTCAGAAATAGCGTAAGCTGCTTTGCTTCCGTCTTCTGAGAAATCAATGCTTCCTAAAGAAGTTGTTCCATCCGTAGAGAATTTATTTGGATCTAAGAATACTTCTTCTTTTCCAGCTTCATCTTTACGGTATAAAATAGATTGATTTTGTAATCCATCATTTTTGAAAAAATACGTGTATTTTCCTTCTTTGAATGGAGCACCAATTTTTTCATAATTCCATGCTTCTTCCATTTGTTTTTTCAACTGATCTCTAAATGGAATTTGAGCTAAGTAACCATTAGTTACTTCATTCTGTGCTTTTACCCAAGCTGCAGTTTCTTCGGAACGGTCATCTTCTAACCAACGGTAAGGGTCAGCTACTTCAACCTCGAAGTATGTATCAACTACATCTCCTTTTTTCGTTTCAGGATATTGAATATCCGCCACCTGTTCCTTTGCTCCTTCATTTTTACATGAAATAATCAAAGTTGCTACAAGAAGTGTCATAAACGATTTTCTCATAATAAATATTTCTGTTTTAAATTTCTGTGAAAGTAAATATATTAATAATAAATGCAAAAGCAAGGCATTACACCTTGCTTTTCTACAAATATAAACCAATTAAGGCGGCTACTTAATGTGCGTGGTCGTGATCATCATGGTCGTGATCGTGGTCATGGTCATGTCCACCATCACCTTCTCCTGCTGCTACAATTTCGATATTTCTAAATTCCATGGTTTGATTTCCTGATTTATCCAATACTTTTACCACAAAGTGATAGTTTCCTGGTTTAGCATTCGCGTCGATGATGATTTCATGGTGGTGAATTTTATCATTTTTCACCCCTCCTAAATCCCATGTTTTGTTAAAGGCAAAAGGTTTTCCGTCAGCTGCAACTTCTTTTACAGCCAATGCATGCGTATGGTTGTCCCCTCCTGAATGGTTATGCCCATCAAAATTATTGTGGATGTCTACGTTATACGAAGCCAATCCGTCATTATCGGATACCACCATATCAAAGTGAATATCCTTTCCTACTTCTAACTTAGCTCCTTCTGCAGGTGCTACTAAGTCTACGACTGGTTTTTCTGTGTCTGTGCTGTCATCACTTGAACATGAAGTAAAAGTAAATACACTTGCTATTGATGCTATTGCTAAATATTGTAATTTTCTCATTGTTTTAAATTTTAATCGTTTACGTATATGTATATGTTGTTGTTGTTTCCTTCTTTTCTTCTTTATACAAATGGCGGTCCACGATTAAAATAAAAACAACTTACTCGTTGTTCTATAAGTTGACAAATTAATAAAACAGTTGTTTCGTATAGAACTAGGGGGACAATATCAATAGAAAGTTGTGGTACTTCAATGGCTGGGTGAATCTTGAATAAGTATTGATCGCAGTAGTGTACTTTACTACCGTCGATCCATTCTACCTCGTGATTTCGCTGTCCAAATTCATGTTCAATGATAACATAATGCAGTAAATTACTAATTAGAGGAATAAAAAATACTACAACTAAAAAAGCATATTTACTACCATTGATGTTAGCGTTCTTCATTAAAATGGTATTTGAATCATTAATTGAATCGATCTACCTAATTCGGGTATCCCCAGTGGTCGATAAAAACTCATGTGATTCAATATTTTTGCATCAAAAATATTGGTTGCGGTTAAACTTGCTTTGGCTGCTACACTACCCAATCGAATCGTTGAAGAAAGTCCCAAACCATAGCTTTGCGAACTCGGTGTGACATCTTCTCCTTGTGCAATTCGCTTTTGTTCTGCGTACCATTTTCCGTTGACAAATACTTCAGGTTGTTGGAATACTTTCCAATCGTTCAAGGTATAACTTAACTGCCCAAAGAAATTAGCAGGTGTTGAAAAGGGCAAAGGATAATTTCCTTTTTTACCGTTATCTAATTGTTTGTTATAGATAAATTCAAACACCCCTTCTACTGTCAAGCGATCCCATAAACGTTGCTCTGCTTTCCATTCAAACCCTGTAATTAAGGCTTTTGATTGCGTATACTCGTAAATCTGTCCACTATCCGGTAAGATTGAAAACGTTCCGCTTGGCTTTAAGAAGATATAATTGGTAAAATAGTAAGCATAAGGACTTATCGTCGTACTAAACGTTGACGTTTCATAGGTTGCTCTAAAATCAAGGGCAATTCCCTTTTCAGGATCTAAATCGGGGTTTCCCTTTTCATGGCGAAAAGCACCGTGATGCACTCCGTTTGATGCTAGCTCAATCGCTGTAGGAAAACGGAAGTTTGTACCTACTGTAGCTGCAATATTAAAATGTTCTGTCCAATCAAATTTAGCTCCAATCATTCCATTGAAACTACTAAAATTACGGTCTTGCTTTTGACTGCGTTGGGCGTAATTCTCAGCGGTTTCAACAGATTGTCCTCGATCGATTAAATAGTCATAGAGGATTTCATCGTAAAATGGTTTTACGTGTACACTTGCATAATCAGCGCGAATTCCAGCTTCCCAAGTTAAGCGATCATTGACAAAGTACTCATACATACCAAATGCACCAACTCCAGACTTATTGAACTTTGGCAATAAAAATCCATATCCACCAATGGTATTATTTTGGTAATTCTGTTGAATCCCAACGGTCAACTTATGTTCATTACTAAAAAGGTGCTCGTATTTTACCGCTGCGTCAAATGTATTCAACACAAACTCTAGCTCTAGGTTTGGATTATTTGCTGGGGGTGTTTGATTGGAAAAATGCGAGTGAAACAAACTATTTTCTTGTCTCTTATTATTTTGAAAAGCCAATAAAACACTCAACTTTCGATTCGCATCGAACTCCCAAGTAGCTGTATTCGTTACTTTAAAGTGATTGACTGATTGGTTTGGCAATTCTACATTTCTGTGATTTCCATCATCTTGAACCGCTGCAATATTTGGAATACCGTGTGCTCCTGGAAAGAAACCACTTTTATCGTATACGTTGCTAATGCTTAAGATATTTTTAAATTGCGTACCTACATACCCAATTTGACCATAAAGCGCCAAGTTATTTCCGGCAGTATTTTTCATACGTCCCCCTTCAATAGGGATAATCGTATTGAGGTAATCAATTTGTTTGATGGGTACACGATAATCGGCGTAATCCTGTCCTGTTACTTTTAATTTATAGAAGAAGCGTTCTCCTCTTTGTTTGATTTGAACTGAAGCTCCTAGTGCATCATTAACTGATTTTCCATACACAATCGCTTTTCCATCAAAGGAATGTACTTGTGGGACTTTTTCATTGTTAATCTTAATCACACCACCAATTGCATCACTCCCATATTCAATGGCTCCAACTCCTTTGATTACTTCAACCTCTTCTGTACTAAACGTATCGATTTCCAATCCGTGATCAGCACCCCATTGTTGTCCTTCTTGTTTGGCTCCGTTTTCTGCCACAGCCACTCGATTAAAGCCCAAACCGCGAATTACAGGTTTAGAAGCTCCAGCTCCAATATCCATAGAATTAACTCCAGCTACAGATTCTAGTGTTTTCGCCAAAGAACCTGCAAACTTCTCTACTAATTGCTGATTGGATACTTTATCTACGTGTTGTACACTGTGTTTCGCATGACTAGAAACAACTACCTGATCTAATAGTGTTGAACTTTCTTTTAAGTGTAGATCCAAATCTTGATCTGCTTCTACTTTTACGTCCATCGTTAACGTTTCATACCCAAGGTAAGACACGACTAGTTGATAAGTTCCCTTTTCAATAGGTTTTGCTTGAAATCTCCCTTTTACATCTGTCATAAAAGCCTGATTTTCAAAAGTAATTGTTGCGCCAATTAAGGCTTCTCCATGATAGTCCGACACTCTTCCTTTTAAGGTAAACGCTTGTGCAAGCATACTAAAAGAGCACAATAGAACCATCCATGTACATAGAATTCTCATTGTATCTTGTATGTTTTAATTAATAAAATAGCAGTCAGACAATACATTGTCTAACAAAAATCTAAATAATTAAACCCATACTGGAGGGGCGCGAAGGGAATAGTAAACGTGAGATAAAGGGGTAAACAACAACGTTACCTCTTCTTGTACTTCTTGAATGGTTTGGTAGGCAACTGTGTGCCATTCCATTTGAACAGGCTCTAATCCTGAAGTAGGAATAAAATCACAAGCAAAACAATGATCCATGTGACTGTGATCTTCGGTAAGCTGAACGCCACCATGATCACTTCGTCCTTCTGTGTAATGTGCATGTGTGCGATGCTCTTGTTCATAAGCAACTGCAGTAGAAATATGTTGATAGCTATGTACCAATTGGAATACGGTGGTAAACAAAAAAGCTACCACTAACAATACTCTCGCTATCATTTTTTTTCTACTCATAAGCGACAAATATAGTACAGAATATTTAGTTAACGCTTTTTTTATGTTTTTTTTAGTGCTTTTTAAACAACCTTATTTTTATTCTTTTGAATGACTTCTTTGATATTTCACCCCAAATAAGCCTTGATTGATTGGGTTTCCTTCAGTTTATTTCATTAAATACAACACTTCTACTTTTTCAATTCACTACGCGCTGATGATTTGGTAATGATTTATTGATTTTACGCCAACACTGGTAAAAGATGATTTTTTGAGTGGTCTCAATAATTTTACCAAAAATTCAAGCTTCAGACCACAATAAGAATAGTATATTCTACACAAGAAAGAGAAAACAGCACCTTATTCTTCAAATAAATAACAGATTCCAAAACACAATACAAGATACTCTTTTTTAAAGAGAACGCATTTCAATCAATCAAATGTTGTATTTTTAACAATTAACGCATTTTTATAAAACAAAATTATCTTAACATTAAAATAATAAGCCAAAAAGCTTTTTTATCTTTGTGTTTCGTCTAAATTTTTCAACGTAATGAACAGTAAATTGCTTGGTAGCATCTTAATTATTGCAGGCTCTTGTATCGGAGGAGGAATGCTTGCTATGCCCATAACATCAGCAGGTGTTGGGTTTTGGGGAACCACCTTATTGCTGTTTATTATTTGGTTCGCCATGTGTTATACTGCCTTGCTTATGGTTCGCATCTACGACTACAACGAACCAACAGATGGATTTAATACCTTAACGAAAAAATATACGGGTTCCTTTATCAACAAACTGGCAGGATTTAGCCTGATGTTTTTGATTTATGGCCTTACAGCGGCTTATATGTCTGGAGGTGGAACCATCCTCAAAACAAATATTGATTTGTTGCTGGACACCAATTTTGATACGCGTACAGCTATTTTGCTCTTCTCCCTGCTATTTGGAGGGATTGTCGTCATTGGAACGCATTGGGTAGATTGGTTAACGCGAGGCTTATTTATCGCCAAACTTATTTTTTTAGTTTTATTGGTTGCCTTGTTGTTTCCTTTTATTCAACAAGCTAATTTGTTACATGCCCCTCTATCTATTGGTATCACGGTAACAGCACTTCCTGCTATTTTTACTTCCTTCGGATTTCACGGTAGTATTCCTAGCATTGTCAATTATCTTGGAGGAAATAAAAAACAACTGCATCGCGCATTTATTTGGGGGAGTTTACTTCCCTTAATTATCTATTTGATTTGGCAAGTTGTTGTTCTGGGGAGTATTGATCAAACTCGATTCATGCAAATTTTAAATGAAAACTCAGAATTAAGAGGGCTCATTTTAAGTGTCCGTGAAATGACACATTCTGCTCATATCGAAACATTGTTTAGCTTATTTGCAGCTACTGCATTGGGTACTTCATTCTTGGGGGTAAGTATGGGTCTTTTTGATTATTATAAAGATGTATTAAAACCCAAAACTAAAGGTTTTGTAACGACTAGTGTCGCCGGATTATTAACCTTTATTCCGCCTTTACTATTTGCTTTATTTTACCCAGAAGGGTTCATTCTTGCTCTAGGTTATGCTGCAATTGCAGGGGTAATCTTAGCTTTGTTCATTCCTCAGTATTTATATCTAAAGGCTATGAACTACCACAAACAACGTATACCTATTACACAAATTATCTTGATTACCCTCATTTTTATCCTGGCAGCTATCATTATTTATGCGCAGATAAAAATTGCCTTACAGCACTAAATAAAACAAACATATTACAAACACTTTACACAGATCATGAGAAACATACACTATATCGTTTTCTTACTGATTTTATTTAGCAGCCTAGGTGCCTTTGCACAAACGGAGCTAGATAAAGCAAAAGATACGCTAGAAAAGAAGAAGTTTTTTGAGCGGATTGTTCACTATTTTGAAGAAGCCAAAAAAGATAAATCCCAAAATAAATTTGACATCTCCTTTATTGGAGGCCCAAGTTATTCTGTCGATACTAAATTGGGTTTAGGACTTGTAGCTTCTGGTTTATATCGCCTAGATCAAGAAAACATGGAGCTATCTCCTTCTAACGTTTCTATTTATTCTAATATTACCACCAGTGGTTTCTTTTCCATTGGAATTGAAAATAGCACTATTTTTCCAGAGGATAAATTCCGCATCAATTCGGATATGTCCTTTAACTATATGCCGAGTAAATACTATGGCATTGGTTATGATGCAGGGGCATCAGGAGAATATTCAAAATACAATGAGTATCGTTTATCCCTTAAAGCAGATTTCTTAGCCGAAGTGATAAACAACGGATATGTAGGGGTCACCTTTGCTGCACAGAATGTAAAAGGAAGTGATTTTGAAAAAGCAGCATTTGAACCACAAGAAAATTTGACGACTACGCTTGTTGGGGGTGGTTTTATCTTTTCGTATGATACTCGAGATTTTATTCCAAATCCGAGTAAAGGGGTTTTTCTACAATACCAACAAACGTTTTATTCGCGTACCCTAGGAAGTAATATTCACTTCAGTCGCATCGAAACAAGTGCTCGTTATTTTCAACAACTAGCGCCCAAGACCATTTTGGCATTTGATGCGAATGGAATATTCAACAATGGGGATATTCCTTGGAACATGATGGCTCAACTAGGAGGGGCTAGACAAATGCGTGGGTATCTTTCTGGACAATACCGCGACCGAAAAGAACTAAACACACAAGTTGAACTTCGTCAAAAAGTATACAACCGCCATGGGTTAGTTGTATGGGGTGGAGTTGGTACTATTTTCGATAAATTCAAAGACATGAACTGGGCAGAAGCCTTGCCTACCTATGGAATTGGTTATCGCTGGGAATTCAAAAATCGAGTAAATATTCGCTTGGATTATGGAATTGCCAAAGGACAAAGTGGCTTCTACTTTAATATAAACGAAGCTTTCTAAGACACTATTTATGCAAGAAAAAATACAAAGAAGAAGTCTATTAGGTAGACTGAGTACAAATCCGGTGGCCCTATTCTATATTTACTTAGTTGTCAATATGGTGCCCTCCCTTTATTTTGCTTTATTCCAACCACTCAATTTCTTGGGAAAAGCAACGGTATTCTTATTTCCTTTGAGTTTATATCTTCTTGTTTTTTCTCTGTTTAAAAATATGGGACGTACACAGATTCTCTTGTTTCCTGTATTGTTTATTCACGCCTTTCAAATTGTTTTATTCTATTTGTTTGGAGAAGATGTCATTGCGGTTGATATGTACTTAAATGTCGCTACAACCAATACTTCTGAGATTACAGAACTATTGGGAAGTTTACTTCCTTCGATTGCTTTTGTTTGTATCTTATATATTCCAACTATTGTTTGGGCCATCCTTCAATGGAAGCGAAAAATATATGCTCCAAAGCTATTTAGACGCAAAGCGTTGATTGCTGGTGTAGCTATTTTATTTGGTTCACTATTGATATCCTTAGGAGCAAAAAACACCAATCGCAATGCTTTTGCTTTTACTGTTGATGTCTATCCCATCAATGCGTATTACAATTTAAATTTTGCCATCAACAAATGGAAAAAAGTTCAGGCATATCCTGAAACATCCAAGGATTTCAGCTTCAACAGTACCTCAGCTTCAACTAAAGATCAGCGCGAAATTTTCGTGCTCATTGTAGGCGAAACAAGCCGAGCGCATAACTGGCAAGTCTATGGGTACGACCGCCCAACGACCCCTCATTTATCACAACAGCAAAATACGGTATTCTATCAAGATGCGTTGACGCAGTCCAATACCACACACAAAAGTGTGTCGATGATTTTATCTGATGTCAATGCAACCAATTACGCAGAGATTTATCAGAGAAAAGGAATCGCACAAGCGTTTAAAGAAGCTGGATTTACCACGATCTGTCTATCCAACCAATCGGAGAATCATTCCTTTATTGAATATTTCACCAAGGAAGCAGATATCTATCAAACGATTCGCACGACAGATCCCAAAACACGATTAACGGTGAATCGTCCTGATGAGGATTTGATTCCGATTATGATGAATTTAATTGAAAAAACAACGGGCAATTTGTTCATTGTTTTACATAGCTATGGTTCTCACTTCAATTACAAAGAGCGTTATCCTTTAACATATCAAAAATTCACGCCTGATAATTTAACAGCCGTGAGTCGCAGACAAAAAGAGCAGTTAGTCAATACGTATGACAATAGTATTTTGTATACGGATTATTTTCTCTCCTCGACTTTACAGGCTTTACAGAAAGTTAATATTCCAAGTTTGGTTTTATACACCTCTGATCATGGGGAAGATTTGTTTGATGATGATCGCGGTTTGTTTCTGCATTCTTCTCCGACACCATCGTACTATCAATTGCATATCCCCTTTTTCTTGTGGTTTTCGGACTCTTTTATTGAAGAACATCCTGAGCAATATCAACTCGCTCAACAACGCAAAAAAGAGTCCATCAGTACCCATGTTATTTTTCATACCTTATTGGATGCAGCTGAAATACAAACCCCTTACTTAAAACGAGAATTTTCTCTTGTTCATCCACAATTTAAGGCAATACCTCGACAGTATCTCAATGATCACGACCAGGCCGTTCCTTATCAACAGATGAATCTGAAAGAAGAGGATTTTGAACAAATAAAAAAATTGAATTTAAAAAAATAAAAATATGAAGACTTATTTACGACTGATCCCTATTCTAGTTGGCCTTTTGTTATCCACGAGTCTTTGGGCACAGAAAGAGCGTTTCGAATTACTTCCATTTGGAAATATGAACCAATGGCAAGTACGAGAGATTAAAGAATCTCTATTGATTGGAGGAAATACGCGTTATCTCTATTCCATTAATGATACTAAAGACACCCTTAAAGATAACACCCCGTATAAGAACACGCGTTCCCCTTGGGCTACGTCTTCTGTATTGGCTGTTGTAAGTGGAATTACCAAAGGTAGTGTTACCGTCTTCCCAGAAAAAAGAGGCAGTGGCTATGCGGCTCGTTTAGAGACAAAAATAGAACGCGTTAAAGTATTAGGCGTAATCAACATTAATGTTTTAGCTAGTGGAACGATTTTCTTAGGTGAAATGATCGAACCTATTACGGACACGAAGAATCCACAGAGCAAACTCGTAACGGGAATTCCGTTTACCAAAAAACCGAAGGCTTTACAATTTGACTACAAAGTAACGACAGGCGGGACTTCTAGTCGCGTGAATGGTATGGGAAAAGGAACGGTTTTAAATCAAAAAGACAAGGCTGAGATTCGCATCTTATTGCAAAATAGATGGGAAGACAAGGATGGTAAAGTACATGCAAAACGCGTAGGAACAGCTTGGCTGAACTTAACAACAACGGAAAAAGAATGGAAAAACAATTTCCAACTTCAAATCAACTATGGCGATATCCGAAATCAAACCATCTATAAAAAAGAAATGGCTCTTCGCACCGGTGAATTCACAGATTACACCCGCAATAGCAAGGGAAAAATGACACCGATTATTGAGGAAGGCTGGGGAAATGCTGATGATCCGGTTACCCACCTTATTGTTCAATTCTCTTCGAGTAACGGAGGCGCTTATATTGGAAACGAAAATAGCAGGTTGTGGATTGACAATGTAGGATTGGTTTATGAGTAACAATTAAAAAGATCTACATAGAACATAAAAAAGGAAGGAGTTTTAATCAAAACTCCTTCCTTTTTTTATAGAAAAATTACGTATTACTCACCTTCCCTCACACCATATGATTTTATCTCTCTCCTGCTTTAGGATCAGCACCATATTCATTTTGTCCTACCGTACCATCAATACAAGCAAAATAAAGTACTACAAGAGCACCGATTCCTGTTAACCCTAACAACATCCACCAGCCACTTTTTCCAGTATCGTGTAAACGACGAGCTAAAAGTCCTAATGAAGGGAGTAAAACTGCTAAACTATAAATATAGCCTGTAAATCCTATTCCAATCGTTCCTAAGAGTAAATCAACGATTCCGAAAGCAATTGAAATGATCACACTAACCAATGTAAATGACCAATATTCTCTACGTCTAACACGTCCATTAAAATCTGTATAGTGATTTTTTAAAATATTGATAAAGTTTTCTTTTAAAGTAGTAAAATTCAGTTCCATCTTTTTTTTATGTTTTATGAGAACGAATGTAAAATTCTTTCTTGAAACTAGTGTAAAAAAGAAGAAAAGTTCACTATAAATGGGGAGTTCTGGTTGGCTATAAACCATAAACTGTAAACAAAAAAAGGACATTCCGAAGAATATCCTTTTAGGTACTAAAATGATCTAATATTATTATTTTCTAATGCTGTCATGGCTATGCGTTTCAACACCATCATTCCACAGGGTCAGGATATCTGTTGCAACAGCAGCGCCACTTCCAGCTGCAATAGCAAGTTGACTGCGGTGTCCCGCTAATGTACCTGCTACATAAATCCCCTCGGCTACAAGGTGATCTATATTTTTCAATTGAATTCTATTCTTTGTGGGGATAGACTTTTTGTGGGGTTCCACATAGTCCATCAGTCCCTCAATGGCAAACGTATTACTTGAATTAACAGCTACGACAACCATACGTGCAACATATTCGGCTTTATTCGTTTCTACAACAAACAGCTGTGCTGAATTTCTCCCTACACGGCTTACCTTCTCACCTTCAATTTGAGTCACGTTAGCATAGATTTTCAAATTCTCTTTGGCTTGTGTAAGTAAATCACTTCCTAAAGTGCCTGGTTGAATACCAAAAGCATTATTAAAAACGGCATCTTGAAGCATACTTGCCTTTTGGTGCATCACGATACCAATTGTCTTTCCTTCCATGAAAGCTTTTTTGGCAGCGCTACCTAACACTTGAGCACAAGAAACGCCAGAAACGCCTCCTCCAATAATTAAAACATCATAAACCAACATCTTTTGATCTATTTTGTTTTCTCGTCAATTAACTTTGAAGTTCTGTAAATCAACAGAATACAAACTGCGCATAAAAGTGCTACAATACCAATTATAGCAATCAAACTGTCCCCTTGAAATAAGTTATTAAAATCAAGCATTGTGATATTTAATACAATTAAGGCAACAACAAATGCAATAATAATGTAACTGAATATTTTCATTATTTCTAAAAAGATTTTAATTCTATTGTCCGAAAGTACAAAATAAAAACCACGTAGAAGCCTCTTTAACATTCCTACTATATAATTTAACAACGCCATCGTTTGCAACTTTCCCTCTCCTTCTTGTTTGCAAAGCACACAAAAAGAGAACTTTCCGTTTTATTTCCTCCCTTTTAGAGAAGTTTCTCTTCTTCGTTTTCCTGACCTTTATATCCTGTTATGTTATAACTGATTGCTTTTCTTTGTGATTGAACCTGCTCATTATTTTATCTTACATAAAAATTAACGCCCGTAAAAAAGGAGGTTTTAACATAAATCGAGGCTATTCTTTCTTTTATCATTGAACAAAGGCTCCCTTTGGAGGAGCCTTTGTTATTAATTTGTCTTTCTTAATTCAACCCTTCTGTTTTTGGCTTTGTTAGCCTCTGAATCATTTGCCACTAGTGGGCGTTCAGCGCCAAATCCTTCAGCAGTTAAGCGAGTAGCAGCAATCTTTTGTTCGATCAAAGCTGCTTTTACCGCTTGTGCACGAGCAGTGGATAACTTTTTATTGTGAGCAGCATCCCCTACATTATCTGTATGCCCTTCAATGGCAATCGTCAATTGTCCATTTTTTTGTAGGGCAGCAGTAATTTCATTGACTACTTCTTTACCTTCTGGAGTAATCGTCGATTGATCGTGATCAAAGTTGATATACAGAATCGACTTTCCAGTTTCCGCTAATGATTTAGCAATTTCATCTGCTGTAATCTTGGTCATGGTTTGTTCAAACGCTTTTGTCTGAAGTACATTCAATTTAGCTGCAGCATTATTTGCCGTATACTGAATGTAAATATCTCCTTGTTCTTTATGGCGAATGATATAAAACTTAATGGGTTCACCTGCATATCCGATATCTCCTTCATCTCCTTTATGCGGATCTAACTTATTGTATCGATCATATTCTTCTTGTGTAATACTTCCATCGAAGATTTCTACTGCTCCAATTGATTTCAAATAATCGTCCATGCTGCGTCTAAAAAAGCGTTCTGAAAATTGCTCTCCACTTTCAGCTGTTAAGTTGGCTTTATACAATCTTCCTTCTACTTCAGTCATCACACCATTTACAGGAAACAAACAAACGTCAAACGCACGCAATAAAGGTTTATTTAGTTCTTTTATTCCTTTTGGTAAAGCTAAATATGGGAAATCACCAATATCTGCTGTGGTGTAAGGAATTTTAGTTAAATCAAGGGTGGTCTCTACCGCTGTTGTTGTCTCAGTTGCTGTTGTGGGAACCTCTTCTTGTTGTTCCACCACAGGAGTATTCTCTTCTTTTGGCGTTTGTTTACACGAGATAAAAGCTACTCCTGCAACAAACAATAACGCTATTTTTTTCATGTTTTTATAGTCTTTAGTTTATCCATTAAAAGTCGATTTAAATTTTGAAACATGCAATATATTCTGGTTTAAGAAATCATTTTTTTTAATTTCTTTGTCTCATCTTCTTATGAAAGTCAGTCGTCTTACGGTTTTTATTCTGCTCTTTTTCTTTTTGTTTGACTTTTATCCCTTTCAAAACTGCTCTAAATAGGAGCTCAAAATCAAGCAGTTAATTTAGTATCATTATAAAATAGCGGTTGAACGAGCAGAAGCGGTCAACATCCATGAAAGATTCGTAATTTTGTAGCCTCAAAAAAATAAATAAACATGTTTCAAATTGGTTCAGCCTTAGTATCGGAAGATATTTTAGAAAAAGAATTTGTGTGCAATCTAACGGCTTGTAAAGGTCAGTGTTGTATTGATGGAGATGCGGGAGCGCCCGTAGAGAAGGAAGAAACGGCTATTTTGGATGAAATATTTGAAACGGTAAAACCTTATTTACGTCCTGAAGGTATTGCGGCTATTGAACAACAAGGAACCTATATCCTCGGTGAAGATGGGGAATTTGAAACTCCTTTAATTCACGGCGGAGAATGTGCCTATGTTATTTATGATAATGGCATGGCTTTATGCGGGATTGAAAAGGCGTATTTGGAGAAGAAAATCGATTGGAAAAAACCGATTTCTTGTCACCTATACCCTATTCGAATCAAGGAATATTCTTCTTTTTCTGCAGTGAATTACCACAAATGGCATATTTGTAGCGATGCTTGTGCTTTAGGAAAAGAACTAGAAGTTCCAGTATACAAATTTTTAAAAGATCCTTTGACGCGAAAATACGGTTCTGAGTGGTACGAAGAACTGGAATTAGTAGCCAAAGAATACTATAAGAAATAGACTTACTTCACGTATAGGGTCTGTTGTCCGTAGTCGAGAATTGCTTGACCTAATGCGAACACATCAGACCCTATAATTCCGTGGACATTTTTGGTTTTATACTCTGTGAGTGCGGTATTCACATGGCTCAAATCCAACAAGACAAAATTGAAATTATCTTTTTTCCATCGTCCCATTTGAATTTCATTATGGTAGCTCACTTGAGTCAGCATGCCATTTGCTCCAGCACCAGACGCTCTTGTTTCTGATTCTGAAGTAGTTAAATTAAAATGGTCGATACTTTGAAAATCGATACAGCTATTAGATGCGCCCGTATCTAAGATAAAATCTCCCCATACTCCATTTACTTTTACACGTACAAAAAGGTGGTTTGTTCGCGCTATTTTGAAGCGGATTTGTTTATAGCGTTCTTTTTTTAACCAATCTTTATAGTTTTCCATCAATTAAGTTTAGTTTTAATACTTTTTATAAGGTACTTTTGTAGTTTGAAAGATACTACTTTGTAGAATATTACCAAAGCATGATTTTTACCGATACTCATACACATCTCTATTCAGATGCATTTGCGGAAGATCGCAAAGAAACAATAAATCGCGCAATATCAAATGGAGTTACGCGTTTTTTTATACCTGCTATCGATTCAAGCTACGCTCAAGCGATGTTTGATTTGGAAGCGGCGTTTCCGGATTGCATCTTTTTGATGATGGGCTTACACCCTACGGATGTAAAGCCAGAGACGTATAAACAAGAGCTTGCCTTTGTTGAACAAGAGTTAGCTCGTCGGAAATACTATGCTGTTGGTGAAATTGGCGTGGATTTGTATTGGGACAAGACCACATTATCCATCCAGCAAGAAGCTTTTCAGCAGCAGATTCAGCTAGCAAAAAAGCATAAGCTACCGATTAATATTCACTGCAGAGATGCTTTTGACGAAGTTTTTGAAGTCTTAGAACTAGAAAAAGACAAGGCACTTCGGGGTATTTTTCACTGCTTTACGGGAACGGAAGAGCAAGCCCAGCAAGCCATGAGTTACAACCTCAAACTGGGAATTGGCGGTGTAGCTACTTTTAAGAACGGAAAAATTGATCAATTTTTAAACAAAATACCGTTAGAGCATATCGTATTAGAAACTGATTCTCCGTATCTTGCACCAGTGCCTTTTCGAGGCAAAAGAAATGAAAGCGCTTATATTCTCAACATAGCAGAAAGGCTATCAGAACTATACGAGCTTCCATTGGAAACAATTGCAAACCAAACGACTGCCAATTCAAAAGCAGTTTTTGGAATCTAATTGTACAACATAGAAACATAACATTTAAGTTTACATAAATATTTAAAACACTAATGTCTAAGTTTGATTCAATACGCCATTACCATGATCACGAGGTCAATGAGGTCCTACAAAGAATCTCTAAGCACCCTATGGTCAAAGCGTTAATGGGTTTTACTTTTCCAAATAAAACCGAACAGCAATGGATGGAAGATTTGAGCAAAGTAACCTCAATACAGCAATTTCAAGAGGAATTTGCCTATTATTCTATTCTACGCATCTTAGAAAAAAGTTCGAATGGACTTTCAACTTCTGGTTTTGAGAAGTTAGAAAAAGATACGGCTTATTTATATATATCCAATCACCGTGATATCATCATGGATACGTCTTTACTGAATGTAACCTTAAAAGATCACGGCTTAACAATGACTGCTTCTGCCGTTGGAGACAACTTGGTACAGAAGTCTTTTTTATTGGCTTTAGCCAAAGTGAACCGAAACTTTTTAGTTCGTCGTAAACTAACACCGAGAGAATTATTAGAAAGTTCTCGTTTGATGTCAGAATACATTCACAGTCTTATTGTAGAAGAGAATCGTTCGGTGTGGATTGCACAACGCGAAGGAAGAACGAAAGATGGCAATGATGCTACACATACAGGTGTTTTAAAAATGCTTGGTATGGATGCAGGCGATGAAAACTTAATGGATTATTTCAAACAGTTGAAAATCGTACCTGTTTCTATTTCTTATGAATATGATCCTACAGATGCCTTGAAGATGCCTCAATTATTAGCTATTGCGAATAATGAAGCGTACATCAAGGAAAAAAATGAGGATTTTGTCAATTTATACAGTGGAATTATTGGTCAAAAGAAAGGGATTCACATTCACGTTGGGGATGTGATTGATACGGAATTAGACCAAATCAAGGCCATTGCAGATAAACCCAATAAACAATTACAGGCCTTAGCTCAAGTGATTGACCATTCGATCATCACCAATTACCACCTATGGCCGACTAATTATATCGCGTACGATATTCTAAATAATACGAACAAATTTGCGGATCGCTATAGTGAGAAGGAAAAACAGTTGTTTGAACGTCGTTTAGAGCTACGCGTAAACAAACAGGAGCAAAAAGTAGTCGATAACTTCTTAGCGATGTATGCAAATCCTGTAGTGAATAAATTAAAGTTACAAGATGAACAATAAGCCAGCTATCTTACTAATCTATACGGGTGGGACAATCGGTATGGTTAAAGATTTTAAAACGGGTGCTTTGCGCGCGTTTAACTTTAATCAATTGGTTGAACGCATTCCCGAATTGCATTTGTTGGATTGTGCTATAGAAACCTATTCGTTTGATGTACCGATTGACTCTTCGGATATGCAACCGGATTTATGGGTACAAATGGCAAGCATTGTAGAAGATAATTACGACCGTTTTGATGGATTTGTGATTTTACACGGTTCAGATACGATGTCGTATTCAGCTTCAGCTTTGAGTTTTATGTTGGAGAATGTTCACAAACCTGTTATTTTAACGGGTTCTCAGTTGCCTATTGGAGATTTGCGCACAGATGCAAAAGAAAATCTAATTACGGCTATTCAAATTGCAGCTTTACAAGAAAACAATACCCCTGTCATCCAAGAGGTTTGTTTGTACTTTGAATATAAATTATACCGCGGAAACCGCACATCTAAAGTAAGTGCAGAGTTATTTAATGCCTTTACCTCTCCCAATGTTCCGCATTTAGCAGAATCAGGGGTGAATTTGCGCATCAATCATTCGTTATTGATACAAAAACCGCTATCTTTGCCGCTGACCGTTCATAAAAAAATGTCACGCAATGTGATGATTTTGCGTTTGTTTCCAGGTATTCAACAACAAGTTTTGGAGGCTATATTGGCCATCCCAAATTTAGAGGGAATCATCCTAGAGACTTATGGTTCAGGGAATGCTCCTACAGAACCGTGGTTCTTAGAAACATTGCGCTGTGCCACACAGAAAGGACTTAAGGTGATCAATGTAACCCAGTGTTCTAGTGGTAGCGTTATGATGGGGAAATATGAAACGAGTACAGAATTGAAAGAGATTGGTGTTATTTCTGGGAAAGATATTACAACAGAAGCTGCAATCACTAAATTGATGTTCTTATTGGCTCAACCCGATATTGTAGATTTTAAATTAGCTTTCGAAACGCCGATTTGTGGCGAAATGGAAGTATAAATAGAGAGAGGTGGCCGAGTGGTCGAAGGCGCACGCCTGGAAAGTGTGTATACGGCAACGTATCGAGGGTTCGAATCCCTTCCTCTCTGCAAGGAAAACCACCAACGGATGTTGGTGGTTTTTTTATTTGGATAAGGCTCGTGGAAAGCTCTGCTTTTCTAAGAGGCGTTACAAATAAAAAAACTAGCAGGAGTGCAACGAATGCGTGGTTTTTCTTGTGAAAAATACCCTTATTAGGGAAAACCGAAGCGTAGCGGAGGTAATCCCTTTTGATAAGCCTCGTGGGGAGCTCGCTCACCTAAGAGGCGTTACAAATAAAAAAACTAGCAGGAGTGCAACGAATGCGTGGTTTTTCTTGTGAAAAATACCCTTATTAGGGAAAACCGAAGCGTAGCGGAGGTAATCCCTTTGCTGATAAATCGTGGGGAGTTTTACTCACCTAAGAGGCGTACAAATAAAAAAACAAGCGGGAGTGCAACGAATGCGTGGTTTTTCTTGTGAAAAAGCCCCTTATTAGGGAAAACCGAAGCGTAGCGGAGGTAATCCTTTTGCTGATAAATCGTGGAAAGCTCTGCTTTTCTAAGAGGCATTACAAATAAAAAAACAAGTAGGAGTGCAACGAATGCGTGGTTTTCTTTGTGAAAAAGCCCCTTATTAGGGAAAACCGAAGCATAGCGGAGGTAACCCTTTTATTATATTCTTCGCTAGAAATCTCATTCACTAAAAAGAATAATATGCACAAAAACGCTATTACAAAAAAAGCCGTTCCGAAGAACAGCTTTTTGATTACACTATCTTACTTTTATCTAAAAGTAACTACTTGATTGTAAACTAAACCTGGTGAATCAATTACTTGGTGTAAAATTGTAACTGGTTCAGGGTTCCCTAATATTGAAATAGGTAGACTTATATTTCCGCGACTTGCACCCATTGAAAATTGACCTCCATAGGTTGAAACTTCAGTTTTATACTGAATTTTAGAAAAAACATAATGTAAAAACTCTCCTCCATTTGGTTGATAAACCTAATAACATTCTTTAAAAAATCCTCCATCATACTGCCACGTTTTATTAGTTAAACAATCACAACCATAAAAGCAACAGAATGAAAATGCTGTTGCATTATTAGTCTGCACAAATATTACTTGTTAACCTGGAGGTATATCAATTCTATTAAAATAACTATAATAAGGTAATAGTTACTATTCATAAAAAGTAATTCGTTTCAAGGCTCAACACCTCTATAGTATAAGCCGTATCATTTTTGAACGCAAGTGAACGAGCACTTTAACTAAAACTCGTTGAACTAACAACAAGTAATAATATTTCTCATTTCTTAACTACTAATAACTATAAAATATTGCACCAAAGCAAAACCAACGATATCAGGTCCATCAGTATACCCTCCATAGGTAGTTTCACCTAATTTTTCAAGAAATTTCTTTGCTATATCTACACTTTCAGTTCCTTCTAAGTACTCTACCTGATCAATTTCTCCACTTGTATATTGATTGTACAAGTTTTCAAAATCTTTAAATTCAGTCGTATCCCTGATTGGATTTGTATTCATTTCAACCTTTGAATTTCCATCCAAGCTACTGCTTGTTATAGATTCATCACTACTACAACTGGTAAACATGAGTAATCCGCCCATGGCTAATACTAACATTGTTTTCTTCATACTTTTATAAATTTTAATGTTAAACTAAATTTAAACTTAACTTAAATAAACATAATAAACAATGTTTTTTATTCAAAATAACAATTGGTAGACAAAAAATTAACCACAACTATCCGAATTAAAAGCCCGAAAAACACTTTCAAATGTTCATAAACTAAGGAAATACATCAATTAAATTTGCTGTTTATTATTTCTAGGAGTAGAACAAATAAACAAGGCTTAGCCCCTATTAACTGTAGGCTGACCTATAAAGAACAAAGAAAGCAATTTGCTACAGGATTATTCATCAATCCTAAATATTGGCAAAACTCCAAACAAAGAGCCCATCCTCCCAATGAGGAAAACAATTTTATCAATACCTAATTAAGTCTGATATAGGAACCATTGCTTTCTTTTTATAATAAAAAGGAAAAGGAAAATTTAGTTGTTAATTGTATAACAATAAAATAATAATACTGCACTTCTAATTTTTATCACAACAAACAATTTAAAATAGGTTAATTTTGCATAATATTAAAACACACTTTACAAACAAAATCCATATTATGAAAAAGCTAGTTTTCTTTTCCTTTTTACTTACTGCTATTTTTTTTCAAAGCTGTAGTGTTATGAAAGTATCCGACAAAAAATCAAACGGATATTTTGCAGCTACCAAATCTGCCAAAATACTGACTAACCTTCCCTTTGACTTAGATAACAATAAACAGTTATTAGTGGTACAAAATGAACCATTTATGAAAGGTATGGCTGAAAAAATAGGTTATTTTGATCAAGTAATAACGTTTGATGAGTTAGAGAAAGAAATTATCAAAGCCAATATGCAAGATGAAGTTGGTTCTTTAATTGGAAAAATAGGAATCAACACAGCTTATCGCAAATACAAGAAATTCCTTTTCTTAAAAATTGAACGTGAGAATAAAAACAGAATACAACTCAAATTGATTAATCCAGAAAATTTTGAGGAGATTTTTATTGCAGATACAAAGTTTGATTTAGTTTGGGCTGGGGTAAATGACAGCAATACTTTTAATCCTTTATTTAATGCCTTGATTGAGTATATCAAATCTCATTCAAAACAGTACAAATAAAAATTTCGTTTCTATACACCTTTAAAATCATATTGATTCCGTACATCATATTTACTACACAACAATGCAGAGTAAGAGATTTTTAACTACCCTTATCTTTCTTCTTTTGGTACAGCTTTCGTTTGCACAAAAAGAAATCAACCTTGAAGAATTGTTGAATACAGATTACTTAGTTGAAGATAAAGCCATTCTATATGGTACATTTGTCCAGCGTCTAGGTTTTAGTAGTGGGGGGTTTCCACAAGATATCCAGCTACAGAATACAGATACAAAAGAAATTGTTTCTTTTAGAGTTAAACCTACATTTAAATCAGCAAAACGAAATATCTTTATTATTTATATTGAACCTGGCAATTATGTGATTCTCAATTATTGGTGGACTAAAAGTACGTGGTATGGTGGAAAAACCTATACTGAACCTATTTATAGAGATTTTGATAGCTTTAACTACATTACACCAAAAGAAGGGGAAAATCAGTTGATTCAAGCCAATTTAGAGCAGTTTAAATTGACCATTCAGGCGAACACGTTATACTATGTAGGCACTTGGCATTTCGACCAAAGTATCGTCTCCTTCACGAACGACAAGGAGGAATTAGATCTAAAGATAGCTAGGAATCATCCAAATCTTGACTTCAAAAAAGCGAAAGTACACTTACCTGAATAGGTAGTTCAACGAAATACATTACATCAAATACAAGGAATTCTCTTAGAATACACCACGAATTCCCAATACAAATAGTTCTATAAATAACGAAAGAGTTCGATTTTGCTTGTAAAATCGAACTCTTTCACTTTATAGATAATCCCTTGATTGACGACCTTTTCAATTAGACTACACCTATATATACTCTCCTTCAGATTAAATAATTTATCCAGCCACAATTGAATAAACAGCAGTATCCACAAACTTACCGTTATGAAATTCATTTTCTTTAAAATAAGCTTCTCGTACAAAGCCACATTTTTCTAGTACCCGTTGTGAACCTACATTATCTGGGTAAATGATTGCTTCAATGGAATGGAATCCAAAATCATCAAATCCATACTCAACTAATCGTTGTACTGCTTCCGAAGCATAGCCCTTGCCATAGTATTGAGGGAGTAACATATACCCCGTTTCCGTTCGATAATGTTGTAATTTCATGCGATAAAACCCGATCGTTCCAATCATTTCACCATTCTCTTTTAAGGTGATGGTCCAATTGACACATTCCTTATTTTCCATTCGTTCTTGTAGGGAATTGATATAATCTTCCGCTTCTTTGAGCTCCGTTGCTAATGGAACAGGAATATATTGCATTACTTCTGCACTTGAACGCATCGCAAACATGCCTTGAGCATCTCCTAAATTGGTTTGACGTAGGATTAAACGTTCTGTTTCTAATATAGGAGAGGTAGTAAAATTAAAATCTAACATAAATAGTTATTCTAGTCTAAAAGCTAAAAGTAAGAAAAAAGAAGTTGGCTTCTTCTAAAAAAACAACATACTAAGAATTGAGAATTTTCCTTTATCCATCCCTTTGTTTTGCTACAAAAAACGATAATTATCAAAAACTAAATTTACATTATTTGTATTTTTTATCACACAACCTATTGTATATAAGTAAATTAATATTTACTTTTAACCTAATAAATTGACAATTTCATACTGCAACGATTTCAATTTATTACGTTATTTGATGAAGCGGTGTATTTCATTTTTACAACGAACCAAGCGTCATGATTTATGCTTTTTATTTACAACGCTCTAAACTATGTTTAGAATTTGAACAATTAGAACGAGAAATCAACAGTTTTCCAACTGTTATGCGAAACGCTATTTTGAAGCATAAAAACAGAGCTGATCAAGAAGCCAATATTTTAGGAAAATTACTTCTCAAATATGGTTTCATCCAACTTGGTTTTGATGGCAATGCACTCCTTCAACAGCTAACAACAGATACCAACGGCAAGCCATCTATTGCTCAAAGTAGTCTTTCTTTTTCAATTTCGCACTCCGATGATTTCATCATTTGTGTGCTGACTTCTAATCCTAGTATTGGCGTCGATATTGAAAAGATAACCCCTATTCCCCAAGAAGAATATACCTTTCTATTGCGAAAGGACGAACAGATTCAAATCGCTCAATCCTCCCAAAAGGATCGTGCCTTTTATCAATTATGGACCCAAAAAGAAGCTTGTCTAAAAGCAGATGGAAGAGGTTTATCCTTCCCCTTGGAAAACGTTTTCATCTCTCATGATATAGCCTCTGTGGATACCACTATTTGGTACCTAGAGGAACTTTTGCTCTCTGATGCTTATTGTTGTACAATCGCAACCAATACAAAGAGGCAAAATGAAATAGTAAAACAACAGATCCATGATATTAATTCGTTACTATCATCCTATTAAGTTAGACTGACCTCATTTTAGTGGTATTCTATACTAATAGTCGCACTGATTTATTAATCCTCAGCCCAAGACGTATGAATCTAAAACCGACCTCCTTCATACGTCATTTTTCCCCTTTTCCCCTCAATATTCAGGAAATCATGTCTTCCACCTCTTCTTTATCTCAGAAGTAGGTAAGGTCTATTATTTCCTTCGATGCACCTAATATTTTTCATAGATACGATATTTCTTTTATTCCTATTTAATTTAGGAATACCCCTAAGTTCTTATCGTCTTTAAAATAAATATCAACCAATTACAATTTATTATGAACCAAAATGTATACACCGATCCACTAACGATCAACGGGCCAACGCTTACAGCCAAACAATTAGAACAGATTTTATCCTTTAATCAAACCGCAAATAATAGTTATCCACTTCACCAAACCATTATTGATTTAATTGAAGAGCAAGTACGATTAGTACCTAACAAACAAGCCCTTATTTTTCAAGACACAACCCTGACCTATCGTGAAATGGATCAATTAGCCAATCAATTGGCTCATCATCTGATGCATTCTGCCGCAATCAAACCTGACGACCGCATTGGATTAATGATGGATCGCAGTGAAAAGCTCATTATTGCTCTTTTAGCAATTATGAAAACAGGCGCTGCTTATGTGCCTATGCCTCCTTTGTATCCAGAAGATCGATTAAAAACCATTAGCCAGGAAAGTCAGATTTCTCTGTTATTAACTGAACAAGCTTTTGAAAAAGTTGCGCAAAGAATAAGTTCACAAACCGTAACTTGGGAAGAAGTAGATTGGGACATGTCAAAAGAAACTCCTATAAGAAATCTTAAACCACATCATTTAATGTATGTGATGTTCACTTCGGGTTCTACAGGAGGCCCAAAAGGAGTTGCCATAGAACATAGGAGTGTAGTGAATGCTTTAAGTTATTTTATTGAAAACGTTATTCATAAATCCACAGGCTATATGCTTGCAGTTAGCACTTATGCCTTTGATATTTCAGTGCTTGAGATTTTTTCTATATTGATGACAGGACATACGCTTGTTGTAGCTTCACAAGAAGATCAGCTCAACCCAGAAGCCATCGTTGACCTTATTTTAAAATACAATATATCAGTAGCCCAAACAACACCAAGCACTTGGTCTATGTTAGCTGATACAACTAATTGGCATAAAGTAAAACCAATGAATATTATTTGTGGAGGAGAATATTTATCTCCAACACTTGGTAAAATCTTGTTAGATGGAAATCACACCATCTGTAATGTATATGGCCCAACGGAAACCACCATTTGGATTACTTGTAAAATGATTTATTCTGAGGCTGATTTATATACTATTGGTGGGCCAATTGACAATACGGATATTTATATTATGCATCAAAATAAAATACAACCTATAAATGAAGTTGGTGAGATTTGTGTAGGTGGTATTGGGTTGAGTCGTGGCTATTTAGGGCAGCCTGAACTCACTCAAACTAAATTTATAGATCACCCTTTACAACCTGGTAAAAAAATATACAAAACTGGTGATTTAGGAAAATGGTTAGAAAATGGTGAAATAGAATACATTGGCAGAATAGATGATCAAGTCAAAATTCGAGGGTACCGCATTGAGCTCCAAGAAATAGAGGAAAATATTGCTAAACTAGAAGGCGTAGAAAAGGCAGTTGTTCGTGTCAAATCCGCAAGTGACTATGATAAAAAACTTCTAGGCTTTTTAGAGTGCCCTAGTTTGCATCTTGATGAAAAAGGTAGACATGCCCTTATCAAACAGTTTCGAGAAGTGCTTACCCATCGCCTACCTGTTTATATGATTCCTCATGATTTTGTAATTATGGAGAAATTCCCATTAAATTCCAATGGAAAAGTAGATAAAAAAGCATTGCTAGAAAACTATAAAAACACAAAAGTAACTTTTGATGAGAGTAAAGAATTTAAAAATGAGTTTGAAAAAACAATCTATAAAATTTGGACAGAGATTTTGCAGTATCCTTTTATTGAAGTAAAAGACAACTTTTTTGAATTAGGAGGGCATTCTTTACTGTTAGCTAAGTTGTATAACCGATTGCCCGACCTTTATCGTGATAACATCAAATTACAAGATTTATTTATCCACAAAACTATTGAGTCACAAGCCCAAATTATTCAAGAACGAATTAATACCGATGTTACTCATCAAGAAAATGATCAAAATGAAAAAATGATTCAGCAATTACTAGAAGATGCGAAGCTTATACCTGAAATTAAATTAACAGGTACTTTGGATACTTCAATCATGGATGCCCCAGACAGCATCTTATTAACAGGAGCTAATGGATTTGTAGGTGTGCATGTGATTGATGAATTGATGAAGCAAACAGAAGCTACGGTTTACTGTTTAGTTCGTGCCGAAAATGAACAAATTGGATTCAAACGTTTGCGTCAAGCTTTTGAGCAATTCTTAATTCCTTCACATTGGTTTGATACTGGTCGAATTCAGGTGGTGACTGGAGATTTAAATAAGCCTTTATTGGGATTCAGTGAAGCACAATTCAATGCACTAGCAAATAAAATAGAATGCATCTACCATTCAGGAAGTTCAGTAAATTTTATTGAACCATATCCTATAATACGAAAAGCTAATATTTTAGGCCTACAAGAGGTAATTAAATTTGCCGCTACAGGAAAAATAAAACCAGTATCACTATTTTCCACTTGTGCAGTTTTTAGCTTTGGTCATCAGTTTACAAAAAAAAGATTTGCATTAGAAAATGATAATATTCACCAAGATTTAGAAGCAGTTAGTCGTGATTTAGGTTATGTACAAAGCAAATGGGTAATGGAACAAATCATGGAAAAAGCAGAAGAAAAAGGAGTACCTGTTATCGTCTTCCGTTTGGGATATGCCTTGAGCAATTCACAGACAGGTTCTACCGCCATATATCAATGGTGGGGCGCTTTGGTTCGAAGTTGTATTGCAAATAATGCCTATCCATCAATTTTAGGTTTTAAATCCCAACTTGTTCCGGTAGATTATATGGCCAAGAGTATTGTGCGTATCTCTCGCCAAAAAGAAGCCTTGGGTAAAAAGTTTCACCTAACTCCACTTCCTGAAGGTGATGTTTCAATCAATGATTTTTTTGATCGAATTAATCAATACTTTGGATTTAAGATGAAACCACTTCCTTATCATGATTGGCTAAATTTATGGAAAAATAATGAAGATGATCCATTGTACCCTTTACTTGGTATGTTCACTGATAAAGTACATGGAGAATCCACATTAAAAGAAGTGTATCAAAATACTTATTATTATGATTCACAGAACACCTTGGACTTCATTAAGGATAGTGAAATGCCTTATCCACCATTGATTAATAAAACCATACTAGAGCCTTATTTGAAATATTTAGCTGTTATTTAATTTCTAAAAGGCAAAACAAAAAGCGCAGTAAGTTACTGCGCTTTTCTTTTTTCCTTATACCAAAATATTTCATATCTTACTTTTTAATATAAACTGCTTTATGAACTGGCAACCCATAACACTTGAAGAATTACATCTCGAGATTCAAAAAGGAGAAAACAAAATGACTGCTGAACAATTGCTGTTTTGGAAAGAAATTCGCATCGTTCCAGAAAAATGGGTTGAACATACCCTGGGAAAAGAAGGTGGGAGCTTTTGGGTAATAGCCCAATATAATCACAAGGTTTTATACTATAATGATATTGAAGAAGGTTTCAATTGTTCAACCTTTGTACAAAAAGGAATTATAGATTACTATGGGGCTGCGCAAGATGAACTCCAATGGGCTCTCGATTTAATTAATATCCAGAGCTTCAAATCGCAGCTATACATTGACGATATGCTTATTGGTTCATCAATTCTTTCTATTTGTGATGAAACGATGGGTGTTTTATCGGGTTATCTAGTTCCTAATGAACAGTACAAAAAGTTCCAATCTGCTATTTTTACTCAATTCGATCAAAAAGGGATTTCCGCGCTTATGGATTTCAATTATCAAATTATCTTGGAGGACACTTTTGTTTTGCATCCACAAGGCGGAATAGGAATCACACATTCCCGTGATTTCCCTGAAGAAATAGTAATAGAAACTGCAGGAAATACAATCGATGAAATTATGAAATTACGTTAATAGGATTCCCTATGCAAAATCGCTACAATCTTATTATCCCTGAATTATTCACTTACTTGCTTCCACTTATATGCCGTATCTTTAGCATTAAAAATAGAGTTCTTCTTTACGCTTATGAAAAAAATTGCCTTTACCATTATTCCTTTGCTCTTTCTATTTCTAGGGTGTACACATAAAGTTACCATCGACAATAAATACCTAACGGTTACTATACCGATGGAATACCGAAATTTGACAGATTATAATGAAATGGATGTTCTGTATTTGGATTGCAACAGAAAAGATGGATTGCAAAGTATCGTCTCGATTGACAATATCGTTGATTTAACTATTCAACCCAATAGTCAAACGATTTTAGAAGATACACCTGTAGAAGTTTTATCCCGTCGTTTCCGTTCAATCAAAGATTCGGTAGACAATGACTCCACCTTTAGTTGGAAAAAATTTAGCGTTACCGAAGAACCCAAAGCTATCACCTTTAAAGGATTACCTGCAGCAGAAGGCGTATTTGAAGTCGAGGAATATATAAAAAGCACCGATCGAATGATTCAAAAAAAAGTCAAACGCATGGTTGTTTTCGTAGATCACGACTTATGGAATATTGTTTTAGCTCCATCACAACTAAAACATTACGAGGATGAAATGCAAATCTTTGAGCAAATCCTTGCAAGTATTGAGATTAAAAAATAAAGCGTACGCTAATGGTTCATTTTGACAATCTAAAAACCCATGTTACTGATTTTCCCAAGACTTGGACTTTTTTATGGTCCCCTGAAGAAGCCGCGGATATTCCGCAGACCCATAAAGACCAAATTTTCTTCCTCGATGCAGCAGCGACAACTTTTGTGCAACAGTATATAGCGAGTGCTAAAATGGTGACAGGTCCTTTGTGGAAACCCTTTAACGAGCGCTATTTTAAGACTATTGAAACCTTTGAGATTACAACAGATACACAAGAGCACGTCAAAAAATGGTTGTATGAAAAGCCTATTCCCTTTGATCACTTTGTTCTTGTTGATGCTGATCGCAGTGGGCAAGCCGTATTACTCACCTGGAAAATGGTACTTCATTATTGGGAAGGTCTTTTCTTTGCTGATGATCTACTGATTTTTGATGCTTCTCTTACTTGGGGGTTGTTCTATTTTCACGAAGATCAGCTGTATTTTGGAAGCAATAAAATCTATGATAAAGAATTTGAATATGAGAAAACAAAAGCGCTACAAGAATTGAAAAAACAATTCTTTACGCCCAGCAACTTGAACTTCACCCAAGAGGAAAAAAGAAAAGCAATTCAAGCCTTTAAAATCAAGTACGATACGGATTCATTAAACGATTAATTTCTTTTTTTCTATTGTTTCGGTGCACATTGTTTTATCTTTAAACAAAAAAGACATGCTACAAAAGACAATTACCATTTGTTTATTACTCCTATCTATTGTAGGCTTTAGTCAAATTACGGACTTTAAAGCTCCTGATTATTCATCCATTGAAAAGGATATACAAGATACGCAATCGGACTATTACTATCCTCAATTGATGCAACAACTGAAAACAGGAACTGCTGTTCTCACGGCAAGTCAATATGAGCATTTGTATTATGGTTATGTTTTTCAAACAGCCTACAATCCCTATGCAGTATTCTCAAAAGATGAAGAACTTGATACGTATTATAAAAAAGAACCAGACATGGAAGATATTCCTCGTCTACAAATTCTATTACGAGAAGCATTGGATGAATTTCCTTTTGATTTTACTGCTATGATGTTTCTCTCTTATATTTATCACCTCAACGGGGAAGAAGAAAAATCGGAATTACTATCTAAACACTTTGAAGGGTTTGCAAAAGCAATTATGGCTTCTGGTGATGGGTTAACTTGTGAAACAGGACTACACGTTATTGCGGTTGAGCATGAACATCACATGCTTCAACTTTTTGACTTACAGCATATCAGTCAAAGTTTTGATGGTACGTGTGACTTCTTAACTCTTGATCCAGAATATTATACCTTACCTGGAATTTATTTTAATGTGAGTCAGTTGCAGAAAAAGAATCAAGCAATACTAAAATCCAACAAATAGAAATCCTTTTTAATTCATTACCTCTCAAAAAAAACAAACCCTATGCAAACAATAGAAAAAACAGCAGAAATGCTCGATGAAGCTCAATTTTGGACTATCGTTGAAGCTTCTTTACAAGACAGCGATTCCCAAGACACACAAGAAGCTTATTTGATTCAAGCCTTAGAGAAATTAACGCCAAAAGAGATTATTGGTTTTCGTCTGAGAACGGACAAACTTTTATATGACACCTATAATTCTGCTATGTGGTGTGCAGGATATTTGATGAATGGCGGTTGTTCTGATGATGGTTTTGAATACTTTAGAAATTGGGTAATTTCTAGAGGAAAAGAAGTGTATGAACAAGCAAAAGCCAATCCTGATACGCTTATTAGTCAAAAGGATAAAGCAGAAGATGATTTATTCGACTTTGAAAGCTTTTGGTATGTAGCCTTAGAAGCCTTTGAAAATCAAACGGGAGAAGAATTATACGATTATATCGATGAAGATAATTTTGATACAAATGAGGGCAACTATCCTTCTTTTGAATTTGATTGGAGCAATGAAGAACCTGCAAGTATGCAAAAACTTTGTCCTAAATTATACGAGCATTTTTGGAATTAATATCGGAGGTGAATCATGTCAATACAAAAAACATATTTCATTTTTTTATTCTTTATAACAAGTAGTTGGTTGCATCTCGCTTTGGCACAAAATCTAAATAAAGATAAACTTTTGAATAGCATGAATGCTGATTCAACAGCACTATTTGTAATTAATGGCCTCCCATTTGACGATGACATAACAGCAGGGAATATTCAACAAAAACTAGACTGTATTGATCCAAAGAAAGTAGTTGCTATCGAGGTTCTTAAAACAGAGTCATTAGCCCAGCTTAGGAAAGATGTGGTCGTTATCAATTATGCTGTCGAACTTCCATTTGAACAAATCCAGTCAAAATTAAACGAAATTATACCGAAGTTTGAAGATACCTATTATGGGTTTTCTTCTCACCTCTATACTGATGCTAAAGATCCTGTTTTATATATCAATGGAAATAGAATTCATCATACTGAGACAAAAAAAGCAATCAATGATTTAGCTCCTGATCAAATTGCCTATATTTTCAATACCCCTGTTGAACAGTCTATGGAATTACATGGTCAAAATGCAAAAAATGGCATTGTCTTTATTTGGACTAAAGGCCAGCTTTAAATTAGCTCTCTAGTTATGTAAAAAATGATTAACACCTATCCTAATCCTTGGAATTTTTCCAATACCGATCTAAATCTCATTTCGCCTAATCAGCAATATAAAATTGAATATGGCGATTTATACGAAATCGCCATGGGCGCGCCTATAGGGGGTAGTTGTTATCTATATCAGAAAAATAAAAAAATAAAAATAAGTAATTGGGCGGGAGGTCCCGTAATTTGGGATGAAACCAGTACACGGCTAGCTCTTCCCTTGTGGACTTCTGAAAGAAAACAACAAATCGGAATATTCGATTTAATTAATTCTACCTTAACTATTTACCAACAACCATTTCGCGTATTACAACTTTCTCATTTTGATGACCGCTATATCATTGGTATTGATAGTCCCATTTATCAAAGTAAAGCGGTTCATTTTGACTACACAAAAGAAGTAATTGAAAAAGTTCAGACTTTACCTGAGAAATGAAATTCTATTTTTAAATTTAATTAAGCTTTATATTAAAAAGAATGAATCCATCCCATCAAAAAATAATAGATCTAGTAAGTGAGTATATGGAACGACATCCAGAGCAACGATTTGCGCAGATTCTCTTCAATTTAAGAATTAATGAATTCAAAGAAGGAACTGACTTTATTCTTCGCGATATTTATAATGATAGTGATGAAGCTGTTCAAAAGCGCATGCAAGACCAACTTATTTGGTTTGATCTACAACAAAAAGTAAATCGAAATATAAAAGAATTTCGAGATTCGTTGCCTGGTATGACAGTTAATGAAAGACTCTATCTAACAAATCTTATGGATGATTTTAATATTTATCGCTTGTCAAATAAAAAATTTGCTGCCTATATACTGAGAGAATTAGGAGTAGATCAAGAGGCTATTGATCAAATACTATCCTCAAAATAAACCTCGCTATGACCGTATTCTCCTATCATCTAACAAAAGTTTCTTTTCTGACTGCTCTTCGATTATTATTTTGTCCTCTCAAGGCAAAAAACATTCCGGGTTTAGTTCATGCCGATACCCTACATAGCATGATATTGGAATCGCCTGTTGTTTCACCCGCACGATTTCTAGTACGTCAACTTGTTGTATTTACACAATGGGAAAAATAAAGAAGCAAGACTTACTTTGCTAATCGGAACTACACAGGTACAACACAGCAATTAGCTATTTTGCGTATAAACATGTCTACACGAACAATCTTTTAGCTCATTTTTACTGTTTTGAATTTAACATCATTTACCAAAAATCAAATAATTAGAATTGACAACCTTATTTACCACTCTAAACCCATTTTCTTTAATCTCCAACAAGAAAGCATCAATAGTACCAAAAAGACAATTTATCTCCAACATCATTATCTTTCATTTTATGTTGGTTTCGGTATTCTTATTCGGTATTTTTGAAATCTAAACAACCTAAAATAACTAATGAAATATCTCAAATTAAGTTTCATTCTTTTTGTACTTTCATTCTTCACAAGCTGTAATCTTCTAGTAGATTCATCAAGCTATGAAACCACAACCTCAACCTTTGTTGAAGCCTTAAAACAAGATGATTTTGATACGTGCATCTCCTTGATGCAATTGGAAAACACACAAGGACAACGTTTACATGCTGATACCTTACGAGTAGAATTTGATCACTTTAAAAAGCTTTTACATCATAGTTTTGGTGAAAAGCCTTACGAATACAACTTTGTCAAATGGCAAAAAAACATCTACTCTAATCAGGATTATAAAGATAACACACCTCCCAAAACGACCAGAGTTTTTATAGAATTTAATAATGGGAATGAATTAGGTGTCTTCCAACTTTTATTTGATGACTCCACAAATAAAATCCTAGATATTCGTACTTTAGACATTAAAGTAGAAAAGCCTGATATTTACTTGTTTTGGTTGTCTGCTATAATACCAATAATAGTACTGCTATTTAACCTTTACGTTATACGAGAAATTAAACGAAGTAAATTATCGAAAAAATGGATCAAATACTTAGCCGTAATTCTATTGAATGTTCCTTCATTCACCTATGCAGCTATTGGAGGTCTAACTGTTAACTTCTTGAGTTTTCAACTTCTTTTAGGCGTTGGTTTTAGTGGCAATGGTATTATAGAATCTGCTTGGACTGTTGGTATTCCACTTGGAGGACTCTATTGGATTTGGCAACTTAAAATGTGGAAATAAAAATAGGGGCACTTATATGACATTTTTTTCTTATCATTTAGTACGCGTATCTTTCATTACTAGTTTACGCCTCTTATTCTTTCCCCCTAAAGCAAAAAACATTCCAGGTTTAGTTCATGCCGATACTATGCATAGCATGATATTGGGATCGCCTGTTGTTTCACCTGCACGATTTCTAATACGTCAACTTGTTGTATTTGCTCAATGGGAAGATGAAGAAGCTTTAGAACGCTATCTTAAGACGAATACCTTAGGAAAAAAACTAGCTCAAGGTTGGCATACGCGTTTGCTATTTGTCAGACAATGGGGAACACTTTCTAACTATAAAATCCCCAACGAAGGTGTCGCATTAAACAGCGAAAATGAAGCCGTCATTGCTGTGACCTTAGCTCGGATGCAATACTTTCAAATTCCTCGATTTATTCGCTGGGGTCGTCCAACCGAAAAACTCGTCCGTGATCATCCTGCTCCGACATTAGCCTTGGCGTCGTTTAAATTTCCGACCACTATTTCTACCTTTTCGATATGGCCTTCTGTAAAAAGTATGACCGACATGGTTCATGGACATAGCCAAGTTACTCAACCACAACGACACAAAGAAGCCATGAAGGAAAGAAATCGAAAAGATTTTCACATCGAATTTAGCACCTTGCGCTTTAAGCCCATTGCTGAGTATGGTACTTGGCAAGGTCAACAAGACTATATTCTTCGAGCAAATCAAAAAAATTAATATGCAACGCGTATCAGTTAAACAAAATATTCAAGATTGGTTTACCCAACAATGGGTTATCACATGTGGAAACAAATTTGATCCATCAGCCTCTCCTTGGTTAATAGGTCCCTTTGGGCAAGTGGGCGATACCGGAGAAGATTTTATTCATCAATTAGCACAACAAGAACAATTACTCCTGAAACGCAATTGCACAGATGCAGGTTTATTATCCTCCTTTAAAATATTGGGATTATCTCAAGAAGAAGAATCAAAAATAGCTCCAGCTATTATTGATTTTTATGAACAAACATCGGCCTACAACCTAACACTTACTTTGCGTTGGAATCCCTTTTTTAAAGGATTTGGCCGCCTTGTGAACCTCCTGTTTAGCAACCGACTCAACCAATTACATATCCCCATAAACGACCAATTAAGGAACGTACCTATAACGAGTGAGATTATTCAATTAATCGCACCAGATACAAAAGAAGTGCGTTATGCTTTTTGGCTGAGAACCCTTCCATCAACAGGTATAATTATATTTTCTGGCGTTTATGGGGCCTGTCAATTACCCTCAGGTAAACAAGCCGTAAAAGCCGTATTTCCACTACCAAATGGCAATGCTACCGTACTAATGGAACCACAAGTAGGTGCACAGGGAGAATTTATCTTGCATTCTAGTGGAAAAAAATGGGGTGATGCGGGTTTCTATTTTTTATTACAAGATACTCACAAAAATTATTGGTCTCACTTTATCCCTTCATTTAAAGATAAACTTGTCATACAAACCCATTCCGATGGATTAACAGCCAATCAACAACTAAAACTTTGGGGGCTAACTGTCTTAACTATTTCGTATTGCATTACACCTAAAACATAAAAAAGAATAACGTTGTTGCGTTATTCTTTTTTGGTATACTGAAACAACCAGTTATATAAATCTAAATGGCGATATAAGTCCTCTACACTACCGTGATTTCCCCCTTTGACTACTTGTAATTCAACAGGCGCTTTTGCGTTGCATTGTTGTATAGCCGTCATGATTTTTTTCGACTCCTTCAGCGGTACAATAAAATCTTTATCTCCGTGGATTAATTTAATCGGCAAATTGGTTAAGTTACAAGCATCTTGTGTTTCTCCTCCCCCACAGATGGCGATAGCAGCAGCAAGGCGATTAGCATACTTACTAGCATACTTCAATGTGCCATAGGCACCCAAACTCATCCCTGTAATGTAAATTCGACTTTCATCGATGGCATAATGTTCAATCATGTACTGTACCACCTCATCTACTTTATCGGGATTCCACGGTCCAGAAGGTAATTGAGGAGCAACCAAATAAGCAGGTAATTTTAATCCTTTCTCAATACCTCTTAGTGGGCCATAACGCTTTACTCGATCAATATTCGTTCCTGATAAACTTCGCCCGTGTAAAAAGATCACCAATGGATTTTTCTCTTGTACTGCACTGGGTTCATTGACCCAAAATTGATACGAGGTTTGATCTAAAATAGCTTGGGGTTGTGCAGATAACGTAAACGAAATCAACCCCATAAGTATACTTATTAAACGCATAGAATTTTTACCTAAATATAGCTGTATTCTAGAAAAGCACACAGAAAAAAAAGAGCCATTCATTTTTCTTCTCTTGATTTAAGCACAACCCAATTAAAGCATTAACATCCAACACCTTACAATTAACACACAGACAATATTCTACCATTGATTCAAAAACGATATATTATTTTAAGTTAATTATAATGAAATTAATTTAACATTTAAATAAAATATTCTATTTTTAATCAAAAAATAAAAATATATAACACAACTAAATGAAAAAACTAGTAAAGACAACATTATTCGCCAGTCTTGGCTTATTCCTATTCAGCTGTAACTCGGATGATAGTACCCCAATAAAAATGGAAAAAGTATACCAGCTTACTTCCATAGAGCAAAACTATTATGATGAAGATGAGACCACAGATGAAAAGCATTTACTTCATGCGACTTATCAATTAAAATACGATGCTAATTTTAAATTGGAAAAGATCTTATATGAAGACACAGGCTATACTAATAAGAAGGTAGTTAGAGAACAATCCTTTGAAATGCAACACACTTTAGACGACAAAGGAAGGTTACAAACCTTTATGATAAAAAAGCTTCCAACACTTGTAGAAGAGTACACCTATACGTATGCAGATGATTTACTCCAATCAACAACATTTAATTTTTTACAACAGGGTGCTACGTTTACAGCTACATTTCGTCATAACGAAAACAAACAGATGGTGACCAATAATTCACTAGAAGCTAATTTACTTGTTGATTATTCCTACAATGAAAAAAATCAACTAAATCATTTTAAGGTAAATGGTCAAGGAATTAAATTAACATATGATGATAAATTATCGCCCTTCTATAATCTTCCGTATGACTTGACTAGTTTACTAATCAATTTTAATCACACATTTCCGTACAGTTATAAATTCCATAATAATATAACTTCATTTGCTCATGGAACAGAAGTTGCTGATGTTGAATACATTTACAATGAGGCTAATTTACCTACGAAAGCCATCTACTATGATGGCCCCAAAGCGGATAATATAGTAGCCTTCGACATCACATATTCTTATATTGTTAGAGAAGTCGAAGCAAAAGCAAAAAAATAAACTCAACATACCTTACAACCGATTAGTAACCTAATCGGTTTTTTTATTCGCACCAAGTCTTTAAACTACGCCAAGCTTTTAATTTTTCATCAAAAGTCATTCTTGCATTTGCTCCGCTAGGAGAAGGCAAGGTTGCCATTTGTATCCCAACTGCTGTTCCGATGTATTTTTTGAAGTATTTTGCTGCGTTTTGGCTAGAGAACACGATCCGCTGAATACTTGGGTAATCCTGAAGTAATTGCTGGATGTTATTGGGGTATTCCGCTTTAATTGCACTATCTAAACTCCCTTCTCTTTCACACGATTGTAAAACATCCCAAAGCACTAGGTGATGATTTTGAATCAACTTCACTTTATCTGTATACGCAGTTGAAAGGGGTACCTCAAAAACAGCAAACAAAAGTTTCCAAAATACATTCTGCTTGTTGCCATAATATTCCTGCTGTTCTAAAGATTTCACACTAGGCATCGTACCTAAAATTAAAACTTTAGGAGTAGCACTGAGCAAAGGTTGAAAAGATTGAATACGTCCTGTTTCCATTTGTTGATCTTCTTGTTTTATCTATACGCTAAGCGATGTTGCATAGGGCTCTGCCCTACATAGGTTTTAAAATAACGGCAAAATGTAGTCGAATCAGCAAAATGCAACTGTTCGGCAATTTGATAAATCGGCAATTCCGTTGCGGTAAGGTACGTTTTAGCCTTGATGATAACTAATTCTGTAATAACTTTAGAAATAGATTTCCCGGTACGTTGTCGTATCAAAGTCGTCAAATACTTCGGCGTCAACTTCAATTGATCCGCATAGAAACGCACAGACTTCTCCACAAGATAATGCTGATGCAGTAAGTTATAGAACTGAAACACAATACGATCCTTTCGCGAACTCGGTTGCATGGCTTGTTCTTCTTGTTGATATACCCGATTGATATGGGCAATCAAGGAATACAAAAGATAGCGCAACGCATCGGGTTTAAAAATAGATTCAATAGACAGGTGTTCCCGAAAAAGAGCGAGATATGATTCAAAAACAACTTGATCTTTTTGTTGTAAAACAAGAAGAGGTTGCTGAGCCAATACACTCAAAAAATTGTAATTGGTGGGTAAAATCATCTCATCTATGGTTTGAAAATTAAACACCAAATGAATACACTCAAAATCGGTACTGCACTGTTGCGTAAAAACTAAACTTTGAGGCAATAAAGTGATTAGTGTTCCCTGAACTACATTATACGCCTGTGTATTGATAGTTACACATGCCGTTCCCGAAATACAGTACGAAAGAATAATTTGCCCTTCTTGCTGAATTGCAGTAGGATTCCACAAATTAAAGAGATCTTTAGAAGTTAGCACTTGAATATTCTTCATCTTTCTATCGTATTTCACTTACAAATATAACCTTTTGCACATTAATTGAGGTAAATCATCGACACCTATTCAAACTGAAATAGAGTACTTTGCACTTTACATTACTATTTATGCAGACCAAACAAATTACAGTAAACAACAAAACATACACTTTGCACATCGCTTATCAAGGGAATGAAACGCTGCGAACAGCGTTCAATGCGATGACGTTTGATTTTTGGGAATTTACATTTGAATCCTATTATCAATCTGGATATTGGGATGATACCTGTATTATCTTTTCTTTATTTGACGGGGAAACAATCGTTGCCCATACAACTTTGAGCCTATTTCAAACACAAATACAAAATCAATCACTTTGCCTTGGTCAATTGGGAACTGTTATGACCCAGCCTACACATACCAAGCAAGGATTATCGCGTTTCTTAATGGAATATATCATTGAGGCGTATCGCAATACATTGGATGGTTATTTCTTATTTGCCAATGACACCGTCTTGGAGTTTTATCCCAAATTTGGTTTTATCGCTGTTCCTGAATTTCAGGCCACAAAATCATTTCAAAAACAAGCGAATGCTTATGAGGTAAAACAACTCAACCTAACACACAAAGAGGATTTAACCTTATTTCAGCATTACTTAAAAAATGGGCACACAGCTTGTCGTTTTGACACCCAAAGTTTCGGATTAGCGCATTTCTATTGCTACGCCAATCCTGAATTCGGATTTGCAGATGCTATATACATACTACCTGAATTAGATACGTTGGTTGTTGCTCGACAAGAAGAGGATACTTTACTGGTATATCAAGCCTATTATTTACAGCAGAATCACATAGAAGAAGCAATAAATACCCTAGCAACAGCACAAACAACGTGCATCGCGTTGGGTTATACCCCCAAAACAAGTGAATATGACTTTATCCTGTATAAAGAGGAAGACTTAACACTCTTTGTTACACCATCCCTTGTTCCCTATTTTACGGAACAACAAACCATGATTCCACTACTATCACATACCTAAAAAAGGAGAGCTCTAGCTCTCCTTTTCTAATTTAAGGAATGATTTGTTCGTCTCTCAACTTTTGAAACAACGTGTAAAAAGAATCTCTGGTAGATTGATAGGCTGTAAATCCTAATTTTCTACTTTTAGACATATCGGTTACCACTTCCAAAGGGCGACCCAAATCTAAATCTGTATGCCAAGGCGAGATGACTTGATGCAAGGGTTGTCTCTTCAATTGATGAGTAGTTACTATGGTTTCCCATAACGATTCCTTTCCTTGCACCTGTTCTTCAAGAGGTTGTGGTTTCTCTTCATAACCTATGGCTTCTACTCCAAACCAAGACGCGAGTTCAAACCACAATTGATTCCATCGGAATACATCGCCATTGACGACATTAAACGCCTGATTAGCTGCTTGAGGCGTTTCGCTCGCCCAAACGAGTTGCTTAGCCAAAATTTTCGCGTCAGTTACATCAGACAACCCCTTCCACTGTGCTTCTGAACCAGGCCAAACCATAGGTTTTCCTTCTGCTTTACACAAGCTCGCATATACTGCTAAGGTTGTTCCGATATTCATCAAATTAGTTCCTTTCGCGCTTCCTACTACAGTATGAGGTCTGTGAATACTCCAAGTAAAACCATCACGGCTAGCAGCTTCATACACCTCATCTTCTTGAGCATAGTAAAAATTAGGTAAATCCAAACGAGGATGTTCTTCTTTCACCGGAGTTAAAGGCAGTATCCCACTTTTTGCATAAGCATCAAAAGGACCTAAATAATGTTTCAGTCCAGTAACCAAGGCAACATGTTGTACGGATTTTTTAGGAGATAAAGCAGTTAGAACATGGCGAACTAACGCACTATTCCTCTGAATATTTTCATCTTCTGAAGCACCACGTACCCAAGAGGTAAAAAAGACATGTGTTGGTGCGAGATTAGCTAATGCTTCCTGCACTTGTGTTGGGTCTAAAAGATCTGCTACCACAGGAATCACTCCCGAAATCCCCACATTTGGATTGCGTGCCAATCCATACGTTACCCATCCTTGAGTAACTAATTCTTCAGCCAAATTACTTCCCGCAATTCCGCTTACTCCTATTACTAAAGCACTTTTTTTCATCTGTTCCATATTTATAGAACAAAGCTAGCTTTACTTTTAGCGCTATCCTTTGATCTACAATAAGAACACTCCTTGATCTAGATCAAGGTTATTCTCTTTTTTTATGCTTAATCCGGCTAAATGTTTCTGGGGTAAGACCTAAAAAAGAAGCGAGTAAACTCTGTGGAATTCGCTGTATCAATTCGGGATAAGTTTGGATTAAATGGTTGTATTTTTCTTCCGCAGAATAAGTTTGAGCCGTGACCAATCGTTGATCTTTCGTTGCTAAACTCCTCTCATACACCAAGCGAAAATAGCGCTCCATTACAGGAACTTCTTCTAACATCTGATCATAATTTACACGAGACAACAGTAATAATTCACAGTCCTCCATCGCTTCAATAGCCAGCGTAGCAGGTGTTTGAAACAAAAAACTCTGAAAATCAGCAATCCACCACCCCTCCCATCCAAAGAGATTGATGTTTTCATTGCCCTTTTCATCCAATACATACGATTTTAAAAGCCCTTGGCTCACAAAGGCAAAATCCTTACAAACATCTTCTTCCTGTAATAAAAACTGGCGTTTTCTCAATTTCCTTACGCGGAAAAAAGATGAAATTTGTTCTTTTTCTGTTGGAGTCAATCGAACTTTTTGTTCAATATGTGCAAATAGATTTTCATATATCATGATTCGTCCTATCGATACTCAAAGATACAAATCCTTCTACTGAAATGCGATCTTTTTTGACCTTCCGTTATAAATCCTATAGCACTTTTTACCAATCCTATTCGTTTTCTCCTACCTTTGCATGACACTCTTAAAAACAAAACAGCATGCATAACTTAGACGACATAGATTTAAAGCTACTCAACTTATTATCAGAAAATTCCAATGTTACAACAAAGGAATTAGCTCAACAGGTAAATCTATCCTCTACTCCTGTTTTTGAGCGTGTAAAACGATTGGAACAAGAAGGCTTCATCAAAAAGTACATTGCATTAATTGATGCAGAAAAGCTGAATCGCGGTTTTGTTGTTTTTTGTAATGTCAAGCTCAAACAGCATGAACGCATCATCAACAATAAGTTTATTGAAGATATTCTCAATATAGAAGAAGTAGTAGAATGTTATAATATTTCAGGTGAATACGACTTTTTATTAAAAGTATATGCCAATGATATGCGTCATTATCAAGACTTTGTATTCAATAAATTGGCTATGGTAGACAGTATAGGAAGTACCCATAGTTCTTTTGTGATGCGTGAAATTAAAAATGATCACAACATCAAAATCAGCTTGCTGTAACAAGATAAAACAACGGTATGATAACACAATTACCCTAGTTATAATAGCAAAAAAACAAGGTGTTATTGGTGCGATAAAAAAGTACATCACAATATGCGCGCTGACAGGATACTGAAATAAAAAACAAGCATTTTCCAAATTCTCTTAACTTTCAGCACATTAATTCTTAGTTTTGTAAGAAAAGAAAGTCTATGAAAAAAGTTATTTATTTATCATTACTACTCGTTTTTATGGTGAGTTGTAATACCAAAGACAAATCTTCAGAGGCACTCCAATTTGAGCAAAAAGAATTTGTTCAATCCTCAGATAATTGTATAGCAGATGAATGTACAACAATTAAGCTGAGTCTTCCGGTGATGACCAATGAAGATCACGAAATTGCAGCAAAAATCAATCAACATCTTGTATCAGAAATTGACAATATTGTAGCGGTTGATGACACCACTGCAACCAGTGCTTCTCTAGAAGAACTCACGCAGAACTACATCCGAAACTACAAAACTTTTGTTGCTAAATATCCCGATGAAACACTTGCTTGGAAAGCAGAAGTAGAAGGAGATATTACTTTTTACAATGCAGATTTACTCTCTATTTCCTTAGAATACTACACTTTTGCAGGTGGAGCTTATGGATTTAAAAGTGAAAAAGCTTTAAATTTCAACCCTAAAACAGGGGATTTATATCAGGTTGAAGATTTAATTGGCAATTGGGAGGAGCTGCAAAAGCTGATGGCGCTTCAACTGAAAGACAAAATGGACATTTGGACAGCAAACAACCAATTAAAATACCCCGAAAGTATTTTCTTTTATGAAGATATGGTAGGATTTATTTACAATGCGGTTGATGATGATGCGCATTACAATGGCCCAACAAAAATTGATTTCCCGAAAGACCGTGTTCTTCCTTTTTTAAAGATAAACTTGGATCCTGTAACAGCAGAAAAATAAAGCATTGACCCTTAACGCTCGACACTGTGAGTATTTATAAAAAAATTTTTCAACAGACTGCTATCTATGGTTTAGCTGCTGTTTTTCCTAAAGTAATTGGTTTCTTTTTAGTTCCGTTTCACACGGATTTGATGAAAAATGACGCATATGGAGAATATAGCGTAATTTTTTCCATCATGATGTTGCTGAATGTGATTCTATCCTTTGGTATGGAAACCGCTTTCTTTCGATTTTATAATACTCGAGACAATAAGCAAGAAGTCATCAACAATAGTATGCTCTTTTTAGGGGCAACTACCATTCTTTTTGCCGTATTGGGGTTCTCTTTCCTTGATTTTTGGTCGACACTCCTCCATATTCCAACCAATATTCTACACTATGTGTTATGGATTTTGATTTTGGATGCTTTGGTGATTGTACCTTTCGCTAAGTTAAGAGCTGATCAACGCCCACTATATTACAGCGCCATTCGAATTGGAAATGTCTGCATTTATTCTGTATTGAATGTGCTATTTTTATATTTCTTGCCACAATGGGCAGAACAAGCTCCTTCTTCGATTTTTGCATCCCTCTATATTGAAAATTTTCAAGTAGAATATATTTTCATCGCAAATTTAGTGGCTAGTGCTGCTACGTTCTTCGTATTTACTAAGAATTATTGGCAGCTGAATTTTAATATCAACAAGGAATTATTGCAGCAAATGTTGCGCTATAGTTTTCCTGTGATGGTTGCTGGATTGGCTTTTGCCATCAATGAAAGTTTTGACAAAATCTTATTACAGCGTTTATTACCCGCAGATATTGCTTCTGCTGAAGTTGGTAAATATGCCGCTTGTTACAAACTAGGTCTTTTTATGGTGCTCTTTAGACAGGCCTATACCTTAGGAATCGAGCCTTTCTTTTTTAACTACGCCAAAAATGACGATGCACCAACCAAATACGCCACCGTAACCAAGTACTTCATTTTAATGGGAAGTGCTATTATGCTTGGGGTTGTAGTATTTGCAGATGTATTAAAAGTACTGTTTATTCGCAATGAGAGTTATTGGGATGCCATGATTGTGGTGCCGCTTATTATATTAGCCAATCTATGCATGGGTATTTACACCAACCTATCCGTTTGGTATAAGTTGCGCGATAAAACCAGCATGGGGGCTTATATCTCCATTTTTGGAGCGGTATTGACTTTGATATTCAATTATGCATTAATTCCGTTATGGGGTTATATGGGGTCTGCTATCGCTACCTTATTGGCTTATGGATCGATGATGTTAGTATCTTATGTATTAGGACAAAAATATTACCCTATTCCTTACGATAAAAAAGCCATTGGTTTATATATGGGGTTATCTATGCTCTTGTCGTATATCTACTTCTACCACTTTAGAGAAAACTATTTCGTAGGTTTCGCTGCGATTATCCTTTTCGGTGTAGTTGTGTTTAGTCAAGAGAAAAACACCCTAAAACGAATGCTTAAAAAATAAAAAAAAGCCACGCTAAACGTGGCTTTTTACTTCTAAACTAATAGCTGATATTTTCTAGGTTTTTATCCTTACTGTATTTAATTAAGTAACTCATACGTACTTTTTTAACTTCGTTGGGTTGCAATTGAACGTCCCATGTGACTAAACCTTTCTCCTCGTCCACTTTTCCTTTTGACGATTCGTTTAATGTAATCTCAATCGAATTATCCGTACTGATTGGATATTGGTCTTCTACTTGAATAGCAACTGCTTCTTTTTTATTGTTTTTGATTGTAATCTCATACGTAAACGTTTGCTCTTTTTTCGATGATAGTGTTTTCGTTCCTGATTTATCTGAAATCAACGTACGACTAATTGAAATATTAGGATCTTTTCCAATGTTCAGACGCAATTTCTCTTCTGTATTTTCAGTAGATAAATACGTTTGTCCGATATTCATACCATCATAAATCACATTGGCTTGTCCTGATAATAAATTGTGTTTACTATAATCTTTAATCTCCGCAACTAAATAAGCATTGGCATCTAATTTTGGAGCAGCATAGAATTTGTATTCCCCATTAATGTCAAATGCATTCAAATCTACACCATGGCGTTTGCCATTGCTTCGAATCGAATAGGGAATCGCAATATCAAAGGTTACATTCAATTCACTTTCACTTACTGTGGTAAATTCAGCTACAGTTTGTCGCTCTTCGTAAGAAACTTCTTTACTTGATCGTCTGCTTGAAACAGTTACCCCTGCAGCTTTACCTTCAATCATTCGCGATACATATACATCATTGGATGATCCATAACCCGCATAGTTTTTCTTGTCAGAAATAGGTGCTTCATACTGAACAAACCACGTATTCCAAGTTGGAATTGTATAATTCTGATTCAATTTACCCGAAGTTAAACTCAACCTAACATTGCGCCAATCAATACCAGAAAGTTGAATCACTTGCGCTTTATACATCATCTTAATTGGTGCATTTACTTTCTCAATACGCAAATCATACGAAGGTATCCACTGGGCGCGATCGGTGGCATAATTAATTCGCAGAGGGATATTCCCTTCTTTTGCATTCATCACTTGTACAATTAACTTTCCACGACTTGTATGCTCTGATTTATCCCCTCCAATTGTCAACTGAGACTTTAAATCATTCCACTTTGCTTCAATTTTTTCCTTTTCCTTTGTTTTTATAAAGATCGAATTTTCTAATTCTTGTCTTTTTTTTCCGTAATAGTCGATCCATTTTGTTAAATCTGTAAAATTACTCATCCTTGAGGTCTCACCGAATTTATAGCTATCCATAAAATCAACAGCGTTAAGATCTGCATTAATCCCATTCGTAATGCGATTCAATTGCTGTTCAACCGCTGCAATACTATCTCGCAAAGGTTTTGTCAAAGGGGAGTTATTCACATTGTCATATTCTTCAATATAGGCATTGGAAAATTGTACAGACATCACCGTTACGTCATTGATAGAACCTACTTTAATCGTATTTTCCATCAATTGATCCGAAACATTAGTGATTACTACTTCAGACAATCCCTTTGGTAAAGTCACTTGTGTATTTTGCGTTAATTCGGCACCATCATAATACACCCGGGCACTTTCTAAATTCGCCTTAGTATAGACGGGTTTTTGCGCCCACATACTAAAAGCACTTAACGTCATCGCTAAAATTATTCCTTTTTTCATCCTACTTTCTTTTATATTTTATCCAAAGAGATGTTCTACCACATCCTCGATCTTCGTTACTAAAATAACTTTTATTCCTGATCCTGCGTATGAAATCTTGTTGTATTTAGAAACAAGTATCTCCGAAAAACCTAATTTCTCAGCTTCTTGAATGCGTTGATCTACGCGATTAATCGGGCGAATTTCTCCTGAAAGCCCTACTTCTCCAGCAAATGTTACTCCTTTTTGAATGGATATATCTTGATCTGAAGAGAGAATTGCAGCAACTACTCCTAAATCAATTGCGGGATCATCAACCGATATTCCTCCTGTTATATTTAAGAAAACGTCTTTCTGCCCTAAGCGGAATCCCGCTCTTTTTTCCAATACAGCCAACAACATATTCAATCGCTTCAGATTATATCCTGTAGCACTGCGTTGCGGCGTTCCATACACTGCTGTACTAACCAACGATTGTACCTCTACCATCAAGGGACGCATCCCCTCTAAAGTTGCAGCAATCGCTGTTCCCGATAATTCTTCGTCTTTGTGGGAAATTAAAATTTCCGATGGATTGGAAACTTCTCTCAATCCACTGCCTTGCATTTCGTAAATGCCCAATTCAGCCGTAGATCCAAAGCGGTTTTTATTGGCGCGTAAAATACGGTACACGTGATTGCGATCTCCTTCAAATTGCAACACGGTATCCACCATATGCTCCAACATTTTCGGACCAGCAATACTTCCATCTTTTGTAATATGTCCAATAATCAACACGGGAGTACCGGTCTCTTTGGCAAACTTCGTCAGCTCTGCTGTACATTCTTTAATTTGAGAAACTGTTCCAGCAGAGGATTCAATATAATCCGTATGCAAGGTTTGAATAGAGTCAATAATCAACACATCTGGTTGAATTTCTTCAATCTGACGAAAGATATTTTGGGTATTGGTTTCTGTTAAGATATAACAATTTTCATTATTGGGATTGATGCGTTCTGCACGCATTTTGATTTGCTTCTGACTTTCTTCTCCAGAAACATAAAGTACTTTAAAAGGTAAACGCAAAGAAATTTGCAAAAGCAACGTACTTTTTCCAATTCCGGGTTCCCCTCCTAGTAAAACCATTGACCCAGGGACTAATCCGCCACCTAACACGCGATTCAATTCCCCATCCAAGGTATTCATGCGGATTTCTTCTGCGCTATCAATTTCCTTTACTTTTAAAGGTTTTGCTATACGTTTTGAAGTGGATGCGCTTGAACTAACGGCTTTCCATGCTGTTTTCTCTTCTTTTTGAATCACCTCCTCTACCAGCGTATTCCATTCCTTACAAGTAGGACATTGCCCCATCCATTTGGGAGATTGAGCACCACAACTTTGACAGAAAAAAGCGGTTTTTACTTTTGCCATACGACCTTCTACTTTTAAATTCTAAATCTCAAATTTACAATTAAAAGTTTAGATTTGAATTCCCTCTTTTTAGCTATAAATACAGCCATAAAAAAGAAAAAACAGGTGTGTTGATGTAAAAAACTAAACAGATAAATCTTGAATACACTGTTCTCGTATCGCCCAGATTTCAGTTATAGCATAGGGAATATCTTTATTTGCTTGAAGCCATTGAGTCATAAATTCTTGGTGAACTCGCACTTTATATGCTCCAATTTCATCAGCTTGTATCTCGTATTCGACCAATAAATCCGATTGAAAATCTGCTGGGGAAGCCCCCGTTCGCGTAAAGTCAAAACGCTGATTCTTGTATTTTAAATAAGTATGTGCTTCAGGAATATAATCGAGTTGGTATTGAGCCAAAGTATCGCCAACCAAAGGGGTATTTTGTCCGTTCATCTTAAATATCCCAAGAATTAATTGCAAGTCGGTATAGTCGTTTTCTTCAGCCACTTGTTTTAAAACCGCATGTTTGGTACTGCAAGTCCCTTTACCATCAGCAAAAAAGGAAAGTAAATCATCTTTATTGGCGTTTCGACCATAAGGTAAATCGCAAATATAAGCGGTAGCTGCTTGAAAAGTATAGATTCCGATATGGAGAAATGCTTCCGATATCACTCCTTTGGGTTGAATATCAAAATTAAATAATGTATTCATTGGCTTGGGTTTATTATTCTCAATGATGTTCCTTCACCCATTGTTGAAAATGGTCCACATAAGTTTTGCCGATGGGAATAATTTTATCGTTGATAAAAATTCGATTGCGCTCAATCGTATCGATCTGATCCAAACGAACAATATACGATTTATGAACCCGCATAAAATCATCGGCAGGCAATTTCTTTTCTAATTCGAGAAACGTATCGAGGATAATGATTTTTTCTTGTCTTAAATTTAAGCACAAATAGTCTTTTAATCCTTCGACAAAAAGTAAATCTTTTAAAAATATTTTAATTAGTTTCCCATCCGTTTTGACAAATAAGAAATCGGCTTCTCCTTTAACTGGTGGCGCTGAGAGAGCTGGAGCACTTGGTTGAACAACAGGTTGAAAATATTCTTTTGCCTTTTGAACACTCTTGTAAAAACGCTCAAACGAAATGGGTTTCAACAAATAATCTAACACTTGATATTCATATCCTTTTAAAGCATATTCGCTATAAGCAGATGTGACAATATACTTGGTTCGATTGCCTAAAATATCCATGATTTGCAACCCTGTCAATTCAGGCATTTGAATGTCGATGAACAACAGATCAATCGTTTCTTCTTCAAACAGTTTCAAAGCTTCCAAGGCTGAAGTACTGGAACCAACCAACAACAATTGAGGAATCTTTTTAGCGTATTCCGACAAAAGTGAAATCGCCATGGGTTCATCATCTAAAATAAAACAGCGGATTTGATTCATAATTCAATCGTTAGGTTACAAAAATACGACGTTTCCGTTTGTTTAATCGTCAAGGTATGTTGCGATGGAAAATGCAAAGCTAATCGCTTTTTTATATTCTCTATTCCAATTCCTCGCTGCTTATCTTTTTGATAACTATTCACTTTATTACTCGATTCAAAAACTAGGGTATGCTCGTTTTGAGTAATGGTAATTAAAAAAGGATAATTTGGATCCGTTACCTCCCCGTGTTTAAAAGCATTTTCAACAAAAGGCAACAATAAAAGTGGCGGAATTTGCAATTGAGGTTGTTGAATTTCTTTTTTTATTTTAATATACTTCTCACCTTGTATTCGCATACACTCCAACTCAATATAATTCTCAATATACTCGATTTCCGCTTCTAAGGATACTGTTTGTTGTTGACTTTCATAAGTTACATAACGCATCAAATGGCTTAATTTTTCAATCGCACTCAACGCTAAATCCGATTTTTGATACACTAAATAATAAATATTATTCATGGTATTAAAGATAAAGTGTGGATTAACTTGAGACTTTAAAAAATTAATTTCCGCCTGTGTTTTCAATTGCACAGCTTCTGTTTTTTCCTTTTGGGATTGGACAAACTGCACAATCAACCAAATGGTAATCGAGGGAATAATACAAAGACTCGCAAAGTATAAATTGTCAACAATATAAAACGAAGCAGGTAAAACGGGACTATAATTAGTAAATCCAAAAAAGAGATTCAAGAGATATTCTTCCACAAAATAACGCAATCCAATAAAAAGACTATAAATCAAAACGACTCCCAATATAATGCGTCCAAATTTTTTGGATCCAATGAATTTTGGAATTACATACCAATAATTAAAATAAAAAACAATGGCGCTTAGCAACGTAAAAACGATAGGGTAAAATCGAAATACAGCCTGTTCACTCTCTTCTCTCCAAAAAGCAAATTCAAATTGCAACGTATCATAATCAAAACGCGTGGCAGTGCGAAGAATAAAAATAACCCAAAACACAAGATGAATGGCACTAATTTGCTTCTTTGTCATAATTGATTTGCTAAAACACGCATTAAAGGTACAGGTAAAAACAAAACGAAAAGCTATTCTTCGACGAATGTCGTAAAATATCCGACCAACTTCTCATCGGAAAAAGACATTCGTTGGTCTAAAAAAAAACACCAGGTAACAGCGCCTTCGCATATTTGTCCCAAACAAATAAACATGAAATACAGCATCCTCTTTTTTTTAATTTCTTTTTTCTCATTTAGTCAAACTGTTCAAGTAACAGGGCAGATTTATGAAGGAGAGCAACCTACTGAATTTACAACCGTACGGTTCATCAATAAACAATCACAAGAACTCGTTCAAACCTATACGGAAGACCTCGGTCGTTTTACCCTCGCCCTAGCACCAGCTTCCTACCAATTGACGCTACACCAATACAACCAAGAAGTCTATCAATTGGATCTTGAACTTACCCAAGATACTGACTTAGGTAAGATTAGCATTGAGACGAATAAACTTCTAGAAGAAGTGCAAATTGTTGCGCAGAAACGTTTAGTAGAACGCAAAATTGATCGTTTGGTTTTTAATCTAGAATCTGCGGTAGTCGGTACAGGTGGCAATGCATTAGAAGCTTTAAAAGTAACCCCTGGCGTTCAGGTTTCTCCGTCTGGTATTTCCATTGTTGGAAAAAATCAGGTGTTGGTATTAATTGACGATCGACCAACCTATTTATCAGGAGATGAACTTACCCGTTATTTAGAAAGCATCAGTAGTGCTGATTTAAAAAGTATTGAAGTGATTACTACCCCTCCAGCTAAATATGAAGCGGAAGGAAATAGTGGTATCATCAATATTGTAACTAAAAAAACACCCAAAGACACCTGGAATGCAACGATAGGTTCTACTTATCAACGTGGCAAGCGAAATACGCTGCGTTATAATGCAGGGTTTAATCTAAACCAAAAAAGATGGAAAGCCAAAGCAACAGCAAATTTTGGCGATGCACGCTTTCTTCGAACTTGGAGTAATGATTTATTCTATACAGATGAAACTTGGGAAAGCAGAGCGACAACTGATGGTAAAAATAACTACCACAACCTCAATTTTGATCTCTCGTACCAATGGAGTAAAAACTGGGAGATGGGAATTAAATTGGCTAAAAACAACTATGATTTCAAAGGAATTATGGAAGGTAAAACCACGCGTTTAAATCTAAATGGGGTTCATTCTTATATTACAGAAGATTCCAAGGAACAATCCAAATCAGACCGCTTTATTCTATCCTACTTTAATGAAATTAAACTAGATACTTTAGGAAAAAAATTGACGTTAGATTTAGATTATATCAGCAGTGATCAGCCGAGTTTCAGAAATTTCACCTCTGAAACCCTCAATCCTTTGCATCAAAGTATTCCCAACAGTTTGCTACAAGGAGGAAATGACAATCAAAATACAATTGACAATTATATCGGAAAATTAGATGTAGATCTGCCCTTTCAAGGTTTTACTTTTAATGTGGGAGCAAAAATTGCTACTTCAAAAACAAAAAATAAATTGCTGATTTACAATTCAACTCTTCCTTCTGGCGTGCAAAACAACCAATTTGATTATACCGAAAACAATCAGGCTGTTTATGTTTCAGGTACTAAATCTTGGTTAGACGCCTTGACGCTTCAAGCAGGTTTACGCGTAGAAGCCACCCAAACGAAAGGATATGCCTCAGCATTAGATCAAACCAATAGAAATAACTATGTCAAGTTTTTCCCGACGCTTTATATCCAATATCAATTGAAAGAAGACCAAACGTTGGGATTCAATTATGCGAGGCGAATTAATCGACCTAATTTTGAGAGCTTAAACCCTACGCGCTCTACGTACAATGCGTACAGCTATCACGAGGGAAATCCCTTCTTAAAACCGGCCTATACCACTAATTTAGAATTTATTTATACCTATAAAAAATTAGAATCAAAGTTGTACTACAGCCAAATGAAAGATGGTATTTCACAAGTCTCTCAGATTGATGCCGAAACTAAAAACTACAATTACATTTGGATGAATTATGTAGATGTAAAAGAAATTGGTTTGTCAGAAAGTATCTATTTTAAGCCTACGTCCTGGTGGAACAGCTCGAATGAATTCACCTTGACTTACTCTTCTGCAGTCCCAGTTTTAGAAAATGAAGAACGAGTAAAGGGAACAGCGGCTTATTTTTCAACCTCCAATGATTTTATTTTGAATACTGCCCAAACGTTATTTGCAGGATTTAATTATACTCAGAGTTTTAAAGGAGTATCAGATAATTTTCATTCTAAGGCGTATGCAGATTTAAACTTGAATGTAAAATATCTCTTAGTCGACAAAAAACTGGAATTGTCCCTTCAATTGAGCAATGTGTTAAACAGCGTGTATTCCACATATAAAGAAACGACAGAAGCCATGCAGCGCTTTCAAAATAATTGGGACAATCGTGCGATTCGCTTCTCAGCGAGTTATAAACTAGGGCATAGCACCTTGAAAGTAAAGCAAAGAGCCAATGCATACGAAGAAGAACTAGGAAGAATGTAATCTTATCTTCTTCTTGTGTGATATAGAGGTAATAAAAAGAAAGACAATGCACCTAAAACAACAACGATAGCCGTTTGTGTTGTCCACAGAATCCAGCCAAAGGCGGTTCCTGCAACAGTAGAAATATGGTACAAGACCAATAACTCTGCTAATAGTAAGGGGAAAGCTCCAAAACCGCCATTGGTAAAGGATACGGCAAAACTTCCCGCCACAAAAGCCGACATAATCATCGGAAAGGTCAATACACTCGTTTCTGCTAAGGCCAACGTACCAAAGTAAAACGTAGCGATATACCCAAACCAGATAACTAACGTAAAGAATAAGAACTCCACTTTCCTAGGCATTTTAAAAATGCTATTTACTCCCTCAACCAACCCTTTAAGCTTCTGTTTAACAAAAGTAATGGGCTTCCAGGTTACATACATAAATACAACCACCACAAGTGCAAATCCTACAATAGCTAGAAGTCCTAACCACATCAATTGATCTACGGGAACATACTGCAACAAAAAATCCTTGAGTACTTCATACTGCAAAATAAGCGCAGTAAATACACAAAGTAACAAGCAAATTAAATCAACTACGCGTTCAGAAACAATACTTCCAAAACTCTTGTCGAAGGGAATCTGCTGGTATTTTTGCAGTACTAATGCGCGAGAAACTTCTCCAGAACGAGGCACCGTAAGATTCATGAGATACCCAATGTTGATCGCCATGAAATTCGTCGCAGTTGAAGAGGTATACCCCATGTAATTCAAGGCGTATTTCCAGCGATGTGCACGAGCCCAAAGACTGATAATAGAAAAGATTGAAGCGATGATAATATAGCTGTAATCCGCACCTTTAAAGTGCATCACCATCTCTTCAATCTGTTCTTTTGTAAATTTAGCAAAAGCGTAATAAACTAAAAAAACTCCCAACGCAAGTGGGAGTATAATTGATATGAGTTTATTAACGGTTTTCTTCAATATGCTGAATTAAGTTAGACTATTGTTTTCTTCATTTGGAAAAACAATAGAAGGTCTAAATGTTTTAGCTTCCTCAAAATCCATTATTCCATACGAAATAATGATAACGATATCCCCTTGGTGTACCTTACGAGCTGCTGGCCCATTTAAAGTAATTTCCCCGCTATTACGAGGACCAGGAATCGCATATGTTTCAAAGCGTTCTCCATTGTTGATATTCACAATAGAAACTTTTTCACCCTCAATCATATTGGCTGCTTCCAATAGAGCTTCATCTATGGTAATACTTCCAATATAATGTAAATCGGCACCTGTTACGGTTACACGATGAATTTTTGATTTTACTACTTCAACTTGCATGTCGCGATAGTTTAGTTAAAAGATAAATTGTCAATTAATCGAACCCCTTCAATATGCGCTACAAGGAAACCTCTATATTTATGTCCTGCCTGTTTAGCAGTAGCCACCTTTAGCGTCTCCTCATCCGCAATTGTAAAGTATTCGAGGTCAAAGGTAGAATTATTTTTAAATTGAGACTCAACAAATTGATTAACTTTTTCAATCGATTCCGTTTTAAACAATTCTTGTGCTTGTTTCAAAACTTGATATAAAAAGGTTGATTGCTGCAATCCCGTTGTAGAAATACGTTCATTTCTAGAGCTCATTGCTAATCCATCTGTCGCTCTAAAGATCGGAACACCGACAATTGTAACTGGTACTTGTTCTTTTTCAACCAATTTTCGGATGATTTGGAGTTGTTGAAAATCCTTCTCTCCAAAATAAGCTTTTGTCGGCTCAACCAAGTCAAAAAGTTTTTTGACAATTGTGCCAACACCATCAAAATGTCCAGGTCGTTGTGCCCCCTCCATTTCGAATTCTAATCCGTCATAATCGAACTTTTTAGCTACCGTTTCACCCGCGTAAATTTCCTCTACAGAAGGTGAAAAAACAACAATTTGTTCTGATAGTGAGCGGATAATCTCTAAATCTCGCTCTAAAGTTCGAGGATATTTTGCTAAATCTTCTGCATTATTGAACTGCGTAGGATTAACAAAGATACTAACTACTGTACAACCATTTTCTTGTAAGGATTGTTCCATCAAAGAAAGGTGTCCACGGTGTATAGCCCCCATTGTAGGCACTAAACCAATTGATTGGTTTGCCTTGTGAAAAGTCTCCAAATAAGCTTGTAATTCGACTTTTGTATGAAAAAGAAACATCTGCTTCGCGTTTTAAATAATGGCAAAATTAGTTAATTCGAGAAATAACTCCATAAAATTTCGTAAATTTGCACAGTTTTATTTATTTCAACAGAAACTATTTTTGAAGATGAAAGATAAGAGGATATTGTACGTATCATCTGAAGTGGTACCTTATTTAGCAGAAAATGAAGTTTCATTAATGTCTTATGATGCGCCTAAAATGATTAATGAACAGGGAGGGCAAATAAGAATTTTTATGCCGAAATACGGTAGCATCAATGAAAGAAGACATCAATTACATGAAGTAATCCGCCTATCGGGGATGAATCTTGTCGTAAATGATATGGATATGCCTTTGATTATCAAGGTGGCTTCTATACCGAAAGAGCGAATTCAGGTTTACTTCATTGATAACGATGAATACTTTAAAAGAAAATCAACGTTTTCGGACGAGGATGGCGTTCTTTACCCAGATAATGATGAGAGAGCTATTTTCTTTACGAAAGGTGTTATAGAGACAATTAAAAAATTAAACTGGGTTCCGGATATCATCCACGTACAAGGTTGGATGGCTTCGCTATTGCCAACTTATTTGAAAAATTACTATAAAGATGAAGCGATTTTTGCTGACACAAAAATTGTTACTTCTATTTTTGATGAAGGATTTGAAGGCGCTTTAAGCGCATCTATGCATACCAAAGTTGCCTTTGACAACTTGCCAAAAGAAGATATTGCTGATTTCGAAAAAGCAACGTATCACAACATAATGGTTAATGCGGTTAAGAATTCTGATGGAGTGATTCTTGCGTCTAAGAACATCCCTTTAGATTTAACAAAATATATAGAATCTTCTAATAAACCTTTCTTACCTTACGCTACTAAAGAAGCATTTGCTGAGGCATATACTACTTTTTATAACCAATTTTTATAATACTAACGCATATATTCGATTTAGTAGATGAATTATAAAAGCATCGTAAAAACATTCGTAATTCTAGCAAGTATGGCTAGTTTACAATCATGTGACAAAGATTTCAGTGAAGTTGGAGGAGATATCATCGGAGATAACAACTTAAATATTGACACTTATCAAGTTCAAAATATAACAGCTTACACACAACCTTATGGTGCTTTGAGTACCAAAAATTTACCTAACGTTCCTTTTGGATCAATTGACAATGGTGAATTTGGTCGAACAAACAGCAGTTTTGTAACACAAGTATTATCCTCATCTACTTCTTTTGATTTGATGAAGAGCCATGCGGTTATTGACTCTGTTTATGTTTATATTCCCTACTATGCGCAATATGACAAGGTAGAAGATGAAATTACGTATTACAAATTATTAAACGTAACAGGAGATGGAAGCTTCAATTTAGAAGTATACGAGAACGGATACTATCTTAACAATGTAAATCCTGGTACAGGAAAAGATTTAGAATATTTTTCTGATGCTACAGCGCAGTTTGAACAATTTAAGAAGCCAACCCTTCTAAATAATTCAAACGACACCAAGCAGAATACTGATTTTTCATTTACTAAGAGAAACATTATCATTTACAAAAGAGATGATAAAGGGAATATCATATATGATGAAAAGACAAATAAACCAACTGAACAGGAACGATTAGCTCCTGGAGTATGGTTAGACTTAAACAAGGATTATTTCAAAAAATTCGTAGACAATACAGATCTTTACAAAGATCAATCTCAGTTTAAAAACCACTTCCGCGGTTTGTATTTCAAAGCTACAGGAAATAGTTCAATAGGCGCTTTAGGCTTATTGAATATTGCTCAAGGTAAAATGGTGATTAAATACCACCAAGAAATTGAAGAAACAAATAACGAAGGAGAAAAAATCAAGAAAACACAACGTTTAAGTATCACACTTCCATTCACGAAAGATGCTGTAAGTGATGGTTCATTCGATTCTCATATCAATGTCAGTTTAACTACTAATGAAGGGAATACGCATACGCAAGAAGGAGACAAAACCAACGGAGATCCATTCTTATATATCAAAGGAAGCGAAGGAAATGTTGCCGTTATTGATTTATTCAGCGCAAATGGTTTTGAAGAATTAAAAGCTCTTAAAGAGAAAGAATACTTAATTAACGATGCAATTCTAACTGTTCATGTCGATCAAACAACCATGAACAAGAATCAAATTCCTCAGCGTTTATATTTATATAACTACGACAATGGAACGCCTATTTCTGATTTCTTGAATGACAATAGTGCCAATGCAGATTACAGCAAATTGGTATATGGAGGAATTTACCAAACAGCAAATGAAGAGACTAAGATAAAAGGAGACTTTTACAAATTTAGAATCACAGAATATATTCGCGCACTATTAAAAAATAAAGAATTAAAAAGTCCAAAATTAGCAATTGCTGCAACCTATAATTACAACGATGCTTTATTAAACACTGTGACTAAAGGAATCAATAGTAAATTAAAGACAGAAATACCTAACACACCTGAAAACGTAACTTACGTGCCTACACTGTCGGCAGCATACCCTATGGGTACCGTAGTTTACGGAACGAATACTAACTCAGACAAAAAAATGACACTGCAAATATTTTATACTAAAACTAAAAACTAATTATTTATGTGTGGAATCGTTGGATACATAGGGCATAGAGATGCATATCCGGTAATCATCAAAGGACTAACTAGACTAGAATATCGTGGATACGATAGTGCTGGATTAGCTGTTTTTGATGGAGAAACGATTAATCTTTGCAAAACAAAAGGAAAAGTTGCTGATTTAGAAGAAAAAGCTACAGATGCAATTAAGAAAGGGACAATAGGAATTGGTCATACACGTTGGGCAACACACGGTGTACCTAATGATGTAAATTCACACCCTCATTTTTCCAACTCAGGTGAATTAGTCATTATACACAATGGAATCATTGAAAATTATGATTCCTTAAAACAAGAATTAATCAAACGCGGTTATATCTTTCATTCAGAAACAGATACCGAAGTATTAATTAACTTGATAGAAGACGTTCAAAAAACGCAAAAAGTAAAACTAGGAAAAGCGGTTCAAATTGCATTAAACCAAGTTATTGGAGCATATGCAATTGCTGTAATGGATATTAAAAAACCCAATGAAATTGTAGCGGCTCGTTTAGGTAGCCCTTTAGCGATTGGAATTGGTGAAAATGAATACTTCATTACCTCTGACGCTTCACCTTTTATTGAATACACGAATAATGCTATCTATTTAGAAGATGAGGAAATGGCTATTATTCGCTTACATAAGCCATTAAATATTCGCAAAATCAAAGATGACTCTTTGGTTAATCACTATGCTCAAGAGCTACAATTAAACTTAGAGCAAATTGAGAAAAACGGATACGATCACTTCATGTTGAAAGAGATTTACGAACAACCAGACGTAATCCGCGATACATTTAGAGGGCGTTTACTTGCTGATCAGGGCTTAATTAAAATGGCGGGTATCGAAGATAACCTAGATAAATTCCTCAATGCAAAACGCATCATTATCGTTGCTTGTGGAACATCTTGGCACGCTGGGTTAGTAGCAGAATACATCATTGAGGAGTTTGCAAGAATCCCAGTTGAAGTAGAATATGCTTCTGAATTCCGCTACAGAAATCCAATCATCAGTAGTGATGATGTCATCATTGCTATCTCTCAATCAGGAGAAACAGCAGACACCTTAGCTGCAATTAAATTAGCAAAAACCAAAGGTGCTTTCGTTTTTGGTGTTTGTAATGTGGTAGGATCTTCTATATCTAGAGAAACACACGCAGGTGCTTATACACATGCTGGTCCAGAAATTGGAGTTGCATCAACTAAAGCATTCACTACGCAAATCACAGTACTAACTTTAATTGCTTTGCGCTTAGCTAAATCCAAAGGATCTTTATCTAATTCAGAGTATTTAAAATATTTACACGAATTAGAATTAATTCCTGAACGCGTAAAAGAAGCATTAGTACAAAACCAAGAAGTTTTAAAGATTGCAGAAGTCTATAAAGACGCTACAAACTGTTTATATCTTGGAAGAGGGTACAACTATCCAGTTGCCTTAGAAGGAGCTTTAAAACTAAAGGAAATATCATACATCCATGCAGAAGGTTATCCAGCTGCAGAGATGAAACACGGTCCAATTGCATTAATTGACGAGCACATGCCTGTTATTGTAATTGCACCCGATCAAATGCACTATGACAAAGTGGTAAGTAACATCCAAGAAATTAAAGCGCGCAGTGGAAAAATCATTGCCGTTGTAACCAAAGGAGACAGACAAGTGAGAGAATTAGCGGATCACGTAATTGAAGTACCAGGTATTTCAGAAGCGTTAACCCCTATTTTAACAACAATTCCACTACAATTATTGTCATATCACATTGCAGTTTTAAGAGAGTGTAACGTTGACCAGCCTCGTAATTTAGCGAAGTCGGTAACGGTTGAATAACGATAAAATGCGAACCCAAATCGGGCTCGCATTTTTTTATATATAAATAAATTTTTAATCATTTTCATATTAAGAGAAAAAAACTATCTTTGCACTCTGAAAAAGTAGTTTTTTTCACTAAACGTAAATAGCTGTTAAATAAATACATAAGCAATGTCTAAAGTTACAGGAAAAGTTGCGCAAGTTATCGGACCAGTAGTTGACGTAGTCTTCAACACTGAGAATGCCGAACTTCCAAAAATTTATGATTCATTAGAAATCACTAAACCAGATGGTTCTAAATTAGTACTTGAAGTACAATCACACATTGGAGAAGATACAGTTCGTACAATTTCAATGGACTCAACAGACGGATTAAGTAGAGGTTACGCAGTAGCTGCTACAGGATCTCCTATCCAAGTTCCAGTTGGAAAAGAGGTATTTGGTAGATTGTTTAATGTTGTTGGAGACGCTATTGACGGTCTTGGTAACTTACCAAAAGCAGGAGCGAACGGATTACCAATCCACAGACCTGCACCGAAATTCGAAGATTTATCTACATCTACAGAAGTATTATTCACTGGAATTAAAGTAATCGATTTAATTGAGCCTTATGCAAAAGGGGGTAAAATTGGATTATTCGGTGGAGCTGGAGTAGGTAAAACAGTATTGATTCAAGAGTTAATTAACAATATCGCAAAAGGTCACGGTGGACTTTCTGTATTCGCAGGAGTTGGAGAGCGTACACGTGAAGGAAACGACTTACTACGTGAGATGTTAGAGTCAGGAATTATCAAATATGGTGATGACTTTATGCACTCTATGGAAAATGGAGGTTGGGACTTATCAAAAGTTGACCGTGAATTAATGAAAGACTCAAAATGTACTTTCTTATTCGGTCAGATGAATGAGCCACCAGGAGCACGTGCACGTGTTGCCTTATCAGGATTAACAATTGCTGAGTTCTTCCGTGATGGTGCTGGAGACGACCAAGGAAAAGACGTACTTTTCTTCGTTGACAACATCTTCCGTTTTACACAAGCAGGATCTGAGGTATCAGCGTTATTAGGACGTATGCCATCAGCAGTAGGATACCAACCAACATTAGCAACAGAAATGGGTGCAATGCAAGAGCGTATTACATCTACTACAAAAGGATCTATTACATCAGTTCAGGCGGTTTATGTACCTGCGGATGACTTAACTGACCCGGCGCCAGCTACAACTTTCGCCCACTTAGATGCTACAACAGTATTGTCTCGTAAAATTGCTGAGTTAGGTATTTACCCTGCAGTAGATCCATTAGATTCTACTTCTCGTATCTTATCTCCAGAAATTTTAGGAAATGAGCACTACGCTTGTGCACAACGTGTAAAAGAAATCTTACAGAAATACAAAGAATTACAAGATATTATTGCAATTTTAGGTATGGAAGAGTTATCTGAAGAAGATAAATTAGCAGTACACAGAGCACGTCGTGTTCAACGTTTCTTATCTCAACCATTCCACGTTGCTGAGCAATTTACAGGTATCCCAGGAGTTCTTGTAGATATTAAAGATACAATCAAAGGTTTCAATATGATTATTGATGGTGAATTAGACCATTTACCAGAGGCAGCTTTCAACTTAAAAGGTTCAATCGAAGAAGCGATTGCAGCTGGAGAGAAAATGCTTGCTGAAGTTTAATAATCACTTAAAAAACAACTATTATGAGATTAGAAATTGTATCACCTGAAGCGACCTTATTTGCTGGAGAAGTTACTTCTGTATCGGTTCCAGGTGTTAATGGTGAGTTTCAAATGTTAAACAATCACGCGGCTATTGTCTCTTTATTGACAAAAGGAAACGTGAAGTTTACAGGAACTAACATTTCTATTAAAGAACCATTTAATTCAAAGTTCGTTAAAGTTAGCAACGATACTTACCACTTACCTATCAATATGGGTACAGTTGAATTAAGTGATAACAAGATTATTATTTTAGCTAATTAATTAGCGAATAACCCATAAAAAAAGCCCGATTCCAACGAATCGGGCTTTTTTATTATAGATCTTAATTAACGGACATCTTTTTTCTTGTGTTTTAGCCTATTATTACAACCCTTAGTAAGTTTATATAAAGTTACTATGAAGCAATCAAATAAGCCCTATAAAACTAAAAAAGGGAGCCTAAAACAGCTCCCAATCTAATATTATATGATCTTACTTAAAAAGCAATATTAATTCACCTATCTACTTAAAGAACGAAGTGTTTTTACTGTTTTTTGAACACGATCTACATATATAGTAGGTTTTCCTTGCGACCTCACAGAAGTAACTCCTCTTACTGCTTGAGTATTGCTATTATCAAAATATTTCGTTTTTCCGTTATAACTTAAAGTAAATGGCCCTTCTCCTAAACTAGGTGCTGATGCTCTATAAGTACCAACATATACATCATCATCAAGGAGAGCTCCAAACGAAAATCCAATATTCTCTCTAGTCAAAGCCAATACATTATTGTGCTGTACTACTCCAGCCATAAAAGCTTTCGCATTATTTAAATTAGGTCTTTCATAAGTGAAACTTCCTTCACCAAGACTCTCAGCTGGAGTAACAAACATTATAACTGCAATTCTTCCACCCGTATCAGCTACTTCGGCTGCTTCTAATTGCCATTGCGCTTCAAAAACAGTTCCTGCTTCATCTTTTGGCTCAATTCCTTTAAAAAACAAGGTGCTGTTTTTTACATCAAAAGTACGTCCATTAAATGTGAAGCTATTAGAAGCTTTACGTTTTGCCTTAAGTGTAACCTCTACTACATTACTCTCATCTTCTTCACGAATAGCATGTAATTTATAAGTCCCTTCTTCGTCAAAAGCAATTTCAAATACTCCATTTTCAGATTTAATCGCTGTAGCTGTTCCGTTTTTGTATAAAAGAGCATTTGAAACCGCCACACCTGTTCTATCTTTAATATTTAATTTAAATACTTCATCTGCATAAAGTTCATCAGCATCCCCATCTAAAGTCATTATTAGTTCAGCTACTTTATCTTTTACCGTAATAACTAATCCATCACTATCTTTATATCCCTCACTTTTAGCAATCACTTTAAAATTTCCAACTGCCTTAAAAACATAATCATACTCAATTTGAGTCCCATCTGTCAAGTAGATACCAGCATTTGTAATAGAAATCCCTTCTTGATCTGTTACAGTAAAGCTAATTTTCTTGCCTACTCCCACATCAGTTAGTCCGCTAACAGTCTTGATGATCAATTTTTTACTACCTTCAACAACTTTAATAGTCAACACATTACTATCATTATAGCCACTTTTCTTAGCCACTACGTTAAATTCTCCTACCTCATTAAAGGTATATGGATTTTTAACTTCAGTATCATTTACATAAAAACTAACCCCTGCTTTAACCTCTGCCACGTCCTCTCCTTCTTCAGCCATTACAGTAAACTTGACTGCCGTTCCTTGTGCAATTCCACCTTCAACAGCATCTGAAAAAAGCGCTAATACCTTTTGCCCTCCGCCTTTACTATCATCACTACTGCACGCAGTTCCTAGCACTACTAAGCTAGTCATCATAAAAAATAGTACTAATTTTTTCATAAATATTTCTTTAAATTTTGTTATCAAACTAATAGTCTAAAATAACAACATTTTATTAAAATAAAAAAATTATATAAAATAAAATATAAAAAACAAAGAACATCCACATTTTAAGACAAATCAACCATTAGTACTAAATAACAAAAAGTACTGGGCAATATATTTGCTCCTATTAAAAACTAATTAAAATTATTTAGTTTTAGAATCACAAGTATAAGGCAACACACATTAACCCAATAAAAAAAAGCCTTACAAGAAATCTTATAAGGCCTATATCTTATTTTACAGTTATAACGTAACCTTCGCTAGCACGATATCCCCATTTTTCTGCTACCACCTTAAATCTTCCTCGCATATTTGCACGCCATGGATTACTTATAATCACATCATCTGAAATCATCAGAGTAGCATCTACTATACTAAAATCATCATTGTCACGAACATCAAAATAAATCACTTCATTAAAAGAATAGTCAGTCCTTCCGTCACGAGTCTCTACATGTAAACGACGCTCTTCAGAACCATTTCCATCATCCTCTCCAGGATTCTTCTTATCCACCACATTTAGGACAACTGGATAACTATCCTTATATCCTCTCGCTTTACCAACTACTTTATATTCTCCTTTGTCATAAAAGATAAAAGATTGGCCCCGCTCTACTCCATTAACAAAATAACTCACTTCGCCATCAAAACGAATCAAATCATTATCCTTTTCCACATAAGGAACAATATAAACTTCCTCTCCTATTTCCAAAGTATTACTCCCAACATTAGGAACAATAACTAATTGTTCAAGTTGCACCTCTTTATTATCATCACTGCTACAAGCCGTGCCTAATAATGCCAGACTTGTTAGCACCAAAAAAAGTAAAAAATTTTTCATAAATATTTGTTTAAATTTTGTTAGTAAAATTCTTTCAAAGATAATATTATTTACAAATCAACAATACATTTACAAAAAAAACAGCATAGACACATTAAAAACTAAAAAATAAGCAAATAATTTACGCAAAAATCTAAACAAAAAAACAGGAAGGAGACTAGATTATGAAAATTATAAATCCGATTTTTCACTACCTCCAGTACAGCCCGGATTAATTACAGGCAATAAAAAAAGCCTTACAAGATATCTTGTAAGGCTTTTTTTATTTGCTCCCCCTCTTGGGCTCGAACCAAGGACCCTCTGATTAACAGTCAGATGCTCTAACCAACTGAGCTAAGGAGGAAGGTATTTTATACCTACCTAAAGGTTACACGTTTAAAGCTTTTGCTTTGCTCCCCCTCTTGGGCTCGAACCAAGGACCCTCTGATTAACAGTCAGATGCTCTAACCAACTGAGCTAAGGAGGAAGGTGTGTTACCTTTATTGCGATGCAAATATAGTGTGTTTTCTGCTTTCTGCAAATATTTTATACAAAAAAACTTACTTTTTTCAGCTCTCTCCTTTGAGTGTAGGCAATCCCAAACGATAACGAGTTGCTATCAAACGAATTACAAAAACAGAGGCTGCAGTAGAAATTTGAACAATTACGGCATCTAAACCGATAGCTTGTAGCATATAGTAAATAAACACTCCAAAAATACATGCTAATGCATACCATTCTTGTCGAAAAATAGCCGGAATCTCATTGATTAAGATATCGCGAATCATACCTCCTACAACACCCGTTATTGTTGCCATAATAACGACTACCCAAAAAGGATATCCCAGTGCTAATGTCTTTTCAGCTCCTACCACCACGAATAACCCTAATCCAATACTATCAAACCATAGAAACGTATTATTTAAACGAATCAACTTCTGCGGAAACATAATCACGAGCATCAAGGCAACAATGGTACACCAGATATAGACACTAGTAAGCATCCAAAAGGGAGTAACCCCCAATAATATATCTCGTAAGGTACCTCCTCCAGTTGCGGTAACAAACCCAACCACAAAAGCTCCGAACCAATCCACATTCTTAGCAGAAGCTAAACGAATTCCCGAAATAGCAAACGCAATAGTTCCAAAAAATTCAATCACATCGACAAACTTAATTGCCAACCAAAACTCCACAAAGGTGTCCATTAACTCATTCATAGACCAAACCGTATTTCACGCTATTACTTAATTACAACGGTCTTCTTATTGACAAAAGCAAGCAATCCTTCTACCGACATTTCTCTTCCTATTCCTGAAAATTTATTCCCGCCAAAAGGCACACGAGGATCAGAGATGACCATTTCGTTAATAAAGACTGCGCCATCATCAAATAGATGTACCCATTTTTTTAACTCCTCAATATCTTTGCCAAAAATAGACACTCCTAAACCAAAACGAGAATCATTGCTCAAGGCTATTGCTTCTTCAATAGTCTCAAATCCAACTACTACCGCTAAAGGGCCAAAAGTTTCTTGAGTAAAAGCGGGCATTTGATCCGTAACATCCGTTAAAACTGTAGGCTCAAACCAATTCTTATCGCGCTTTCCTCCACAAACTACATGAGCACCCAGGCGAACTGATTCATTTAAGATTGTTTCTAGCTCAATTGCAAGATCTTCTCTTGCCATGAGACCTATTCCTGTAGAAAGATTCATGACGTCTCCCTGCTTTAGTTTTTTGGCTTCTTTGGCTAATCGCGTTGTAAATTCTTCACGCAAAGATTCATGTACTAAGAAACGCTTAGCAGCTATACAACTTTGTCCTGTATTCTGAAAACGCGCATTTACGGCCAGTGGAATAATCTCATCCAAATTAACATCCGCTGTCACAATAAAAGCATTGCTTCCACCTAATTCTAACAACACGGGTTTAATTAAACTCCCTGCTTTCTGTGCCACCGCACTTCCTGCAGGTTCACTTCCCGTAAGGGATACGCCTTTTACCGCAGGATGTTCAATGACTTCCTCCACTTCTTTTCCTGGTAGTGTCAAGTTGAAATAAACTTGCTCAAAGCCTTCTACAGCAAAGCACGATTCTAATGCCTTCGCCGAAAAAGGCACATTGCTCGCATGCTTAAGCAAAACGGTATTCCCAGCTAATAAGGTGGGAATAGCAAAGCGAAATACTTGCCAAAACGGATAATTCCAAGGCATTACGCCTAAGATAACCCCCATCGGATCATGTACAATATAAGTTTCAGACCATTTCGTTTGGATGTGACGTCCTTGCAAAATCTCCTTGCCTTCTTCGATATAATAATCAATCAGGGTTGCACTTTTTTCTACTTCAGCAATCGCTTGGCTCAAGGGCTTAAACATATCTTGCGTAATCACCGCACCATAACGCTCTTTGTTAAGCAACAGCTTTTCTTTTACTTTTTTGAGGTATTCTATGCGTTCCTCCAAGGCAATTTTGCTCCATCTTTGATAAGCACTTTCTGCCTGTTCTATTCTAATTTCTACTTCTTTTTTCATATTAATGCGTCTTTTATCTCCTAAATTTACAACATCATCTACACTAATCTTACTTCTTACTAAAAAAAAGACAAGATTCTTTTTCAAATTCACTTTTAATCTGCTCCACAGAAAAAAAATCTATACAGCGATCAAATTTAGAAAAGTCATCCTTTCAATATAACGCTTATCTTTGTAGAAACAAATTATACAATCATGGATAAAAATGTAAAACTCTTAGCCTTCGGACTCGTACTTTTTGCTTTAAGCTTGATTTTAAAAGCTACACAAATCATCACCACGGGAATCAGCACCGCAGTTATCTTAATTGGATTCGCTTTTATCGTTGTTGCTTTGTATCATTTAGTGTTCACAAAACTGCGCAAGAAATAGGGTAATTGTTACCGGTGGACAGTTGACAGTGAACGGTTTTATTAAGCACGAGATACGTAGTCTTGCCAAAATAAAAACATAAAAAAACAGCAATAAGCTACTGCTTATCACTGTTTCTGTATCTATACATGAACTACTCTTTTCAAAGTAGTTTGCGTTCTATTTCTTTAAAACTTTACTTAGGTTTTCAAGCATTACTTCCGTCATAGAAGATAAGTCATACTTATGTTTCCAGTTCCAATCTTGTTGTGCACGGCTATCGTCAATACTCGCTGGCCAGCTGTCTGCAATAGCTTGACGGAAATCTGGTTCATAAGCAATTGTAAAATCAGGAATATGTTTCGTAATCTCTGCAGCAATTTCTTCAGGGGTAAATGAAATTCCACCTAAATTGTATGAAGAGCGAATTTTAATTGATTCTTTTGGTGCTTGCATGATTCCCACTGTAGCGTCTAAAGCATCATCCATATACATCATTGGCAATCTTGTTTGCTCTGATAGGAAACAGTTGTAGTGTTTATCTTCAATTGCTTTATAAAAAATATCCACTGCATAATCAGTTGTTCCACCACCTGGAGGAGTTGTCCATGAAATCAAACCTGGGTAACGGATACTGCGTACATCTACTCCGTATTTATTGAAGTAATACTCACACCAACGCTCTCCAGTTTGTTTAGAGATTCCATATACTGTACTTGGTTCCATTACCGTATACTGCGGAGTATTCTCTCTTGGAGTAGTTGGTCCAAATACAGCGATTGAAGATGGCCAAAATATTTTTTTAATTTTTCCTTCTTTCGCTAAGTTTAAAACGTGAAATAGAGAGTTCATGTTTAATTCCCAAGCAAAAGCTGGATTTTTCTCTGCAGTTGCAGAAAGCAAAGCAGCCATTAAATAAACCTCCTCTACTTGATGCTTCTCAATCACCTGCGCAACGGCATCAAACTCCATTGCATTGACAATTTCAAAAGGTCCTGAGCTCATCAAAGCTTCATTTCCTTCTCTAATATCTGAAGCGATAACATTCTCATTTCCATAGATACCACGCAACTTTAACGTAAGTTCAGAGCCAATTTGTCCACAAGCTCCAATAATTAATATTTTGGTTCCCATTTGTTTTGTATTTAGTTGCACAAATATAGCCGTTGCTAGACAATAAATCAACGTAAAAAAGGACATTTCTATCAGAGAACAAATAAAATATTGCCTTATTCTGCTATCAATTGGTTGAAATTCGCTATGGTTTATCGCAAAGCAAGTCGAATAAATTCAATAACATTCGTAAATTTGAGGTTTGAAATTCAAGGATATGAAAAACATTTGGACGATTATACTGTTGGTACTGAGTTTGAATCTTACTTCTTGTAAGAAAGAAGTGGATCAAAGTGCCATAGAGCAAACCAAATTACAACAATACAACGATAGTGTATTTACGCATTTAATGAAAGAATGGAAGTTTAAAATTCCTAAAGCTTCAAAAGAGCTAACTCCCATTCTCGAAGATTGGAAAGCGTGGACAAATCTAATCAATGAATTAAAATTACGCCCTGTATCAACGATTGGTGCTTTCCAAAAAAAGGCAGTTACCCTTAGTGAAATAGCAGAAAATCTTCCGTACCAAGGATATCCTTCTGCTTTAGATACTCCGGATATCAAAATCAGATACTCAACGCTACTGACTGCCTTCCAGAATCTGGATATGTATATCAATTTAGATCCTGTTAATATCGAAAAAGTCGATGAGTGGCTTGACAATATTCAGCTTAGCTTGGATGATATTGTGCGTATGATGGACGAAAATTTAGTTCGTCAAAACTATGCAAAAGAAGCAGGAGAAGATGCGATGTTGGAAGAAATGGAAGAATTTAGAAATGATATGCGAAAAGCAAATCCCGAAGAAGAATTAGAATAACCTATGGAATTAAAACAATATTTTAATGAGGCTGTACAAACCCAACAAGTTGTACAAGATTTATTAAATAGTCGACAACCCATACTTTTTAAAGGTATACTAGGATCTGCCCTATCTTTTCAGCTGGAGAGTCTCTTTCGTCAGACTGAACTTCCCTTTTTATTAGTTTTCAACGACAAAGAAGAAGCGGCATACTACCTCAATGATTTAGAACACTTAATCAACAAGCAGGACGTACTCTTCTACCCAGGATCATATCGCCGTCCCTATCAAATTGAAGAAACGGACAATGCGAATGTCCTCTTGCGTGCAGAAGTATTAAATCGCATTAGCTCTCGCAAAAAACCAGCAATTATTGTTTCTTATGCGGAAGCTATTTTTGAGAAAGTAGTTACCAAGAAGGTATTAGAAAAAAATACGTTAAAAGTACAGGTTGGAGATCAGTTGTCGATTGATTTCGTAAATGAAACCCTGTTCGAATATAACTTCAAACGCGTAGACTTCGTTGCTGAACCTGGAGAGTTTTCTGTTCGCGGAGGAATCATCGATGTCTTTTCTTTTTCTAATGACAATCCGTATCGTATTGAATTTTTTGGGGATGAGATTGACAGTATTCGAACCTTCGATGTAGAAACGCAATTATCTGTTGATAAGCAGAAGAAAATCACCATTATTCCCAACGTTGAGAATAAATTCACTGCCGAAACAAGAGAAAGTTTCTTAGAATATGTTTCCGAAAAAACAGTTGTTTTCGCACAAAACACGGCTTTTATTGTGGATCAATTGAATCACAATTTTGAAAAAGCGCAGACCATTTTTGAAAAATTAAATAAAGAGCTCAAGTATTCTAATCCAAATGAGATGTTCCTTCATGGAGACACTTTTTTACGTCAGGCGGAATTATTCAATTACATTGAGCTCACAGATAGCAAACACATCACGCCTAAAAAACAGTATGTGTTTCACACCAAACCTCAACCGTCTTTCAATAAGCAATTTGATTTATTGGTACGCAACCTGAATGATAATTCAGATCATGGTTATACCAATTATTTATTCTGTGCCAATGAAAATCAAGCGCGTCGATTCAAGGATATTTTTGATGCCATGCGCGATGAAAACCAGCACCAAGTGGTACAACAATATAAAACTATTGTTACCCCTATTTATCAAGGTTTTATTGATGAAGAGAAGCAAATTGCCTGTTATACGGATCACCAAATTTTTGAGCGATACCACAAGTTTACTCTCAAAAATGGATACACCAAAAAACAGACCATTACGCTCAAAGAAATCTCTTCCCTTACCGTTGGGGATTATGTAACGCATATTGATCATGGGATTGGAAAATTTGGTGGGTTACAAAAAATTCAAGTAGAAGGCAAAACACAAGAGGCCATCAAATTAGTGTATGCGGATAATGATATTGTCTATGTGAGTATTCACTCTTTACACAAGATTGCCAAGTACAATGGAAAAGATGGTGCTGTTCCAAAAATTCACAAATTAGGTTCTTCTGCTTGGAAAAACTTAAAGACAAAAACGAAAGCACGAGTTAAAAACATTGCGTTTAACTTGATTCAATTATACGCCAAGCGACGAACACAAAAAGGGTTTGCTTGTGCGCCAGATAGCTATTTGCAACATGAGTTGGAAAGTTCGTTTATCTATGAAGATACGCCAGATCAATTAAAAGCGACACAGGAAGTAAAAGCCGATATGGAACTGGATCGTCCTATGGACCGTTTAGTTTGTGGAGATGTAGGATTTGGAAAAACAGAGGTTGCCATTCGAGCAGCCTTCAAAATGGTTGACAATGGCAAACAAGTTGCTATTCTTGTACCAACGACAATCTTAGCCTTTCAGCATTTTAAAACGTTTTCTGAGCGTTTGAAAGATATGCCTGTTCGCGTAAGCTATATTAATCGCTTCCGAACAGCCAAGCAAAAAAGCGACATCCTACGTGATTTGGAAGCCGGACAAATCGACATCATTATTGGAACGCATCAATTGGTAAACAAAAATGTGGTTTTCAAAGATTTAGGCTTACTTATCATTGATGAGGAACAGAAATTTGGTGTAGCTGTAAAAGATAAATTAAAGACGATTTCGGAGAATGTGGATACGCTTACTTTAACCGCAACCCCTATTCCGAGAACGCTTCAATTTTCATTGATGGCAGCACGTGATTTATCCGTTATCACGACACCTCCACCCAATCGTTATCCGATTGAAACGAATGTAGTAGGGTTTAATGAGGAGATTATACGCGATGCTGTTGCGTATGAATTGGAACGCGGCGGACAAGTGTATTTCATCAATAATCGCATTGAGAATATACGCGAAGTGGCGGGTATGATTCAACGTTTAGTTCCCGATGCCAAAGTGGGTGTTGGTCATGGGCAAATGGATGGCAAGAAGCTGGAGGAATTGATGCTCGCTTTCATGGATGGTGAATTTGATGTACTTGTCGCTACTACAATTATTGAAAGTGGTTTGGACGTTCCCAATGCCAATACGATTTTAATCAACAATGCGAATAATTTCGGTTTGTCTGATTTACATCAGATGCGTGGCCGCGTTGGGCGAAGCAATAAGAAAGCTTTCTGTTACTTCATCTGCCCTCCGTATTCTGCTATGACGGAAGAAGCACGCAAGCGAATCCAAGCTTTAGAGCAGTTTAGCGACCTAGGTAGTGGATTCAATATTGCAATGAAAGATTTAGAAATTCGAGGAGCTGGAGATATTTTAGGTGGTGAACAAAGTGGTTTCATCAATGAGATTGGTTTTGAAACCTACCAAAAAATCATGCAAGAGGCGATTGAAGAATTAAAAGAAAATGAATTCAAAGATTTATACCTCGAAGATAAAAAAGAAGAAAACAAGGTATTTGTACGCGATTGTCAAATTGATACTGATTTTGAAATCTTATTTCCAGATGAGTATGTCAACAATATTTCAGAACGTCTCAACTTATACAATGAATTGAGCACCATTGCTACAGAACCCGTATTAAAAGCATACGAACAACGCTTGATTGACCGTTTTGGACCTCTTCCAAGACAAGCGGTTGCGCTTTTAGACAGTTTGCGCATCAAATGGCATGCTAGTAACCTTGGGATTGAGAAAGTGATCTTAAAACAAGGCAAAATGATTTGCTATTTTATTGGCGATCAAAAATCGGGATACTATACTTCTCCTAAGTTTAGACAAGTCTTGACCTTTGTACAACAAAGTTCTCACGTATGTAAAATGCGAGAAAAAGAAACGAAAAATGGCTTGCGCTTGATGTTGTCTTTTGAACAAGTCAAATCGATTAAAAAAGCGTTGGAATATTTAGCGGGAATTGATGAAATGGGTTAGGAGTTATGGGTTAAGGTTATGGGTTAAGAGTTAGGGGTTATGGGTTAAGAGTTAGGGGTTGTGAGTTAGGGGTTGTGAGTTAGGGGTTGTGAGTTAGGGGTTATGAGTTAGGGGTTATGAGTTAGGGGTTATGAGTTAGGGGTTATGAGTTAGGGGTTATGAGTTAGGGGTTAAATAGTTAGGAGTTAAGAGTTAGGGGCTATGGGGCTATGGGGTTATGGGATGAACAAAGAGCAAATCTCACAAAGCACAAACCCCACAAAGCACAAACCTCACAAAGAGCAAACCTCACTTAATACAAATGAATTAGGTTGTGAGTGAAGGTTATGGGTGAATGAAAAGAGGGTGAGGTCAGAAGGTTTCTAATTAAATCAGAGTTCCTTCTTTAATCGATAAATCTTACAACTTCACGAAAAAGCAAAAAGGCCTCTTGCAAAAAACAAACTGTGGGTTAGACACTGATTTAATATTTAATAAACTCCTCCATATTTCCATTCCGCTTATCACACCCAGTATGTCGCCCTGAGGCTACGAAGGGTCGCATCCAGCGCTCACAGCATGCTGGACGAAATAGCTAGCGTTGAGTGACGGATGCGATCCCTCCTTCGTCGGGATGACATACTGGGTGTGAATGGTGAGATTGTGAAGTGGTGAGACGATGAGGTAAGTTATCCAGCTAAAGATAATTATTCTTCTTTAATCGACAATTCTCACGATTTTGCAAAAAAACAACTTCACAAAAAGCAAACCTCACAAAGAGCAAACCTCACAAAAAGCACAAACCTCACAAAAAGCACAAACCTCACAAAACACAAACAAATAGCCATTCGCCTCTAGTTATATTTCTTCTTTTTAGGTTATTTTCGCGTCAAATTATTTTAATTTATGCTAACTCAACCTATACTAACACTCCGAAATCTATTTCTCGGACTTTTCTTTTTTAGCTGTATTTCTCCTGCTTTATCACAAGAGAATCACACTGTTTACATCAATCTTGGCGGACAAGGTATTGAAACTTCCTACAAATATAGACTCACGTATGATATTCATGTAGAAGCATTTTTAGGATTAGGCCCTGGTTATCAATTAGAAAAAGACAAGGGGTATACTGTAGAATATGATTTTATTCCTTTTGCAAAAACCAATTTAAAATGGCATTTTGTCAATGAAGAGGAAAGAAAGTTCTACCTCGGTACGCAAGCCAAATACTCCTTTGGAAAGGTAACAGATGAAAGTTTTAATAAAATATTACTTACAGAATTACATGTCGGTCATGAAGAACGCATCACAAAACGATTGTTACTTAATACACACGTAGGTGGTGGATATATACAAGATTTTGACGTTCAACGAGGTGAATTTATCTTTACTTTCGGAGTAACACTTAAATATGCTATTTTGAGTAGGAAATAAGAAATGGGTTAAGGGTTGTGAGTTAAGGGTTGTGAGTTAAGGGTTAGGGGTTATGAGTTAGGGGTTGTTATAAGTTAAGGGATGAGCAAACCTCACAAAGCACAAACCTCACAAAGCACAAACCTCACAAAGCACAAACCTCACAAAGAGCAAACCTCACAAAGAGCAAACCTCCCAAAGAGCAAACCTCACAAAGCACAAACCTCACAAAGAGCAAACCTCACAAAGAGCAAACCTCACAAAGAGCAAACCTCACAAAGAGCAAACCTCACAAAGTACAAACCTCACAAAGCACAAATCCCTCTCCAATTTCCATTTTACAATAAAAAAAAACACCAACTTTTCAGTTGGTGTTTTTTTTATTAATATCCGAATAGATCTTCTAAAGTTAATTCTTTGATGGTACCGAATTTTTTAACGGCTTCCCAATCTAAGTTTTCTTTTTTACCTAATAGACCTACGTTAAACGTTTTTCCTTTTACGTGTTGATTAAAGAAGTTTACCAAATCAGACAATTGCATCTCTTGGGTTTGTTTGTAAATATCTTTGTTGATATCATAATCAATTCCTCTTTCTTGTAATCCTAACCAATAGAAGAAAATCTGTGCTTTTGTATAACGTTGTGTTGCAATGTTTTTCAATGCTGAATTCTTTGCATTTTCAAACTGATTTTGTGCTTGAGGCATATCATTCATCAAGTCCATCATCGCATCAACAGCTTGTGTTAGTTTGTTTGCTTGTGTACCCACATACGCCATTACGTAGTTATACTTATCTGATTTCCCAGCATTTGCATAAGCTGCATAAGCAGAATAAGCCAATGATTTTGATTCTCTAATTTCTTGGAAAACAACAGATGCCATTCCTCCTCCAAAGTAACTATTGAATACACTTGATGTTGCTAATAAGTCTTTGTTAAACTTACTTTCTCTACCACGGTACGAAATTTCTGCTTGTACCATATCATAAGGAGCAAAATAAACCGTTCCGTCTGTCATTGGCTCAGCATACACTTTTTGCACCGGTGTTACTTTTCCTTTTCCTAAGTTGTGATTCGCTACGATCGCTTTTTTCACCGTTGCTAAGTCATTTCCGTAGTAGAATACTTCTTGATTATAATCAAAGAATTTATGCAACATCCCTACTAATTCTGTTGGGTTGATTGCTTGTAATTCTGCTTCGCTCAAAATATCTTTAAATCTACTTAACTGATTTCCAGACATGATATAGCTATTCAATGCACGTTGAATTCCACCTTTACTTGATTTTGCATCAAAACGAGACTTCAAAATTTGGTCCACTAAATTTTCGTATGCCTCTTGATCTGCTTTTGCATCTGTCAATAAGTGCTCTAACAATTTAATTCCCGCAGGGATATTCTCTTTTAATCCAGCAATTGTGATATATGATTTATCTGTTCCTGTATTCAATGAATAATCAACCCCTAATTTGTAGAACTCTTTGCGAATATCTGCTGGAGAATATTTGTTAGTTCCAATATAATCCAAGTACTCTAAAGCTAAACTTAATTTCTTGTCGTGATCAGATCCTACTGGTGTGATATACGTTACAGTAGCTAAGTCATTCGTTACATTTTCAATGCTGTATAACGTTGTTTTGATTTTGCCAATTTTCTCTCTTTTCAACGCTTTGTTGAAATCAACGAATTCTGGTTGAATATCTTTAACAGTAACTTGATTTAATGCTTTATAGAATGCTGATTCACTATCTCTATTTAAATCAATTGGTGTAATTCCAGGGTTTTCAACGCGAACTAAATCTTTGTTTTCTCCTTGGCGTTTATACACAATCGCATAGTTATCTTTGTAATTCTCGTTAGCAAAACGCACGATATCCGCTTTGGTAATTTTCTCCATGCGGTCGATTTCGCTCACTGCATCTTCCCAAGATCTACCTTGAATAAAGGCTTGATACATTGCAGTAGCCATCGAATCATTATCTTCTAATGCTTTCATTGAATTCTTTCTCAATTCATTGATAACAGCTTGTAATAACCAATCGTCAAATTCCCCTTTTTTGATTTTTTCGATTTGCTCTAACATAATGTCTCTCACCTCTTCTAAGGTTTGTCCTTCGTTAGGCATACCTGTTAGTTCATGAACCGAATAATCTTTCATGATCATGGATGAACTACCTGCGTATAACGTTTTTTGTTTTTGGTTGATATCTAAGTCAATCAAACCTGCTTGACCATTGCTCAATAGCATGTCAATCATCGTTACAAATAAAGCATCTTGTGTTTTTGCACCACCTAAACGGAAGCCCATCTCTACGCGCTCCGCTTGTGGACTAAATACCTCAGCCGATTTAATTCCTTGAATAGGTTGTTCAACCGCTACATATTCTTTCGGTTGAACTCCTTTTTTCATCGCACCGAAATACTTGTTTACCATTTGAATCGTTTCATCAAACTGGATATCTCCCACTAATACTACCGCAATATTATTTGGTACATAATATTGATCAAAGTAATTGTGGATCGCTACCATAGAAGGATTTTTCAAATGCTCTGACGTTCCAATTGTCGTTTGCGTTCCATAGTGTGTTGTTGGAAACAACATCGCCATCATTTTCTCGTTTGACGCCCAGAAGTCATTATCTTGACCGCGGTTGAACTCTTCGTATACAGCCTCTAATTCTGTGTGGAATAAACGCAATACCAATTGAGAAAAACGCTCTTTTTCAATGATTAAGAATTTTTCTAATTCATTTGAAGGAATGACGTTTTTATATACCGTTTCCTCAAACCACGTATGTGCATTCGTTCCAGTTGCTCCAATAGAAGCTACCGATTTATCATACTCATTAGCAACCGCATATTGAGATGCTTCTTTCGAAATTTCATCAATCTTTTTATAGATTGCTTTTTTCTTTTCTACATCCTTTTCATTTTTATGTTGCTCATACAAGTCAGAGATTTTTTTAATCATTGCTTGCTCTACTTCCCAATTAACCGTTCCTAATTTAGAAGTTCCTTTGAACAACATATGTTCCAAGTAGTGTGCTAAACCTGTACTGTCTTCTGGATCATTATTTGAACCTGTACGAACAGGAATATACGTTTGGATTCTTGGCTCATCGTGATTCTGTGCTAAGTAAACTTTTAGCCCATTATTTAAGGTATAAATTCGAGCATTTGCTGGATCATTCTCTACATATTCATAGGTAAATCCGTTGGCATCCGTTTTTGTAAGTGTTTTATATTGAGCGTGTAATACACTACTCATTGAAAATATAAAACCATACAATAGGTATCTTTTTTTCATAAATAGTAATTTGTAAGTCCAAAGCTAAACATAATTCTCTTTTCTTACACAAAAATAACATAGGCTTAAAAAAGAAAACGCCCTTAGTTTTTCACTAAAGGCGTTTTTTTTTTACTTCTTATTGTTCAATTGCTTCTTGGATTGGTGTTCCAATGTTTCCATTAGGGAACTCTATTTTCAAGATTTGCGCTATTGTTGGTGCAATATCTGTCATATGTGTTTGACGGGTTGTTTTTCCTGGTTTAACTCCCCATCCTAAGAATACTGCTGGAATATGCGCATCGTATGAATTCCAACTACCATGTGTCGTTCCTTTTCCATCTTTCGATCCACTAAACCATTGTGGTTCTAGGATAATCTGAATTGCTCCGCTGCGTTTGAAATTGTATCCATTGATGATGCGTTCTCTCAATATCTGAGGTACTGATGATTCCGCAGCTTCATTCATATCCACCACGAAAGCCACACCGTCAACTTTTTTCAATAGTTTGATTGCAGCAGCAATAACTTCATCTTCTTCTACATCATTTGCTTCAATCACTTCATAGTTCAAGTGTACTTGATAATTGGCTAAACTTTTTACCAAATCAGCTACCCCAAACTTACTTGCTAACTTTTCATTCAAGTCTTTTCGGATCACCTTCGTATCAAAATATCCTGAGTTTCCTTTTTGATCCGCAAAAAACTTAGGGTTATGAGCCGCTCCATGGTCAGCACTTAAGAATAACGTATAGTTACCTTTTCCAATATTTTGATCTAAATACGCTAAGAAATCAGCGATATCGCGGTCTAAACGCAAATAGGTATCTTCGATTTCAATTGAATTAATAGCAAATTGATGTCCAATATAGTCTGTAGATGATAAACTTACAGCTAAGAAATCCGTTACTTGTAAAGGGTTATTCCCCAATTGTTCGTTTTCAATTGCACGTTTAGCAAAATCCAACGTTAACGTATTTCCTTGCGGTGTACTTTTAATTAACTCATACCCATTTTCTTTCTTTAGCTTCACTAAATCACGCGGGAATGTTGGTGTTTTCTCTCCTTTAAACGTCTCTTCATATAAGTTGTCATCCGCTGTACTCAACACATATGTATCTATAGGATACAACGTCTTCCATCCTTGTTTATAGTATTGATCTACTATTTTTTCTTTATTGAATCCCTTTACCCATTTTGGCAAATCCTTCATATAGTACGTACTCGTAATCCAATCACCTGTTTTACCATCTAACCAATATGCAGCATTAGCAAAATGCCCAGCAGGGAGAATTCCACCTCTATCTTTGATGGCAATTCCAATTACTTTCGATTGGAAATTAGTCGCTAATTTCAATTGATCGGTAATCGTAGATACCAATAAATTCTTTGGTGATTGCTGTCCTACTTTTCCTTCACCACCAACTGCCTGAACGCTATCATCTTGGGTACAGTACATATTTTGTCCTGTTGCTTGGATGATAAAATCATTTCCTGCAATCCCATGTATTGCCGGTACACTTCCTGTATAAATGGTACTATGTCCAATTGCTGTATACGTTGGTACATAATCAATTAATGTATTTTCGCTGGAGAATCCTTCGTTTAACAAGCGCTTAAATCCATTTTCACTATATCGATCATAATAACGATATAAATAATCCCAGCGCATTTGATCAACTACAAGACCCACCACTAATTTTGGTTTTTCTAATTTTTCATTTGCCAAAATAGCAAAGGAAAAGAAGCAGCACATGGCTGTAATTACCGTTGACTTAAAATTCATTTTTTTCTTTATTTGGGTGTTATTTAAGTATTTAATAAGGTTTAACAAAGCTATTAAAGACATTCTACATAGAAAACATCTCGTATCATAAAGTTTGTTAGCATATTCAACGACCTAAAAAATTCATTTTGACAAATAAAGGCTTTTTGACCTAATTTCATATTATCTCAATATTAAATAACAATAATACACTCGATAAATTAAAAATTTTATTCTTTCGCACTCCTGTAATTCCTCCACTCCCTTTCTTTGAGAATTCCTATCTTTGTGTATTCACAACTCAATCAATTTCATTCCTTTTATCATGGATATCGATCAAATTCTTACAGCTATTTATCCTCTACCTGAGCCTTCCCTGACGGCGCTAAAGAGTTTGTGTAGTGAATTACATCTACCGAAAGGCCATATTATACTTGAAGCGGATCGCATTGAACACAACATCTACTTCATCAAGCAAGGGGTTGTTCGTGCTTTTTCCTCTCATGAAGATGGGGAAATCACCTTTTGGTTTGGCGAAGAGGGAAGTACTATTTTATCCATGAATAACTATGTAGAAAATCGAAAGAGCTATGAGAGCATTGAGCTTTTGGTTGATTGTGAACTCTATCAGGTTAATGTTCATGAGCTAAGTGAATATTATTTAACGGACATCCACATTGCTAACTTTGGACGAAAATTGGCAGAAAAAGAATTAATGCGTGTAGAAAAACGTATTATCTCTCGCGATTTACTATCCGCTACAGCCCGTTATAAAGATTTAATTTCCAACTATCCGACGATTATTCAGCGTGTACCACTCAAACATATCGCTTCCTATTTGGGAATTACCCAAGTTAGCTTGAGCCGTATACGCAAAGATGTTTAATCCAACGTTGCGTTAAATTTAGTCTCTTTATACCAGAAGGCCCTAAATCTTTACTTACCTTTAGGCTAATTATAACAGCATAACATGAATAAAATTAAAGTTGTTGCATTTGATGCAGACGATACGCTTTGGATTAATGAACCTTTTTTCAGAGAAGCCGAACAACAATTTTGTATTTTGATGGAAGATTACCTTACGCATCAAAGTATTTCTCAGATTCTCTTCAAAACGCAAGTAGATAATTTACCGCTTTATGGTTACGGAATCAAGGGATTTACACTTTCCATGATTGAATCCGCTGAAATTATCTCTAAGGGAACTTTAAACGTAAAAATTATTGATAAGATTGTCAAAATAGGAAAGGGATTATTGACGAAACCCGTTGAATTGATTGACGATGTAGAAGCAATTCTCCAAGAACTACAAACAAAATACCGTTTAGTCGTTGCTACCAAAGGGGATTTAAAAGACCAACATCGCAAATTACACAAATCGGGATTGGGTTCTTATTTTCATCATATTGAAGTAATGACGGATAAAGAAAAGATCGATTATGAAAAATTACTTTTGCGACTGGATGTACAACCAGAGGAATTTATCATGATTGGAAATTCGCTGCGCTCTGATGTGTTGCCCGTCCTGGAACTAGGGGGCTATGCCGTACATGTTCCTTTTCACACAACTTGGTTACACGAGCACATTGAACACCCTGTGATTCACGAGAATTTCACTTCCATTAAAAAATTATCTGAAATTAAAGGCCTGTTGTAATAGGTTTGATATACACAAAAAACAAAAACAAAAAATAAACGAGCGATGAAAACAAGAATTTTAATCTTAGCAGCCCTAACCTTAACCTCAGGTTACCTTTTGACAAGCTGCAAAGAAAACACCAAAGAAGCCACTACAACTGCTCCAGAAGCAACGGAAGCGAGTCAAGTTACAGAAGCAACAAAAGCAGCACCTGTTAACCTAACTTTTGTTTCAGAAGGCTATGCAACAAAAGAAGATGGATCGGATTGGGTAAAAATCAACATAACAAGTTTAGAAAAAGATCAAGTTGCTATTCTCGTGACTTCGAGAGAGGACATTAAAAAACCTACTTGTTCTTTAGAAACCACAGCAACCCAATTAAATGACCACACATATCAAGCCATCTTGCAAGAAGTTCCTGTAAACTTTACTTTAAAAGAAGGAGAATTAAGCATTGATACCGTAAACGAAACTGATAGAGGAGTTTTATCGTACTACTGTTCAGGTGGAGGTTCTTTAGTTGGAAGTTATAAAGCACTAAACTAAGGTTTTCATCCCCCCTCATACTTGATGTAATTTACCATTTTTAGGAGGATATAAGACTTATACAAAATAGAAAAAGGAAACCGTTGGGTTTCCTTTTTCTATTTCATAAACAATTTTATTCTATATCGCACTTGTTCATCGATTGATTGGGTATTCTAGGAATCTCCATTTTTGTTCGATTTCACTAAAAGCGATAGCCTACATAAACACCAAAATTCTGATTGTAGATTTTGAGGTCATTGGCTCCTGTATTTTCTTCTACCCCAAACGTATTGGAATTGTCAAAAATAGAAGCAAATCCTCGGGTATATTGTGCACCTACGATTAACCCAAATTTGAATTGATATTCTATACCTGCCGTAACCCCATAATCCATCTTTTGCAGGTATTTACTATCCTCTTGGTCGTCTTCTGTAGAACCAAAGATACCGTGATCTTTATATGTTTTTCCTTCTTCATCTACAGCTGTAATTGAAGAGTACAACAACATATTGATGTAAGGTCCTGCATACACTTGCAATCCCCCTATTTTAAACGTAGGGCTAATGGGATTCAAACGCAAACTGTGCATCTCTAACGTGGCATCAAACGTATGTTCATCTAGTGATCGTTTAAAGTCTGCGCCGTAATTCTGATAGTACAATTCGTGTTTTAATCCAAAATAAGTTCCGATACTATTATCTACACTTACCCCTACAAAAAAGTTATTGCGTTTATCTATTTTGCCCTCTACGGCTAATTCATTCACGTCATCTCCTTTTAGTGTGGATTGTAACCAACCCGCTTTTACACTAAAAGAGGTTCTTCCTTTTAGATCTTCATTGAAGTCCTGTGCTTTCATAGAAAGCCCAGTTAATACTATTAAACTGAATATAATGTGTTTCATCCTACGCTTCTTAAAAATCAATATCCCAAATTCCCACCGCTTTTTCTAACTCCACCAACGATTCTGCATAACCGAATAAGGTCTCTGCATACGCTTGTTGGGTTTCGTTATACGTACGCTGTGCATCTAACACTTCCAATAAGCTACTAGCACCGCGTTGATAGCTATATTTAATTCCTTCAAATACTTGTTTAGCTTCATCTAACATGCCATTTTCAAAACGTTGAATTTGCTTTTGCTTGGTTAGATAATTGCGATACGCCTGTGTGATTTCTTTTTCCAACTCCAATTCCACCATGTCGTATTCCAACTCTGCTTGTCTTTCTTCATACAAAGCGGTTTTCAACCCCGCATCACGTCGATTGGAAAATTTCAAAGGAACCGAAATACCCGCTTTCACTACGGTATTCCCAGGTGTAGGAGCCACTGCATTTTTGACAAATGAATTATTTTCAACCCCTAAATTCAACCCTAAATCAATCACGCGTTCTGCTCTCGCTAACGCAACTTGACGCCCCGCAACTACTTTATTTTGTTGAGCAACTAGAAAATCTGCACGATTATTCTGAGCGGTTACAATAAGATCCTCCAAGGCAAACAATCGAACGAATTGATTAAAATCCCCTACGGGTAGATAAATCGAATCAATTCGACGTGCACTAATGATGTTGCGCACTTCAATCAAACTATTTTCCCAAGCATCATCCGCATCTTGCAAATCATTGAGCATCGACTTGGCTTCCAACTTACTTTGGATCGCATCGACTTTGCTAATTTGTCCTAAAGAATAGCGAATACTATCCGATTGGGCTACTTGACGCATTGATTCGTACGAATCCTTTTGGATATCATACAACATCTTGTTTTGCATAGCCTCCAAAAAGGTAACCGTTGATTCTGCACGCAACGTGTGAAAGAATTCTTGCAGCTCTAATTCTGCTAATACTTTTTGATCGTGTGCTAAGTTCTTTCTTGCTTTTCGCTTTCCTCCAAGCTCTAAATCCCAAGATAATTCTGCTTCAAATCCATACCCCATTTGCATGCGTTTTTGCTGATTATCTGCCCAACCAAAACTCAATTCTGGATCGGGAAATGCTTTAGCCGCTTGTACTTCTGCCTCTGCGATGTTGATATTATACTTTTCCGCAGCATAGCTCAAGTTGTTTACTACCATTTTGGATAGAAACTCCTTATAGGTCAGTGTGCTTTTATTTGTCGCTTCCTCCGTATGCCCATTTTGCGCATACATCGTGCCACCACAAACGATTGACATCACACTTATACTTATATATTTCTTTACAATATTCATCTCAATGCTAGTTTTCTTCTGTTTCTTCTACTTTCACAAAGTCACTGTCTTTTCCCCATTTGCGTTCTACTAAATAATACAAAGCAGGCAATACAAAAAGGGTCAAAATAGTAGCGAATAACAATCCATATACAATTACTGTTGCCAATGGACGTTGAACATCTGAACCAATTCCCGTTGCCATAGAAGCAGGGAATAATCCCAAAATTGCTACAGTTGCGGTCATTAATACCGGTCTAAATCGCTGTTCCGCTCCCAACAATACAGCTTCTAACAGTGCATGTCCTTTCTTGCGCAAGTCATTAATATGAGAAATCATAATCACTCCATTCTGAATTGCGACTCCAAAGAGTGCAATAAATCCAACGGCTGAAGACACGTTCAAGGACATCCCTCTCACATTCAAGGCTAACATTCCTCCAAAAAGAGCCAAAGGAACTACAACCATCAATAACCCTGCTTGTCTGAACTGACCAAATGCTCCATAGAGTAACACAAACATCAAACACAAAGTAAGCGGAACGATAATCGCCAAACGATTGTATGCACGGTGTTGATTTTCAAATTGTCCTCCCCACTCAATGTGGAATTTATTGTGATCATATGTAATGTTGTCCTCTATTTTTTGTTGTGCTTCTTTCAATAAAGAACCCAAATCGCGGTTACGAACGTTTAATTTTACTGTTAAATGACGTCTGTTCATCTCACGTGTAATGGTACTTTCTCCTGTACTTGTTTTTACATCCGCCACTTGTGACAAGGGAATCTTCGCTCCACTACTCGAAGTCAACATTAGATTGGCAATCTTTTCTGGTGTATTTCTACTCTCTTCCGTATAACGCGCACTAATATCATACACCTTATTTCCAATAAAGATTTGAGAAATCGCTTTTCCACCAATCGCCACTTCAATCAATTCCGCTACATCCGCTACATTCAATCCATATTGTGCAATTTTATCTCGATTTGCGTGAATTTGTAATTGCGGTAAAGGAGGTTCTTGATCAATCGCTAAATCTACTGCGCCATCTACTGTTTTCAATGTTCCTAGTACTTCATTGGCAATACGTCTAGTTTCGTGGAAATCTTCTCCATACACTTTAACCACTAATTCACTATGTGCTCCAGAAATCTTATCCATTACACCGTCAATCATTGGCTGTGCGAATCCTACTGTAAATCCAGGAAGCGATTCATATTCTGCAGCCAACTCTTCAATTAGGTCATTTTTCGTTTTGCCTCTTGGCCATTCTTTATAAGGTTTGATCCCAATAGAACACTCAAAATGGGAAGGCGTAAATGGATCCGTACCATCATCATTTCGTCCAGCTTGCACCATAACATAAGTCACCTCTTCATACTTCATTGTTCTCGCACGTAGTGTATCACTCATCTCTTTGGATTTCTCCAAGGAAATTCCTGGAGGTAAAGTCACCTGTAACCAAATAGATCCTTCATCTAGAGGCGGTAAAAAGTCTTTCCCCACTTTTACCGTTAATCCAACTGTAATCGCCAATACAATAACGATAGGTAAAAACACTTGTTTCGGTCTTTTCATAATCTTTTCAATGCGATTATGATACAATCCCGTTAGTTTTTCCAACCACTTATTGTGGTATATTTTTCTTGGTTTTTTATACACCGCATAAGCCAACCCAGGAATTAAGAATAGCGCTACTAAAAGAGCCCCCAACAAAGCAAATCCTACGGTGAATGCCATTGGCGTAAATAGTTTCTTTTCTACGCGCTCAAAAGCAAAAAGAGGTAAATAGGCCGTGATAATAATAATCGTTGCAAAAAATACAGGCTTTGCTACTTCTTTCGTACGTTGTGCAATTGATTTCTCCTTCAGTTCTTCATTCGGATTATCTTCTCGCTTCTTGAGGATGGACTCCATCATCACAATGGCCCCATCGACAATAATACCAAAGTCAATCGCTCCCAAAGACAATAAGTTTGCTGGAATATCTGTGAAATGCATTAAGATAAAGGCAAACAAAAGCGATACAGGAATGGTGATTGCTACAAGCAAAGCCCCTCTCCAACTACCCAAGAACACAATTAATACGATAATCACTAAGCTAATTCCTTCAATCAACGTAGTTGATACGGTATGTAGCGTCGTATCTACTAATTCTGTACGATCTAAAAACGTGTGAATCTTAACACCTTCTGGCAGTAATTCGTTGTTTAATTCATCTACATATTGGTGGATTTTATCTAGTACTACTGATGGGTTTTCTCCTTTCAATAAAAGGACAATCCCTTCAATACTATCGGAGTAATTACGCTCTTTATCTGAATAGCCTAAAACTCCTTTGCGCTCGACATTTCCATATTTTAAACGACCTAAATCTTTTAAGAAAATGGGAATACCATTATCCGCTTTTACAACGATTTTTCCTAAATCTTCTAAATCCTTCACCAGCCCAATTCCGCGAACAACATACCCTAAATCTCCACGTGTTAACACACTTCCTCCAGAATTTACGTTGTTTTCTTCAATTGTTTCCGTTACATCACTTAATGATAAATCGTATTGTTCTAATTTATGTGGGTCTAATTCAATTTGAAATTGAGTCGTAATCCCTCCAAAATTCGTTACTTCTGCTACACCTGAAACTTGATTTAATTTCGGAATAATCACAAAGTTTTGAATATCCGTAAGCTCGCGTAAACTATACCCATCTCCTTCGATAATATAGCGATATACTTCTCCAATTGGCGAGGTCAAGGGATCTAATTCAGGAACAGCTTCATAAGGTAATTCCACTGCATTTAGACGTTCTTGAATACGTTGACGAGCAAAATAATCATCAACTCCATCCTCAAAAACAAGCGTAATCATGGATAATCCGAACGTACTATTACTACGCATTACGTGCATGCCTGGCATTCCATTTAGTGCACGTTCAATGGGAATTGTAATCTGTAATTCAATTTCTTCAGCAGCTAAGCCTGGTACTTGTGTCACTACTTGTGAGGTTGTATCTGCAATATCGGGATAAGCTTCTATGGATAATTGCTTCCAAGAATAATAACCGAAGATACACAGTAAGCCAAACAAAGCAGCAACAAGCCATCTTTTGTGTATAGCTGTATCTATTATATTTTTTTTCATTTTTTTGCTGTTTTATAGGATTACTACAGTTGTGGTAAGTAAATACCTCCTTCGCTTACGATTTTGTCTCCTTTTTCTAAACCAGATAAGATAACGGTCTGATTGCCTGACACTCCACCGATGACTACATTTTTACGGATGTATTCGTTTGGTGCTACTTCAACAAAAACGAAAGAATCGTCTTCTCCCTGTAATACAGCTCTTGAAGGAACTAAAATTACTTTTTCCGGTTGATCAATGAAACGTACATTCACATACATGCCTGGTTTTAACTTGCGATCGTTGTTATTTACTTCAATTAACACATCGATACTTCTCGTTTCTTCATCTACAATTTCATTCACATGGTAAATGGTTCCCTCGATAGGTTCACCTGGATAAGCAGATAACTCAATTTGAACTTTATTCAACTTGGTCAAATGTTGGATGTCTTTTTCTTTGACTTTTCCTACAATCCAAATTTTGTTCAATGCAGCAATTTTAATTACAGGATCTGCATCATCATTGATGTACTGCCCCAATACAATATTGTTTTCCAATACTTCCCCTTCAATAGGAGAACGCACAATTAACGGCTGTCCTAAAACCAAAGAGGTCGGTTGTACATTGTATATTTTGATGGCGGCTGTAGCATTGTCAAAAGCAGCTTTTGCCATTGAGTTTTCCGTTTCAGCTTCTTCATACTCTTGGCGAACTCCAACTCCGTTCGCTAATAAGTCTGCTTGTCTTTTTAAATTCAAAGACGTTTGCTTGTATTCTTGTTTGGAATCAAAGTAATCCTTTTGTGCTTCGAAATAATCTGGTGAAGACACTTCGAATAAGGGTTGGTTCACACTTACTTTTTGACCCAATTTGATAAACGATTTGATAATTCTCCCCGAAAAAGGAGAGGCAATCTCCGCATAATGGTTCGGTATTGCTTTTACTAAACCTGCAGTTACTAAATCAAAAGTAAAATCTTCTACTTCTACTTCTGTCACTTTAATTCTGCCTTTGAGGTTTGAATTTTCTGTTAAGGAAATGACCTGATTATTCACTTGGTATGGTGCAACGTCACTGGTTTGTTCCTTTTTATCAGAGCAAAAACTCAATAAGATACTCAAGCCTAGAACTCCTGCTATTTGTACTTTTTTTGCCATTATGATTGTTTTAAATTTTAACTTTATAATATTTTCTTAATTTACGAAATTTTACGCTATATTTTTTATCATAAAAATAAAACATTACGTTTATTTAACAATAAAAATAATTATCCATTACCCATAGGGAGTCAAATCACAGCGAAAACGCCACTTTTTCATTCTTTTTATCTTTATAGTATGGTTTATCTACCTTTTAATTAGTGTAAATCGAAGATGTAAGCCGCTAATCCGAAATAGATTAACAATCCTAGAATATTGACTATGGTTCGAATTGCTGGACTCGCTACTACAGCTGGATCAGCTCCCATTTTCTTCACAAGGAGCGGCAAGGCAGCCCCAATGACAGTAGAAAATATCACTTGTAAAAACAAAGCCACTGCAATCACTCCGCCAATAATCCACAGGCTAAATACTTCTGGCGATTCTGTTTCCCAACTCAACAGGACCACTTTACTAAAGGCTAACACACCCAAGCACAAGGCTAACATCAATCCGATTTTCATTTCTTTCCACAGCACAAGCATCCAGGACTTTACTGTTATTTGCCCTAATGCAATTGCTCGTACAACAACCGTTGCGGACTGACTTCCTGCGTTTCCTCCTGCATCTGCTACCATAGGCATATAGATGGCTAGAATGACCATTTGCGCAAGAGCTCCTTCAAAATTGTGAATGATTAACCCCGATACTAAACCAACAATAGCTAAAGTTACCAACCAAAACACGCGTTTTTTAAAGTGATCGAAAACAGAAGTTTGCTCATAATCTGCATCCTCACTACTTCCCATTACCCCCATAAACTTTTGCATGTCTTCGGTGTGTTCTGCCTGAATAATATCTAAAGCATCATCATGGGTTACAATCCCCACCAGCTGTTTCTTGCGATTGAGAATAGGCAAGGCTACTAATTCGTATTTATCAATCTTAGCCGCAACTTCTTCATTTTCTTCGTCAACATAGCCAAAAACAAAATCGCGGTGTAGTTCTTCTTGGACCAATTGATGTGGTTCTGCTATAATGAGATCTTTTAGGGTAATGAATCCCAATAGGGTTTGGTCTTCATTTACCACATAGATATAGTAAATCGTTTTCTTTGATGGTGCATCTTGACGTACCTTGTGAATCGCCTCAAAACAAGTCATATCCTTACCAACCGTAGCAAAATCCGTACTCATAATTCCACCTGCCGTATCTTCAGGATAAGAGCTCAACGCCAATACATTCTCTCGTACTTGCTTGGTCAAAAACGGCAACAAATCAATTTGTTCCTGTTGTGTTAGAATTTGAAATAAATCAGCGCGATCTTCAGATGGCATTTGCTCAAATAATCGAGCAAAGCGCTTCATGCTCAACTGCTGAAAAACAGAAAGTTGTTTCACCAAAGGAAAGGCTGCAAATATTTCAGCTTGATGTTCTAGTGGAAATTCGCGTAAAATAACAAACAGTTCTTTTGTTTCCATCAAAGAAAGCGCCTCACTCACATCAATAATGGGCATCTTTTTCAATACCGGAAGCATCTTCATCATTTGATCTAATCCTTGAAAATCTTGTGCTATTTTGCGTAAGCTACTGTGTTCGTACTTCATTGTTCTCATGCCATTTCTCTTTAAAGATTAGTATGTAATTAACTCCCAGGAAACTTCAGATACACCAAATTCTAAAGACACTTTTTGTGTAATCTGTTCTAAAATATCATCCTTACGTCCGATACAGTACACCTCAAATTTGAGATAGGAAAAGGCAGGGTTGCCATTATCTGAGCTTTTTAGCGAACGCATTTGCAATTCTTTTTGTGCTTTCAGGTGCTTCAGCACCATCACTCGGATATCATTCTCTACTTGCTCTTTACACCCTACAATGATTTCGTAGAATACTTCGGCGGAATCGCTTTCTGTTTCAAAAGACAGCTTATTCATTAAATTCCCAATGGGACGTAATAACAAGTGAGCCCCTACAATTAAAATAGTCATTGCGATTGCCTCTTGCCATAAACCTACTCCACACATAGAGCCAACTGAAGCTGAGCACCAAATTGTTGCTGCTGTATTCAAACCGCGGATGCTGAATCCATCCTTCATAATCACTCCAGCTCCTAGAAAACCAATTCCACTTACAACATAAGAAGCTACACGCCCTACAGCGGTTCCTCCAATTTGATACGACATTAATACAAATCCCGCTGCTCCAATACAAACCAACGTATTGGTTCTCAATCCTGCACTTTTTTGTCTTACTTGACGCTCAGCACCAATTAACGCTCCTAAAACAAAAGCAAGTAATAATCTTAAAATAAATACTGTAATTGCCATAACTTCATTTTTTTTGCTCCTACTTCGTGCATACAAACTCCGTTATAAACAAGCAGCAGGACAGTTAACATTCTTTTCTTCGAAAGGATTCCGTGTCCATCATTTATTTTTTTTGATGGGACAAAAGTAGATGTTATGAGGCTTGGCGGCTATTAGAAAGCCTTTAGAAAAAAATTAGAATTCTATTAGAAAAAGAAAGCGCCTACTGTACAGTAAGCGCTTGATAAGTTAAAATTGAATCGTAAAGGTCGTTCCTTCTCCTACTTGAGAGTCGACATGCAACGTTCCTTTATGTAGCTTGATAATTTTATTCGTCAAGGGAAGACCAATGCCATTTCCCTCTTTGTAGTTTTGGTTTTTACCGCGATAAAAAGGCACAAAAATAGATTCTAAATCCTCCTCCGCTATACCAATTCCCTTGTCGATTACCAGAACGACTAAGTGATAATCTTCGTATTTCACTTGAATGGTACAAGCCTTCTGTTCTGAAAACTTACACGCATTTTCGAGTAGATTAACCAAGGCAACCTCTAATAAATAAGGATTTGCATGTACCATCATCATTTCTTCCTTGGTTACCGATTCATCAATGACAAAATTAAATTTATACGACGCATCCATTTTCTGCAACTTCTGACAAGCATCCAAAATCACCTCATCCACGCGAATTGATTTAAACACAATTTCCGTTGGATCATAGCTTGCTTTCGCAAAGTCTAATAAGCTATTGGATAAACGCACGATTTTTTGTGAATCGTTTAAGGCATTCTCAATCGTCTGAATATAATACGCTTGATTTTGTTCTTTACTTAGAGCTAATTCCAGTTCTGCAATAATAGCTGCTAGTGGCGTTCGCAGTTCATGCGAAATATTGGACACAAATTGCTTTTGAGAATCAAAAGAATTCTCTAGGCGATTCAGCATCTCATTAAATGTATTAGCCAAAGCTCCTAGTTCGTCTTTATTTTTTTCTGTGCTAATGCGCAAATCTAAATTTGTAGCTGTAATTTGATTCACCTCATCATTCATCTTCTTGATGGGTAGCAATACTTTGTCTGCGAAAAATAACCCCACAAAATAGATGACTAACAACGAAATTACCACGAGTACTACAATAGTTACAAATAAGTTTTGCAACTTGGTGTAACCGTATTCATCATACGCTGTAGCTGTAACGATATAGTTTTGGTCATTAAATGAATACGTCATTCCAATGACTTGCCAATCTTCTTGTGTATAGTGTAAACTTCCTTTATCAATGATGCTTTTGATCATTTCTTTGGTTTCCTTTACGCGATCAATCTCTTCTGCATCGTGATACAATAAGTTGAAATTATAATCGTAAACGGCTACCTCAACCTCATTGATAATTTCACTATTGTTGAGGTAAATTTTATGCAAGGTTGTTGGCTTTACTTGCGCTTCTAAAAAGAGTTTGGCTTTTGTAATCGCCTCTTTTTCTAATTCTTCATAAAACTCAACTTCTCTGCTTTTGGAGGAAGACCAATAAATAACACTGGCGAAAACCAATAGTATAGAGGCCACCAACAAGGTAAACAGCAGTGTCAGTCTCGTTTTAATTCTCATGGCTTTGCAAGATAAAACCCATACCTGATTTTGTATGAATCAATTTGTTATTCGCATCGAGTTCAATCTTCTTTCTCAAATAATTGATGTATACATCAATAAAGTTCGTCCCTGTATCAAAATGGGTATCCCATACTTTTTCAGAAATCTCCGTTCGCGATAAGACGCGCTCTGGGTTTTCCATCATGAATTGCATCAGGTTAAATTCTTTGGGGGTCAGGTGAATTTCTTGTCCTGCCCGCTTGAATTTTTTCTGATTCAAATCAATCTCTAAATCGGCATATTTTAAAATTGGATTACTGGTTTCTGTAGCATTTTCAAAGCGCTTCAATAAAGCGCGAATGCGGACATAAAGTTCGCGTAATTCAAAAGGTTTCACCAAATAATCATCTGCACCTGCATCAAATCCCTCCACTTTATCATCGGTTGTTCCTAAAGCAGTCAACATAATGATTGGGGTATTGGGCAAGCTTTGTTTGAGTTCCTTACACAAATCAATTCCATTAATCTTTGGCAGGATGACATCGGTAATAATCAATTGGTACTTTTTCTGTAGGGCTAATTTCTTTCCCATATAGCCATCATAGGCCACATCCACAGCAAAGTTCTGATCTTGCAAGCTGCGTTGAAGCAATTCTGCAACGCGAATATCGTCTTCTATTACTAATATTTGACTCAAAAGATTTTCCATTTAAATTAATCTTGAGCAAGATAAGTCTTTTTGCAAAAAAAGAGGTTATTTATCCAGTAAAAACAACCTCTAATTCCTTTTTAATCCTTTCTTCATCAGCTAAAAAAGTAGTTCCGAAACGACGATTTCAGTGATGTATCTCTTGTTGTTTTCCTTGTCCTCATAGGAGCGATTCACCAACTTTCCTTCAATAGCCACCTCTTTGCCTTTTAAGACATATTTTTCAGCAATATCTGCTAGTTTGCCCCAAGCGACAACATTATGCCATTGTACATTTTCAACCTTTTCGCCTTTGTCATTGTAGTAAAACTCATTGACAGCAATAGAAAAAGTAGCTCGTTTTTTATCTGAACCAAAAACGATAATTTCTGCATTTTGTCCTGCTCGTCCAATTAGTTGAACGCGGTTTCGTAGTGAACTCATAGTATGTTCTTTTAAATTAAATAATCTCTTATTATTTTTTAGCAAAAAACACACCAAACCCAAGGGGTTATCCCCATTTACCTTCTAAAATATTTACTTATTACAAGTATTATTTGTAATTTGCAATAAAAAATTCATGGATACTACAATTAACAAGATTGAACTTCGCAACCTCCAACTTGACGATTATTTGGAGCTTAAAAATTCAATGCTTGAATCCTATACGGGTATGGAAGACCCTTATTGGGATAAAAGTGAGATAGAGAACCTACTGAGTATTTTCCCAGAAGGACAGTTGGTCGTTTTGGTGGATGATATTGTTGTAGGATCGGCGCTTTCTATTATCATTGATGAGAAGAAAGCCATGTCCGCCCATAATTACGATCAGATTACGGGTTATTCTTCTTTTAGTACACACAACCCGAAAGGGAATATTTTATACGGGATTGACGTTTTTATTCACCCAAAATATAGAGGATTACGCCTAGGTCGTCGTTTATACGATGCGCGTAAAGAATTGTGTGAACAACTCAACTTAAAATCAATCGTATTTGCGGGAAGAATCCCGAAATACGCGAAATATGCAAATGAACTTACGCCAAAACAATATTTAGATAAAGTGAAGGCGAAAGAAATTAACGATCCAGTGATGTCCTTCCAAATGTCGAATGACTTCCACATGGTTCGCTTGATGCGCAATTACCTGGATGGAGATAAAGAATCGAAAGATTATGCTGTATTATTAGAGTGGAATAACATCTACTACGAAAAAGAGGTACAGCTTATCAATACCAAAAAGAGTGTGGTTCGCTTGGGTCTAATTCAATGGCAAATGCGTCCCTTTAATGATTTGGAAGAGTTCTTTGATCAAGCGGAGTTTTTCATCAATGCGGTATCGGATTATGAAAGTGACTTTGCCATGTTCCCGGAGCTGTTTACAGCACCTTTAATGGCAGCGTATAACCACTTATCGGAGGCTGATTCCATTCGTGAGCTTGCTCGTTACACCACGCCAATCCGCAAGCGATTCCAAGAATATGCTATTTCATACAACATCAATATTATTTCTGGTAGTATGCCGTATATCATTGATGGAACCTTATACAATGTTGGTTTCCTTTGTAAACGCGATGGTACGTATGAAATGTATTCAAAAATTCACATTACCCCAAATGAGGTTCACTATTGGGGAATGCAAGGGGGCTCAGCCATCCAAACCTTCGATACCGATTGTGGAAAAATCGGAATTATCGTTTGTTATGATGTCGAATTTCCTGAATTACCACGCTTACTTGCCGAAGACGGAATGGAGATTCTGTTCGTTCCTTTCTTAACGGATACACAAAACGGATATACCCGTGTTCGCAACTGTGCTGCTGCTCGTGCCATTGAAAATGAGTGTTATGTAGCTATTGCAGGATGTGTGGGTAACTTACCAAAAGTAAATAACATGGACATCCAGTTTGCACAAGCTGCTGTATTCACGCCTTCTGATTTTGCCTTCCCTACTAATGGAGTCAAAGCAGAAGCAACTCCAAATACGGAGATGACGTTAATTGTCGATGTCAACCTAGACTTGTTGAAAGAATTACACGAACACGGAAGTGTCCGTATCATGAAAGATAGACGTCTAGATTTATACGATTTACAGAAAAAGAAATAATTTATTTTTCTTCAACCTATAGAAAAGCTTGAGTAACCCTCAAGCTTTTTCTTTTAATGTTCTGTCATCTAGTACGTCATTTTGCACTAAAAATTAGCATGTTTCGGATTTTAGAACTGATAAAACCTAGCGATATTTGTTGTTAGTTGACAGCATGTAAAAAGTAAAGGGTTAGAAGCACATTCGGAAAGGGTTTATAGTCGTTTTGTTGGACATTCCTTGGACAATGCTTGGAGAATACTAGGAAAATACACCTTTTTGTCGAAGGAAAGTCGAAGGAATCTCCAAGGAAAGTCCAAGAAGTGTTGAAGAAAACTCGAAAGAACCTTATTCAATTCCCTAAGTGATCTCTTATGTTCCTAGTTTTGAAGTAAAGTTGGGAAGTGAGTAGATGAATTAAAAACTAAATCGTACACTGTCAACCGTAAACCGTACACTATGAAAGAAGCAGCCTTAAACTATACTCGTATTGCGGAAGCGATTGAATATATTCATACGAATTTCAAAAGACAACCTCGTTTAGATGAAGTTGCAAATGCTTTGCATTTAAGTCCGGCGCATTTTCAGCGTTTATTTACAGAATGGGCAGGTACTAGTCCGAAGAAATTCTTACAATTTACGAGTTTGGAATATGCAAAATGGCTACTCAAGGACCAACAAGTGACCTTATTTGATGCCACCTTTGAAACAGGGTTATCCAGTACCAGTCGTTTGCATGATTTGTTTATTACCCTCGAAGGAATGACCCCGGCAGAGTATCAGCATGGGGGGCAACAACTGACGATTAACTACAGCTTCGCCTCTAGTTTTTTTGGTCCTATTTTAATTGCTTCAACGGCAAAAGGCATTTGTCACCTCGTCTTTGTTACAGCAGAAGCGGTAGCCTTACAAGAGTTAAAAGCTAAATTTCCGCAAGCCACCTTTCAAGCACAAACCGATCAGTTACAACTACAAGCGCTAAAAATCTTTCAACAGTCTAAACCCGACTTGAATCAGATCAAACTGCATTTAAAAGGAACGGAGTTCCAGCTCAAAGTTTGGCAAAGCTTACTTGCAGTTCCCATGGGCGAATTAACTACCTATGGAGCTATTGCACAAGCGATAGATAATCCAAAAGCATCAAGAGCCGTGGGCACAGCAATTGGAAACAACCCAATAGCCTTTTTAATCCCGTGTCATCGCGTTATTCAGTCCTCGGGTGTCTTTGGTAACTATATGTGGGGAGCGACGCGTAAAACGGCTATTATAGGCTGGGAAGGCGCACAAGTATATGGAAATAACGAATCAAAAAATACAGCTGATGGACTTATTTAATTCTTTGGAAGATACACAACACAATTACTTGCCCTATGATGGGACCGTTCACTTCTATGGCTTTCTTTTAACGGCTGAAGAGGCTTCGTTCTATTTTGAGCATTTACTCCACCATATTGAATGGAAAAATGATGAAGCCATTATCTTTGGTAAAAAGGTAATTACAAAACGCAAAGTAGCTTGGTATGGTTCACAAACCTTCCCTTACACCTATTCTAACGTAACCAAACTTGCTTTACCGTGGACACCTGAATTATTGGAATTGAAAACGCGTATTGAACAAGCCACAGGAGAAACGTATAACTCTTGTTTGTTAAACCTGTATCACGATGGAAGTGAAGGCATGGCTTGGCACAGCGATGGAGAAAAGGATTTAAAGAAAAATGGAGCTATTGCTTCTTTGAGTTTAGGTGCGACGCGAAAATTTCTATTCAAACACAAATCCACAGCCGAAAAAGTTGAATTTACCTTAGCTAGTGGACACCTGCTCGTCATGAAAGATGAAACACAGACGTTTTGGTTGCATCGCTTACCTCCGACGAAAGTTGTCCATCATCCAAGAGTCAACTTGACGTTCCGCACCATTGAGAAATAAAAAAAACAGCTCCCAAACACAGAGAGAGCTGTCTTAAACTAAAAACATAATAACTATTCTTACGATCCACTGAAGAGAATCTTAAGAACGTATAAACAACTGAATTACTACTTTATAACAAGGAAGTAGGACATACAAAAGTCGTCTTATCTACAGTTGTTACGGGTGCGATTGCTTGAAAGCCTCCAACAACATCAACTACTTTTAAAAATCCTTGTGCTCGTAGCATGGAAGCCGCAATCATACTGCGGTATCCTCCTGCACAATACACAACTTGTGTTTTATCTTTATCTAAGGTGTTCATTTTTTCTTCCAATGTATTCAAAGAAACAAAAACGGAAGGAACCAAATGTTCTGCCTCGTACTCGCTTTCTTTTCGAACATCAACAAGCACAGGTTTCTCGCTTTCGATATAAGCATCTAATTGCTGCGCTTCCAAACGCGGAATCTGATGTAACGATCTATTGGCTTTTTTCCAAGTATCGATCCCTCCTTCTAGGAATCCAACTGTATGGTCATATCCCACACGAGACAAGCGAATCATACTTTCTTCTTCTTTTCCTGGATCGGTAATTAAAACAAGAGGCTGTTGAATATTTTTAATCAACTCTCCTACCCATACAGCAAAAGGACCATTCAATCCGATATTGATACTTTTGGGAATAAATCCTGAGGCAAAGTCTTGAGGTGATCGGGTATCCAAAAGGAATACTTCTCCTGTGGCGAGCATCGCATCAAACATAGCCAAGGTCAATGGTTTATAAGCGCGGTCTAATACTTCATCCAATTGCTCATACCCCCCTATATTAAGCAAGACATTTTTCGGAAAATATTGTGGAGGTGTTGCCAACCCAGTCAATACCTCATCCACAAACTCATCTTCCGACATATCAGCGCGAAGCGCATAATTCGTTTTCTTCTGATTGCCCAATGTATCTGTTGTTTCCTTACTCATATTTTTACCACATGCACTTCCCGCTCCATGATTTGGATAGACGATAAGATGATCGGGTAACGGCATAATTTTATGGCGTAGCGACTGATATAAATGTCTTGCTAATTTTTCTTGCGTTAGTTCTGATTTGACCAACTGCACCAAATCAGGTCGTCCTACATCTCCAATAAACAACGTATCTCCCGTAATAATGGCATGAGGTTCTCCTGCTTCATCAAAAATCAAATACGTACTGCTTTCCATGGTATGCCCAGGTGTATGTAGTACTTGAATTTTTACTCCTCCTACTTGAAAAACTTGATTATCTGTTGCGATAATCGCCTCATAATTGGGGGATGCTGTTGGGCCAAATACAATTTGCGCTCCAGTTTTTTGCATCAAGTCCAAATGACCACTAACAAAATCGGCGTGAAAATGCGTTTCAAAAACATACTTGATTGAAGCATTATCTTGTGTAGCTCGATCGATATACGGTTGTACATCGCGCAAAGGGTCAAAAATAGCTGCTTCTCCTTGACTAGAAAGATAGTAGGCAGCATGTGCTATACATCCTGTATAAATTTGTTCGATTTTCATGGTTCACTATTTTGTTAAGTAAAAGTAATTCATCCTCAGGGGTTTAAAAATGACAATTATCATGAATCCTTCAGCAATTTTAGATTTATTTTAAGATTAAATCCCCCATATTACGGGAGGTAATCCATTATTTTTTTGTAAATTGGGAAAAACTAACAATTATGAAGAATTACAAAATAGCTTCGCTTAAAAAGCTACAAGATGAGGGCAAAGACATTCATCGTTTGCCTTTTTCAATTCGTATTCTATTGGAGAACGTATTGCGAAATCACGACGGATTTGCCATTACAGATGAGCATATCGATACGTTAGTCAATTGGCAACCTCAACCTACAGATAAAGACATTCCTTTTAAACCTGCGCGTGTATTGATGCAAGATTTTACGGGTGTTCCTGGTGTAGTGGATTTAGCTTCTTTACGTGCGGAATATGTACGTCAAGGAAAGAATGGAGAGAAAATTACTCCAGCTATTCCTGTTGATTTAGTGATTGACCACTCGGTACAAGTGGATTATTTTGGAACAGATTATGCTTATAAAGAAAATGTAACCAAAGAATATGAACGCAATGCCGAGCGTTATGAATTACTGAAATGGGCGCAACAAGAATTAAAAGGATTTACTGTTGTTCCTCCAGGAATGGGTATTTGCCACCAAGTGAACTTAGAATACCTTGCAAAAGGGGTTATCAATAGAGACGGTTGGTTATTCCCGGATACTTTAGTAGGAACAGATTCTCATACCCCGATGGTCAATGGAATTGGAGTAATTGCATGGGGTGTTGGAGGAATTGAGGCAGAAGCCGCTATGTTGGGGCAACCGATCTACTTTACTTGTCCAGAGGTTGTAGGACTTAAATTAACTGGAAAAATACCAGAAGGAGCCACCGCTACCGATATGGTACTATCCATTACAAAAATACTGCGTAAACAAGGAGTTGTAGGTAAGTTCGTAGAAGTTTTTGGAGATGGTTTAGATCATCTTTCTGTAACGGATCGCGCGACAATTTCGAATATGTCTCCTGAATTTGGATGTACAGTTACCTACTTCCCTATCGACAATCAGACGTTGCATTATATGCGTCAAACGAATCGCGAGGAAGACCACGTGCAATTAGTAGAGGAATACTGTAAAGAAAATCTTTTATGGCGTACGGGTAAAGAAGACATCACCTATTCTGCTGTTGTAGAATTGGATTTAAATACTTTAGAACCGACGGTATCGGGTCCTAAACGTCCACAAGATAAAATCTTAGTACGCGAATTAGACCAAACCTTCTCTACCTTATTAGAAGAAGAATACAACCGCGCTTATGTATCTGTAAAAGACAGACGTGAATCTGCTTGGTTATCTGAAGGGGGTTCTGGAACTGAATTTGTCTACAAACAGGCGGAGAAACCGACAAGTGAACCGACTGAAGTAGTCAAAGAAAATATGCGTGCGGTTCGCATCAAACAAAAAAACAAAGAATATGTATTAAGCGACGGTAGTATTGTGCTTGCAGCTATTACCAGCTGTACCAATACATCCAATCCGGAAGTTATGATTGGTGCTGGATTGGTTGCTCGAAAAGCCATACAACGTGGATTGCGTACAAAATCATGGGTCAAAACCAGTTTGGCTCCAGGGTCAAAAGTAGTTACGCATTACTTGGATCGTTCAGGTCTATCGGAAGATTTAGAAGCTTTGCGCTTCCATACGGTAGGATATGGTTGTACGTCTTGTATTGGAAATAGTGGACCATTACCTGCTCCTATTGCAGAAGCCGTAACCCAAGGTGATTTAGTTGTAGCTTCTGTACTATCTGGAAATAGAAACTTTGAAGCAAGGGTTCATCCTCAAGTGAAAATGAACTTTTTGATGTCGCCTATGCTTGTGGTTGCCTATGCCCTAGTAGGACGTGTGGACATCAACTTACTAACGGATCCTTTGGATTATGATCCAAATGGAGAACCTGTGTATTTAAGAGATATTTGGCCAACGCATGAAGAAATTAGAGCCGTAATCAACGACTCCTTAAAACGAGAAGACTTTAAAGAAGTGTACGATCAAATCTTTGAAGGGGAAGAAAACTGGAAGAATCTTCATGCTCCGAAAGGTGCAAGTTTTGAATGGAACCCTTCGTCTACTTATATTCGTCATGCTCCATTCTTTGAAAACCTTCCGAAAGAGCCTAAACCTCTAACAGATATCGCTGGAGCACGAGTGTTGCTTTACTTAGGTGATTCTGTAACAACGGATCATATTTCACCTGCAGGTTCTTTCAATGAAGAATCGGCAGCAGGAAAATACTTATTGTCCCAAGGAGTGAAACCCGAAGACTTTAACTCATATGGATCTAGACGTGGAAATCACGAGGTGATGATGAGAGGAACATTTGCCAACGTTCGCATCAAGAATAAAGTAGCACAACGCGAAGGAGGATATAGTACCTATTTACCAACAAATGAATCTTTGACAGTATATGATACTGCAATGAAGTACAAAGAAACGGAAACACCGCTTATTGTACTCGCTGGAAAAGAATATGGTAGTGGTTCTTCTCGTGACTGGGCCGCAAAAGGGGCTTATCTCTTGGGAATCAAAGCGGTTATTGCTGAAAGCTTTGAGCGTATTCACCGCAGTAACTTGATTGGAATGGGAATTGCTCCGTTGCAGTTCTTACCTAATCAATCGGCAGAGAGCTTAGGATTAACAGGGAAAGAGACCTATACTATTACGGGATTAGCTGAAAATCTAACACCGCATAAAATAGTAGAAGTAACTGCTGTTAATGAAGCAAACCAAACGATTAAATTCCAAGCTTTAGCTCGATTTGATTCACTTATTGAAATTGAATACTATAAAAATGATGGAATTCTTCAATATGTATTGAGGGATTTCTTGAAACACTAAATAGCAAAAGGCTGTTCCTCGGAACAGCCTTTTTTTTATACAAAACCTTGTTTAATTGCTTCTTGTACGAGGGTTGCTGAATCTGGCACACCAAAAGCCGCTTTCATTTTAGCCAAGCGCTTTTTAATTGTAGGTGCAGATAAAGGCACATAATGTTCTAAATCAATCAACTTATGTCCTTTGGCCAATAGCAGCAAAATGGCTCGATTGTAATCGTCATACATCACTTCCTTACAAACCATTTCTTCTAAGCACTTTTTCACCAATGGGCTTTGATAATCATGCCCCATGATAACCAAGTGAACAACGTCAATTAACACTTGAGGTGTAATTTCCTTTTTGCCAATAATACTTGTAGGTCTAATGTTTTTTACGATATCGTAAATGGTCAATATCTCCGTGTGTCCAGTGATGGTAATGGTTCTACACGTAGGCATTTCTTTTTTAATGTAGCGGATAATATCCCCTCCATCTTCCCATGTTGATTCTTCTCCTTTGGGTAATGAAAAGTCCACAAGTGCGAGATCATAGGGTTCTTTATGAGCAATTGCTTGGTCAATTTTTTGTTTTGCTTCGGTACAATCAAATGCTTTTTCAAAAATAAAACCCTGAGCAAATTCAGCATGATTCAACAATGCCATTCGATATCCTTCTAAAATCAGAGGATGATCATCTACTAACAAAATTCTTTTCATACGACAATCTTTACTATCTTAACTTGCGTTTTGAAACGCTGTGCTGTATGCCCTTAATCAATTCCCCAAAAAGATTAAAAGTTCAAAATAGACTTCAAGCCTATTCCCCGCTAATGTAATAAAAAACGCCCTTCCTTTTTTATCCGTTGTTCACATTTGGTCATTTTTATCCTAAAAGGATAACCAACTTCAACAATACCTTCATTAAACGAATAAAAAAAGCCAATTAGCGAGCTAATTGGCCTACAACTAAGTTGTCTTATTTTTTATACTAACCCGTTGGCTACTAAATATTCTGCAATCTGGATGGTATTTGTAGCAGCCCCTTTTCTCAAGTTATCCGATACAATCCACATGTTTAAGGTATTCGGTTGTGTTTCATCACGGCGAATGCGTCCAACAAAAACGTCATCTTTTCCTTGCGCATAAAGTGGCATAGGATACGTATTCGTATCTGTATTATCTTGCACTACAATTCCAGGTGTTCCATGCAAAATACGACGTACCTCATCGATGGCAAAATCCTGTTCAAAAGCAACATTCACCGCCTCACTATGTCCGCCTACAACTGGAATACGCACGGCAGTTGCCGTCACTAATACCGTATCATCTTCTAAAATCTTCTTGGTTTCATTCACCAATTTCATTTCTTCTTTTGTGTACCCATTGTCTTCAAATACATCACAATGTGGTAAGGCATTGCGGTGAATTGGATAAGGATACGCCATTTCTCCAGCCTCTCCTGTATATTCATTTTCCAATTGTCTTACCGCTTTAACTCCAGTCCCTGTAATGGATTGGTATGTAGAAACAACAACGCGTTTCACGTTGTATTTTTTATTTAAAGGTGCCAAAGCCATCACCAATTGAATGGTTGAACAATTGGGATTCGCAATGATTTTATCTTCTTTTGTTAAACTAGAAGCATTAATTTCAGGAACTACTAATTTCTTCGTAGGGTCCATTCTCCAAGCCGATGAATTATCAATCACTGTTGTTCCCACAGCGGCAAATTGAGGAGCCCATTCTAAAGAAATAGATCCACCAGCAGAGAACAAAGCAATTTCTGGTTTCATCTTTACAGCTTCGGCCATTGATTGTATCGTATACTTCTTCCCCTTAAACTCTATTTCATTCCCTACTGACTTCTCAGAAGCCACAGGTATTAATTCTGTTACTGGAAAATTGCGTTCTGCTAACACTTTTAGCATAATCTCTCCTACCATACCGGTAGCGCCTACTACTGCTACTTTCATTTTAAATAATAAAAATTATAGTTATTCTATTTTGTTTTTACACTAATTGCATATCCTTAATTTGCAACTGATTGCTAATCTCACCTTTCCATTCATTTTCTTCGATGGAATACACTAAATCGAAAAACGCGCGATTCTGAATCTCGTCTAAGTACTTCCCAAAAGAAAAACCTATAGCACTAAATCCTTTATCTAGATGTCCGCGCTGTCTAACGTACATCTTCAGGTGGTCTTGATTGGCTCCCAGCCCTCTTGCATAGCCTGTATCGTACACGTTTTTGGTCAGAAATACAGGACTCATATTCTCTGGTCCAAACGGTTCAAATTGCTTCAAGATACGACAGAACTTCGGTGTGATTTCAGCGAAATTCAATATCGCATCAATTTCAACTTCGGGTATTAGATCGCGTTCTTGAATTGTATCGGCCACTATCGCTTCAAATTTTGCTTTGAAGTTGAGGTAATTTTCTTTCTTACACGTCATTCCCGCGGCATACATATGTCCTCCAAATTGAATCAATTCATCAGAACACGCTTCTAAAGCAGCGTATAAATCGAAATTCTTAACTGAACGCGCAGAAGCAGCTAACACATCACCACTTGCTGTAAATACGACCGTTGGTCGGTAATACGTTTCAATTAAGCGAGAAGCGACGATACCAATTACTCCTTTATGCCACGATTGATGGAAAACCACCGTTGATTTGTTGTTAATCTCGCGATTTTCTATAATCTGATCTTTGGCTTCTTCTGTTATATTTTGATCTAATACTTTTCTTTCTTCATTAAAGGCAATAATCATTTCAGCAGTTTCTTCCGCTTCTCTCATCGAGAAACGCGTCAGTAAATCTACTGCATAATTGCCGTGTTGTATTCTTCCTGCTGCATTTATTTTCGGTGCAACTTTAAATACGATATCGCTTACCGTATAACTGCTTTGCTTGTATAGATTGAGCAACGCTTTTATTCCGGGTCTTGGGTTGCTATTTAAAACTTCTAGTCCGAAGTAAGCTAGGATTCTATTTTCTCCTGTAATGGGTACAATATCCGCTCCAATTGCCGTAACAACAAGATCGAGATAAGGCATTAAATCTGCTATAGTTTGATTTCGATTTGCTGCTAAAGCTTGCACCAATTTAAAACCAACACCACAACCACATAATTCATCGTAGGGATAAGAACAATCGCTTCGCTTAGGATCGAGTACCGCTACTGCATCGGGAATTTGATTCCCTGGTAAGTGGTGATCCCCAATGACAAAGTCCACGCCTTTTTGCTTGGCATACGCAACATGTTCAACGGATTTAATTCCACAATCTAGCGCAATGATTAATTTTATATCATTATCGACTGCATAATCAATCCCTTGATAGGACACCCCATATCCTTCTTTATAGCGGTCTGGAATATAGCGATCCACTTGTGGATAATACGATTGCAGATAGGAATAGACCAAAGCTACTGCTGTAGTTCCATCTACATCATAATCGCCAAAAACCATTATATTTTCGTTTCTATCAATCGCTTCTTCAATGCGTTTAACTGCCTTATCCATATCTTTCATTAGATAAGGATCATGCAATTCATCCAAAGAAGGGCGAAAGAAACTCTTTGCTTGTTCATAGGTTGTGATTCCGCGGTCAACGAGTAGTTGCGCTAAAACGGGATCAATTCCCAATACTTGAACCAGATGATTAACACTTTCTTGATCTTTTACCTCTTTTAAAGTCCACCGCATTATTGTTGTTTATGGTAATGAATATTCGTTTCAACTTTCGCAAATTGCGTAAACATATGCATTACACCACAATATTTTTCTACAGATAAATCAACTGCTTTTTTCAATTTTGCTTCATCAAGATTATCCCCATAAAAGTGATAATCGACAATTACGGTATGGTAAACCGCTGGATCTTCATCGGTTAATAATCCTTCTGTTTCGATTTTAAAATCGGCAACATCCAATCTCATTTTTTTGATTAAAGAGGCAACGTCTAATCCTGAACATCCTGCCAAAGCAGATAACATCAAGGCTTTAGGTCTAAAACCTTTATTATCTCCTCCATTTTCTGGGCCAGCATCAATTCGCATGGTTCCTCCACTTGGATTCGTTGATTCAAATTGCATATTCTCTAACCAAGTAGTTGTAACTTTATGTGACATGATATATTCTCGTTTTTATCAAATGTATCAAAAAAAAACAAGGATTAATCCTTTTAAAACGTTAATAATTAACACATCTAAAATCGTTATTTTCTTCAAAAATTTCCTTACTAAATGTACTTTTTGAAACTTTTTTTATCAAAAACAAAGATTCATAGCATGCTATCTGCAAATTCTCTTTAATTTAAAGGTTTTAAAAAACAAGGACAAAAATAAAAGATGATGAAACCTAAAATAGGAATAATTTTCGCCGGTGACCAGGAACTAGAACCTTTGCTTTCTGTTTTAGTTCAGCCAACGATTGTCAAAAAAGCCATGCTGACTTTCTATTGTAGTACATTATATGATTTGGAGGTTGTTACCTTATATTGTGGCGTTTGTAAAACAAATGCTGCTATAGGTACGCAAATACTCCTGGATCATTTTAATTGTACCACCATTATCAATGCAGGTACTGCAGGTGGGATTCAACATGACATTCAACTATTTGATACGATTGTTGCAACAGAAAGTGCTTATTGGGATGTAGCCGAAGATATCTTAACGGATTTTCATCCTTGGATGGAAGATGTCTATTTTAAAGCCGATGAAAAGCTCTTAGCATTAGCGCGAAATACCGTGGAACACTATTCATTTCTAAATGTTCACTTTGGAAGGATTATAACAGGAGAATCTTTTATTACGCATCAAAATAGAAAGGAGATTGAAGATCATTTTGCTCCCTTAGCTGTAGATATGGAAACGGCCAGTATTGCCCATACATGTTATGTCAATCAAATTCCCTTTTTGGCTATTCGCAGTATAACGGATACGGTCGATCATCAAGGAATAGACGAATTTGATCTCAATTGCGATAAAGCTTCTCAACTTGCAGTTGATCTTACCTTATTATTACTTCAAGAAATTTCAAGACAATCCTAAAATATAAAAGGAGCTGTGTTTTGATACACAACTCCTTTTTTTATTTTTTTCCTGCTACTACCACAACAATTTCTCCTTTAGGTGGTTTCTCTTCGAAGTGTTTAAGCACTTCTACAACAGTTCCTCTCACGGTTTCTTCGTGTAATTTAGACAGTTCTCTCGAAACTGAAATCACGCGATCTTCACCAAAATAGGTTTGAAATTCTCCTAATGTTTTGACTAATTTATGTGGTGAAACGTAGATGATCATTGTTCTCGTTTCTTCTGCTAATTGTAGATAGCGGGTTTGACGTCCTTTTTTATCTGGTAAAAAACCTTCAAATACGAATTTATCATTCGGCAGACCACTATTCACTAAGGCAGGTACAAAGGCAGTTGCCCCTGGCAAACACTCGACTTCAATTTGATTTTCGATACAAGCTCTTGTCAATAAAAAGCCTGGATCAGATATAGCAGGTGTTCCTGCATCAGAGATTAGGGCGAATGTTTCTCCTGTTTGCATGCGTCGCACTAAACCTTCTACGGTTTTGTGTTCGTTGTGCATGTGGTGACTCATCATCGGTGTGTTTACCTCAAAATGTTTCAACAGTTTGCCACTGTTTCTTGTATCTTCTGCTAAAATATAATCGACTTCTTTCAACACCTTAAGGGCGCGAAAAGTCATATCTTCTAAGTTGCCAATCGGTGTTGGTACAACATATAATTTTCCCATAATCTTATTCGAAACGCTTTTCAATTAACGCCATAAAACGCTCAGCATATTCTTCTTTACCTTCCCAATTATTGTATTCTGGTTTCACCAAGTGCTCTACAAAACTTCTTGCTTCATCGTATGTACTTACGGTATTCAACTGCGACAATACGCGATTGAAGTCTTCCGAACTATTGGCAAACAAGTGTTTCTCAAAAGCAATGCGATCATTTAATCCCACTACAATTGTACCGCGATAGATGTCATTGATTGATTTTTTCACAATACGAGGTTCTCTCACCGATACTTGATCTAAATTGAACAACATATTTTGTTGATTTTCAACCTTGTCTTCTTTCTCTTCTTCCTTTTCCTCTTGTTGTTTTGTTTGCTCTTCTACTTGTTGAGCGAAAAAGTTATCTGTCGATTGGTTTTCTTCTACTGGAGTTGTTTGTTCTCCTACTCGTTCAAACATACTGTCATCTACGAGAATCGTATCTTCCTTTGCTAAGTCTTCAACTCGAATAAACTCAATCTCTCCGAAATCAAATCCTTCAAACGGATTATCTTCTCTTTGATCTCCAGTTAAAGGTGCAAATACTTCTTCTTCCGTTTTTTCCTCTTGGAATTCAAACGTTTGTTCGTTTTCAGTCGTTTCGGCAACCACTTGATCTGCTAATTCCTCTTCCTCCAGCACTTCTGTTGTATCCTCTTCCGTCCATTCTTCCTCTTCTTCTTCTTCTAGCTCCTCGTCTTGTTCCTCCTCAGTTTCCTCCTCAATCTCTTCTTCTACAAGAGCAGCAAATTCGGCTTCTTCTGCCTCCTCGTCTTGCTCTTCTTGTTCAAATTCAAGGCTTGTTTCCTCTTCATCTTCCTCAGCGATTTCTTCTTCAACCACAGCAGGTGCATCAAAATCCACCACAGCTTCTTTTTCTGCTTCCACAACGATTGGATAATCTTCCACGATGAGATCTGCTGGAATTTGAGATCGTGTATCCTCTTCTTCTGGAGCAGCTATCATCGCAATTTCTTGCTCGCTTGTTTCGGCTTGTTTCACCGCACTTAATTTTGCTACTAACTGATCTTCAGTTATGTCGTTTACAAGTCCTAATGCTAGGTTATCTTGATAAAATTTTAAAATTTGAAGCTTCTCATACAGTTCTTTGGCTTCAACATATAACTTATCCACATCAGTATCCTTCATCTGTAAAACGCGATGAACGATGCTCAACAACTCTCCCTCTAAGACTTTCTTCATAACTTTTAATTTCATTAGTAAATTATACAAGCTTTTTTTGATAAATTTGTCCTTCACAAAGTAACAAAAAAACTACTGGTTTCGACCTGAAAATTACAAAATGTTTCTAGAAATTCCTGTTAATCACAAAGAACAGTTTGGTTGGATCGAAGTAATCTGTGGATCAATGTTTTCTGGAAAAACAGAAGAACTGATTCGTCGACTAAAAAGAGCCCAATTTGCCAAGCAAAAAGTTGAAATTTTTAAACCTGCTGTAGATACGCGATATCACGATGAGTATGTCGTATCTCACGATTCTAATGAAATCCGTTCTACTCCAGTACCCACAGCAGATAGCATTCGACTTTTAGCTAGTGGTTGCGATGTGGTTGGTATTGATGAGGCGCAATTCTTTGATGATGAAATTGTCAATGTTTGCAATGAATTAGCCAATTCGGGTATTCGTGTTATCGTTGCTGGTTTAGATATGGACTTCAAAGGAAATCCTTTTGGTCCTATGCCTGCCCTGATGGCTACTGCCGAATATGTCACCAAAGTACACGCAGTATGTACACGCACAGGTAACTTGGCACATTATAGCTACAGAAAGGCTGCTAGTGATGCTATTGTTATGCTTGGCGAAACAGAAGAATATGAACCGCTGAGTAGAGCTGCGTATTATAACGCAATGCGAGAAGCTGAAAAACTCAAAAAAGAAAAACCCAAACCCTGATTATATAGATTAAACACGTCATGAAAAAAATATACCAAATTTATCTAGACTCTTATCGAGGATTATCCTCTGCATCTTGGATGTTAGCCATCGTTATGTTAATCAATAGAGCTGGATCGATGGTATTTCCTTTCTTAGGTGTTTACATGACCAAAGAGCTTCATTTTACAGATGAACAAACGGGCTATGTTTTAGCTTGTTATGGACTTGGTTCAATGACTGGTTCGATGTTAGGTGGGTGGATTACGGACAAAATCGGTAACTACAAATTACAGTATTTGAGCTTACTTGGAAGTATTCCGATGTTTATTTTACTGCCTCACTTTACTTCTGTCATCAGTTTGGCTTTGATGATATTCTTTCAAAGTACGATCAGTGAAATGTTTCGTCCTGCCAACTCTGTTGCTATTACAAAATACGCTCGACCAGAAAATATTACGCGTGCTTTTTCCTTAAACCGCATGGCAGTGAATCTTGGATTTTCCATTGGTCCTGCTATGGGAGGAATGTTAGCCGCAATTTCTTATGCTTTATTGTTTTACATCAATGCAGGTGCAGCTTTCTTCGCGGCAGTTGTATTCATCTACTTCTTTAAAGGGCGTAAAGAAAACCCTAAACCGACGGTATCCGTTGAAGAGGATCAAGATATTACTTTAGGTGCTTCGGGTACCAAACGCAAATCTCCTTATAAAGATGGACTATTCTTGTTTTACAGTTTCTTCTGTACGTTATATTCCATTGCCTTTTTACAGCTTTTTAGCACCTTACCTATTTTCTATGAGAAAGTGGGTGGCTTGAATGAATTTGAAATTGGAATTGTCTTAGGGTATAGTGGTTTGTTGATTTTCTTAACTGAGATGCTATTGGTACACATGGCAGAACGCCATTTAACTACGCAGAAAACGATTTTCTATGGGGCTTTAATTGCTCCCCTAGCTTTTGGTGTTTTCTTGTTGGATCACAGCTTATTTACCATTTTCCTTTCTATTACGTTATTAAGTGCTTCGGAAATGCTTATTTTCCCTTATACCTCAACTGTTACTGCTATGCGTGCGGATGATTCGAGTAAAGGGGCGTATATGGGAGTAAATGGGTTAACATTTGCCGTTGGATTCATTATTGCTCCTATTTTAGGAACGAAGATTGCGGCTAATTTTGGTTACAATACCTTGTGGATTGTGATGGGATCGGTCTTTTTACTTTCTGCTTTTGGATTAAATTATACGGTTGGAAAAATGATTAAACCGAAAGTATAAGTGTTCCCTTGTCTTTTCTTGCTTTTTCACGGAAAGAAATAAAATATCGTTAGTTATTGATTACAAATGGGATAGCTGAAAAGGAATAAAAATTAAATGTTAAAATTTAAAACTCTAAATAAAATCGAGCTTTTACGCCTTGCATTATATATATTTTGTTCTATATTTGCACTCGCATTAACAAAATAATGCAGTCCAATATATGGCGAGGTAGCTCAGTTGGTTAGAGCGCAGGATTCATAACCCTGAGGTCACGGGTTCAACTCCCGTCTTCGCTACAAGGTAAAAAGACTTAATCGAAAGATTAGGTCTTTTTTTTTGTTTTATCGTGAACGGTTGGTGGGTTGTAATCATTCTGAATCAAGCACAAAAGTTGAGAGCGAAACAACAAAGTTAGCGCTCCCGCCTAGTAAATGTACCTGTGCGATTGATATTTTAAAATCTGACACCTATAACAGGTATGACTCTTTATTTCTTTACCGAAGAAGGAGGAAAGCCAAAGTGTTTTTTAAATACTTTGCTAAAATAAACGGGATCTTCAAATCCTACTGCCCACGAAGTTTCTGCTACACTTGCCCCCTCTTTTAACAATTGAATCGCTTTTTCAAAACGAAGCGCGCGTATAAAATCAGCAGGTGTTTTCCCTGTTATGGTTTTCAATTTTCGAGTAAGTTGACTCACAGATAGAAATACTGTTTCTGCCAAGTTATTTACACCAAACTGCACATTCGAAACATTTTGTTGAACAGCTAATTCTAAATCGTCAATAAATTTTCTTTCTTTCTTGTTTAATTCAGGGGTTGTCTCCTCCGACGGTAGACTATTCCCTTTGAATTTTTCGCGAAGTAATGCTTTAAACTTCAGCATATTTCTTACACGAAGTTTTAATTCTGCCAAGGAAAAAGGCTTCGCAAGATAGTCATCTGCTCCTGTTTCCAAGCCCAACAATATATCTTTCTGCTCCGCTTTTGCAGTTAATAATATAATTGGAATATGGGAAGTTGCTATGTTATTTTTCAATATCTCGCATAATTGAAACCCATTCGTATCAGGCATCATTACATCGCTAATGATTAAATCTGGTACTAATTCCTCTGCCAATTTTAGTCCTTCACTTCCATTTGAAGCTTCTACATACTGGTATTCTTTCCCAAGATTTTGCGTTATAAAATGACGTAATTCGGGTTGATCCTCCACGATAAGTACTAGTGGAAGCGCTGTGTCTTGTTGTTCCTTATGCTCAAGCGGGCTTTCCTCTTTCACGGGAAAAGCGATATTTTGCTCAGTAAACGCTAGGTTTGTATTATTTTCTGTTGTTGCACTATCAATCCAAAAAGTAAACGTACAGCCACCATCAGCTGGAGATTCTACCTTGATATCTCCTCCATGTAGTACAGCGAGCTCTTTTACTAAAGCTAATCCAATACCGAAACCAGCATAAGCCCTCTTCCCGGGATCCTCCACCTGATAAAATCGATCAAAAATTTTAGGTAGGTCTTCTGCCTCTATTCCATTACCTGTATCAGCAACCGTTACCAACAGTTTAGCATCCTGATAATCTATTTCAACCGTTACACTTCCTCCAGGAGGAGTATATTTAATAGCATTAGACAGTAAGTTAGTAATAATCACAGTTAATGCTTCAGAAGAATAGATAAACGGACTTTCTGCCAACCCAACTTTTACGCGTTCTGTCTGGTTTAATTTTAATTCAATATGGTGTTGTTCTGCATAGGAATGAAAAGATTGCACTAGCATACTTGCTTCGTTCAATACATCTCCCTTTTTATAGTGAAGTTTATAGGCTCCACTTTCCATTTTAGATAGGTCAAGCAATTGATTGATTAAAGTAAGCAGCCTTTTTCCGTTTTGTTCGATTTCTTCAAAATGAGAAAAATCTTCTTTTCGTCCGTTTTCTTTTAATACTTCAATATGTCCGTTGATTAAGGTAAGAGGCGTTCTGAACTCGTGTGAGATATTAGCCAGAAATCGAGATTTAAACTGTTCGGTTTCTTTAATCGTCTCCACTTCTCTACGTTGCAATTCTAGATTTTGTTTTTCAAATTTCAATTTTTTGTTTCTCAATCTGAAAAGATAAACAGCGAAAACGACAAACAGTCCCATTACAACCACACTTGCCAATGCAACATTTCGCTGTAATTTTTTAGTTTTAAGTTCCTCCTGGATTACAGCCTCTTTTTTATCATACTCATACTCCATGGCTATCGCCAAGCTTTGCCTTTCGCTGTCTTCATTCATCAAGCTATCGCGATAGACAATGTATTGTTTATAATTTTCGAATGCATCTTTATAATCCCCCAAAGCGCTATCATCCAACGTAGCGTTGTGGTAAATATTCATGATAAGTTCTTTTCGCCCCATTGCTTTAGCAATAGATAAGGCTTTTTTATACTGTTCTTTAGCTGAGGCTGGTCGGTTTAATTTAGATTCTATAATCCCTAAATTCAGGTATGACATTGCGATTCCACCCTTTTCATCAATTTCCTCGAATCCCTTTAAAGAATTCGAAAAACTCTCTAGGGCCTCCGTGTATTTGCCTTGTCGTTGATAAACAGCACCAATATTGTTATATACCCCTGCCACTCCACGCTTATTCCCTAATTCTTTTTTTAGTTCTAAAGCGGCAAAATAATTTTCCAATGCTTCAGGATACTTGCCTTGATACTCATAAATAAGTCCAATATTATTGTAACACTCTGAGATCCCTAATACATCCCCAGTTTCTTTCCATATTTTTAACGCTACTGCGTAATTTTGTAAAGCTTCATCGTGCTTACCCGTATTTCCATTAATAATACCAATACCGCTGTTGCACAATCCAATTCCCTTTTTATACCCTATTTTTTCAAATATTTTTAGCCCAGCGTATAAGTTTTTTAGGGCTTCTGGAAAGTCTCCTTGATAATCATAAAGCGTTCCAATGTAGTAATAAGAATAGGCAACTTCTCGTTCATCTCCAATTTCTTCATATATTTTTAAACCCGCAGCAAAATTTTTCACTGCTTCAAGATCTTTTTCTTGCTTTTCGTAAAACTTGCCGAGAACGTGATACGTATTTGCTTTTCCTCTTTTAAAACCAAGCTGTTCTGATAATTTTAGCGCCTTTTGAGCATAACTAAAAGCACGATCAAATTGTTTCTCTTGAACCAAAAGACGAGCAAGCGTATTCATTTGACCAACTGTCAAAGTATCCGTAACAGTTTTGGTAGTTAGAATATTCGTTAGGGAGTCTATCTTGTTTTCTAACACTTGTTTGTCTGATTGTGAAAAAAGCGTAGAATGAATAAAGAAAAAAAGGAGTAAGAAAGAAAAGCACTTGTTCATTAGGTGAATTTTGACATGCGCGAAATTAACAAAACAAATTTTTAAAAAAAACTTATTAAATAGAATATACCTAACAAAATATCCTTAGGAAAATACATTTATTAAAAAATTAAAAACAATTTGATTATTGGTTCATTCTCCTTCTTTGGAATGCCGTGTACGTTTTAATACAGTATGACATCCCCGTTTTATATCAATAGCTTTTCTCTATGTACTCCTTACAAAAGCTGATGTTCATACGATACAATTCTGTATCAAGAACAAACACGCTTTCTAGGAATACCTGGAATAATGCATCAAAAAGAGAGTAACACACAACTTTATAGCTTCAAAAAATCAGTATCACTTCATGCTAAAAAGAAGGTAACAGCAACTAAAATTTAATGCATCTGCTGATTTAAAAAAAAGAAAACACTCTTTTACCCCAACAAGCATAACAAACTAACAATTAGTCATTTAATCTATTTACGCATTGTTTTTCAACTGTTTTATGCGCAAAAAACGCCAAGTTTTCGCTTCATTTTTACCTAGAAGAATAATCAACACGGCTATACATTTGTACCGAATTTCCAAACAGAGAATGGATCTGATATCGACTTACTCAACTATTAATAAATAACTAAAAATTCAAAACAAAATGGTTAAAAAACCCTACTTATTTGGATCGTTACTTGTTTTATCACTTATGCTTAATTCTTGTGGAGGGACTCAACCTTATGCAACAGGAGTTAACTCACAAACACAACGTGTAGATTCAAAATTAAAAAGAAGTGATTATACGATGATGGATCAGCAATACCAAGGTGTTGTGGTTAATACGAAAAAACTCAAGAAATACAATGTAGATCAACTGAAAGAGTTGGCTTTTATGGAAGCAGAAAAAGCAGCGATAAAAGCGGGGGCAGACGGCGTGCTAAATCCTGTTTATATGGTAGATCAAAAAGGAAAAAAATTTTATGTTACAGCTCGTGTTAAGGCTTATAAGCTGAAAAGTGACAACGAATATCTTGACATGGAGAACAATTTAAAACACAATCCAAATTGATAATCCTAGTAAAAATCAATGCTGAAAAAGTAAAATCCTACCTATATATTATATCAAAAAACCGCCTCTGTAATTTAGGATATGCAAATTACAATAGCACTAAATTTAATTAAAACACTTATATACCAAATGATGAAACAAATTCTAAAAATTTCGATTGTAGCTACTTTATTTATGTTTATGTCTTGTAGCAGTGATGATAGTGGAAGTGGAAGCTGCGATGAAGCTGCACTTACTAAAGCATACGAAACTGCTTATAACAATTACAATCAAGATAAATCTGACGCAAACTGTTTAGCTATTGTTAAAGTGATTAAGCAAGCGTTAGACAACAAATGTATTGATCAAGAAGAAGCTGATACTTACGGACAAGGTTTACCTTGTTATAAAAACTAAGCGTGATTCAAAAAGTCTTCTATTGCAACTAAATTAAACAATGAAGTACATGTAATACTAGTATTGCATTAGAAGAAGAATCTCATTTTACCTGAAGTAGAAAGCCTTACTAACGCTTCACCTTACTTCGATATTTAAGTTATTTACCATAACGAATATCAAGAGAAACCGCCATGAATTGGCGGTTTCTTTATTTAAAAATGGATTTAACTACAACCTGTTTTTTCTTCTAGATCCGAGCAAAAGATTATACCCTTTTATTCTTTTTCATTCTTATCCAATAATTGAGTAAACAACGATTTTTCATAAATACGTTTAATTTCTTGTTCTCTCTCTTCTCCTGTCAGATATTCTAATTGCCATGAATTTAACTCGATATCTGTTCCTAGAAATGTAATATAGTCTTGTTCATACTGGATTTCTTTCTCTTTGATCGTTTTAATCTGATGATTTTCAAAACTCGCAGCAAATAAACTTTTCAACTCTTCTTGTTTATATTGCGTACTCAAAATATCATAAGTAAAATGCACTAGCTCCGAGTTGTCGGCAAGTCCATTTTCAAGAAGATTGGGAAAAAGAGTTTGGATTGCCTTATCTATTTGATTCAATCCAACATAACATTTAGCGTAAAGCAAACTCATTGTAATTTTTTCTTCAGCATAAGCATTACCACAAAAATGCTGATAGGTATATTGCTTAGTTAAAGCTAAATACTCTAATGCTTTATCGAAATTCTGTTCCTCTATATAGATTTTAGCTAATTCTCTAGCGGCTCTATTTTTATAGTTTGCATAGGGTTCTCCCATAATACCAGAACCCGCTCCGCCTTTTTCTTTATCATTCGCATTACTTTTCAATACTTGTTCAAAGTGCAATTTTGCTTTATCCTTATTTTGTAACGCTAATTCTGCAAATCCAATATTGTTTAAAGCTCTAAATGTCCATTTTGACTTCGGGTATTCCTTTATTAGTTCTTGATATAAATCAATAGCCTTTATTAGCATTTTATCTCTTATATCAACTGCAAGTTCTTTTGCAGATTTGTCTACACTACTAGAATAAAGATAATAATCTAACGCAAGTTCTTCTTGGATAAAATTTTGAATTAAATACGCTTGTTCAAATAACAATTCGTCTGGACCAATTTTTTTTGCTTGTCCAATTCCTTGATAAAAAGAAAAAAATAAAATAATTGCAAGGATCTGTTTCATTGTTTCTCTATTTAGCTTCGATTTTAAAAATAATCCTGAATGCTTCGTTTCTACTTATCTAGAAACAAATCTTCTTATACATATTGATCAATTACTTTACCAATCAAGTTCACATTTTCTTTACTTACTTCATATTCACTAGCTAATTTTCTCCAAGATAGTATAGCCTCTTTTGTTTGTTCAAGAATAGAATCAACAAGCTCTTTTGAAAGACATGCATTCAACCCCAGTTTCCTCAAATGGATGACTGTTGGATTTTTACCTTCTCCCATAACCATTGTGCTATGTTCACCTCCCGGGCCACTAGAAAAAGTCAAATCATAAGCAGGTGTCATGGACCATTGCCCTTTACTATTCATTAAAAAACTAAAATTCTTTGCATGATCATCTCGATTGTGAACCATGACGTTAAAGACAGCTAAACGATACATTTTTTCAACTTCCCTATGATCTTGAGTTAGGCTTCTAGTTAAAGTAATTAAATCTTCATAATCTAAAGATGGAAACCTAAAATCACTATGTGTCAATCCCGCTACAGTATGGAGGTGAAATCGCTCATTTCTTTCTCTATCAAAGCGCTTAACGGCAAAATATCCACTTCCTTTATCTGAAGGGAATAAATGTACATCAGGCATTAAAATTCCAGCTTGATTCGCCATTAAAGCATAGACATATTCAATTGCTCCTGCATCATTTCCATCTTGAGTATTTGGGAATTTCACTAACCAGTGTTCAAAATTGGGAGTCAATTGTTTTGCTCCATGTACTATTATTTCTCTTTTTTCATCAACACCAATTAATGCTTTAGGTCTAGCACCAGCAGAGGATCCATTTAAAGCCAATAACTCTTTGATTACTAACTCTGATTCTCCCTCTAATACTTGTTTTGTTTGATCAGCTAGGTAATCTAAATCAATTTCGTTTTCCTCGCTAGAAGGACTCTTATCAGGCTCATAAACCAACGCTCCCATTCCATACTCACCAACATAAGCCAAACGATCTAAAACTGTTATTGCAGCAGGTAATATACCGTCTTTTCGCATCATACGATCAAAAAGCAATCGTCCCCAACCATCAGGTAAACTATCTGCAAAAACACCTGCTAATCCTTCAAATGGTTTAGCTGGAAGTTCAATTAGACCCGATTGTAACGGTAAACGAAATGGTGATAGCTCAATAGATTTCGAGAGAAAAGTATCATCATATTCAAAATAAACTATAGCATCTCGTTGCGCTAAACGCCCAACGGGTTCAACTTCATTTCCGAAATCTATTCCTACTTTAATCTCTCTAACTGACTCTCTCATCTTTTACGTCCTCGTTTTCTACTTGTTTTGGTCTCCTCTTTCAAAACATCATCTATGGATTTAAAGGTAACCTTAGGAGGTTCGATTACTTCCAATACATCTTCCAAACTACCTAATACCATCAACAATTTAAGGAAGGATTCTAAAGAAATCACTCCTTTCTGTTCAAACTTTCTAAGTGTAGATAAAGGAACACCAGAACGATCTGCTAACCCCTCTTGTGTAAGCTCCTTTAATAATCGTCTTTCACGAATAAACGCTGCAAGTTTCAACTGTGCTTTATAAGGTGATATAAGAAACATCATGATGGTATTTAAAGTTAAAAATATGCTTTAACTAACATTATTGTATTACAAATATACAAAACAACAAACTGATAAACAATGGTATTTCGGCTTGATTCTTATTGAAAAACAAGTTCGAATATTTATGTTTTCCTTACTCTTTCACAAAGTCAAAGTCAATCACCATATCCTTATTTGACACCTTCGCTTTTAGTTTATCTCCATCCAATTGATAGGCGATATGTGTTGGAAAATCGTGCGCTTCATTGACACAAAGCAAGGTGTTTTCTTTTAATTCTGCGACTTTAAATTCGACTGTATCGGCTTCATCTGAGGTTCTGACAAACAAGCTCCATTGTCCATTTACTTGTTCTACTTTCATATACTCTTTACTCAAGGTATCTCCTTGTGCAAGTGTATAGCCAATTCCATCATATTGCGTAGCACTTGTTTTTTTCCACGTTTCAAAAGTAGAACGACCTGCTTCGTCATTGGTTCTTTTCCAATTCCCCAAAAGCCAATCTAAATTTGCGGTTTGGGTTACTTCTGTTTGCGCTTGTGTCGCTACAGGTTCTTGTTGTGGATGCTCTTTCCCGTCTTTGCATGAGGCAAATACAACAGCCATAATCGCTAGTACTATTCCTTTTTTCATCGTTTCAATTTTTAGTGTTTGTGTGAGTTATCTATTAAAGGTAGTTAATTCTATAACATCCTATAAAAAAGTGGTTCTCTTTTTTTTCCTGCTAAACTTTACCTAAAAAGAAAGGAAGATGACTAAAAACTAAATATATTTGTTTCATTCATGATGAAGTACAATCGACATATCGCCCAATTTTTGTGTCTCATATTTGTTTTGTTAGGGGTTGAAAAGATTAATTTTTTCGCCCAACAAGATTGTGAGGACAAGCAGTCTTTCTGTCCGATTGCGAATATGTATGTCTATCAGTTGGGGGCTACTCCTTCAGAAGATACTGGAAAAGCGACCAAGAGTAAAAGCTGTAAGACGACCAACATCAGCTGTGAAACGTTTTTTATTGCACAAGTGTTGGAACAACCGCAAACAAAAGATCGACTTCGCTTTACAGGCAAACTGTACTTCTACCAACCTGTCATCCATTCGAATCCATATATAACACTAGTAGATCCTCCTCCTAATGTTTCAGTACTATACAACAAGAGCTCCCAAAAGGAGCTCTTGTTCGTTTTTAGCCTTGTTTAGCCTTGTTTAGCCTTTATAAACAACAAAGGGCCACTCTGATCGAGTGGCCCTTTTGGGAATTAAAATAATGTGTTTATAGCAGCACTAATTTTACATTTTTACAATGATAAACTCACTTCTTCTATTTTCTTGGTGTTGTTCTTTTGAACATGGAACACCATTTTTGCATTCGTTGATTAACTGACTTTCTCCATATCCTCTTCCTGAGATTCGCTCTGGATCAATGCCTTGTTTAATCATCCATTGCATTGTTGATTTTGCTCTACGGTCTGATAACTTCATATTATAAGCATCATTTCCACGGCTATCCGTATGCGAACGAACGTCAATCTTGATATTTGGATACATTTTCAATACCTCAACAACTTGTGCTAATTCTACTGCTGCATCAGGTCGGATGGTTGCTTTATCAAAATCGAAATAAATTGGTTGTAATTTCAATTTCTTGAATAAATCATCATCTTCCGTAATTGTTTCTTGAAGAGGCTCTAATCCAATTTCTACTTGCTCTACTGCATTTAATTCATACCCCATGGTCTGCGCAATTTCTTTGGTTTGGAATCCTTCCGCTTCTGCTTTTAAACGGTATTTTTTACCACAATCTAGGTCGGTTACATTAAACTTCCCTTGATCATCTGCATGAATACTATCCAATACCGTGTAAGTAGCATCATATACCGTGATTTTAGCATGGGCTAAAGATTCTCTTGTAGAAGCATTAAACACCCAACCAGCAATACTTTGTTTGCAAATGATTTCTTTCTTCTCTTGTACGAAGTAGATATCATCTCCTCCTGTTCCACCAGCTCGATTGGAGCTAACGAATCCCTTTTTTGTTTTAGGATCAAAGTAGTAACCAAAATCATCCGCAGGACTATTCATTGGCTCTCCAATATTTGTAACGGTTCCAAAAGATCCATCTACATTCATTTTCGCCATGAAGATGTCTAATCCACCTAATCCAGGTCTACCATCGGTTGAGAAGTAGAGCATAAAATCACTTGAAATAAACGGAAAAGTTTCGCGTCCTTCTGTATTAATTTGCTTTCCTAGATTCTCTACTTTCGCAAAGCTTCCATCTTCTAATATCGCTACGCGAAATAAATCACTTTGTCCGATAGATCCACTGCGATCTGAAACGAAATACAACCATTTATCATCTGGCGTTAACGCAGGGTGTGCGTTATTTGCTTTCGCATCATTAATCGTCAATGCCACAGGCTTGCTCCAAGTTCCGTCTTCTTGTAACGTAGATTTGAACAACTGTAACAAGGCATTTTTAAAGCGATTCTGTTGTATTTCATCTTTGGTTGCACTTGCATTTTGAGTAAAATACATCGTTTTACCATCTTTGGTGAAAACAGCCGTTGATTGGTTGATGTCCTTTCCATCTCCATTGAAGAAGGTATGGGGTTCATCAAATGTTCCGTCCTGTTTAATTTTTGAAGCATATAAACTTGTATAGGCTTCATTGGTCCATTTGTGTACTTTATTCCCCGAAACATCATTTGATGCTCTCGCAGAGGTATAGATCAATTGATCTTTAAAAATCGCTGCTCCATAGTCTGAATACTCACTGTTGATTTGCAGCGCTTCTACTTCATAGCGATTTGAACGCTTCTCAATATCCGTTCTGTAATTATTCTTGTTTGCTTCAAACAATTGAGCGCGAGAATCCGTTTGTTCCAAAGCTGTAAACTTCGTCATATAGGCATCTGCTTCTTCATATTGTTGCATCGCACGCAAGGTTTGTGCATAGCGATAGTAATATTCTGAACCGATAGAGGCCTGATTCTCTTTCGCAAATTGAAATAGTTCTTCATACCATTTATTCGCCTCAGTCAGCTTGCCATTAAAATAATAAGCATCTCCTAGTTTTTGCAGCGTGTTTACGCTTTTAAATCCTTTTTCAACTGCTTTTTCATATATCTCAATCGCATTGATATACTCGTACTTTTCAAATTTTTGATCTGCTTTATTTTCACGCCTTTCTTGTGCCCATCCTATTGATGTTGTCAACGCGATTGAAGATAAAACTAGTAATTTAACTAATCTCTTTTGCATAATTTATCATCTTTAGGTTAGAAGAAACGCGGCGATGTTTTTCTTGTGTATCGATTAAAGATATCGGCACGTAAGAAAAACTCATGTGATCCACTGTTGTAATGTTTCAATTTGGATGTATCTGCATCATAAGAATATCCTACGAATAGGCTTTCACTGATTTGAAATCCGACCAATCCACTAACAGCGGCATCCCAACGATACGCAACTCCTGCAGTTAATTTCTCAAAAATCAAGAAATTTGCGGTTAAGTCAATCTGTAAAGGTGCTCCTTGTACCGTTTTCATTAAGAATGCAGGTTTGAATTTTAAATCTGGATTGATATCAAATACATATCCCCCGATTAAATACAACTGCATGCGTTGTTTCATTGTTGTTACATCGTTATCATCATAACGGTGTGTTTCTAAAAAGCTAGGCACGGATACCCCTAAATACGATCGATCAGAATAAAGGTATACCCCTGCACCAATATTGGGTGTAAACTTATTGGAGATATTTTCTTGGATATTGATATCTGAGGGATCAAAAGGATGTCCTTTTGTATAATCTACATTCAAGAGATCCGCAGAGGCTTTTAATCCGAAAGCCAATTGATAGTTATAGTTCAGTTTTATTTTGTACGAGAAATCAATAGCAATATTGTTCTCATCCATAATACCAATCTTATCATTGACAAAAGAAAGGCCCAATCCTACATTAGAATCATTAATAGGCGTACTTACGGAAAAGCTCGCTGTTTTTGGAGCTCCATCTAATCCTACCCATTGTGTTCTATAATTTCCAAATACACTTAATACTTCTCTTGTACCAGCATACGCAGGGTTATAAACAGAAGTGTTATACATGTATTGTGCAAACTGAGGTTCTTGCTGTGCAAAACCTTGTTGAGCAGCACTTATCAATACTAAGGCTGTTCCAACTTTTTTGAGTTTGTTTAAAAAATTCATCCTTACTATTAATTCGTTTCTAAATGTAAATACCCTGCTTTCTTAATCGTTCTCGATGCGCCGTCTTTCTCTACTTCATAAACAATAACATAGTAATATGTTCCTGAAGGTAGCTTCTCACTATCATTTAAGGTCATTTTCCCTTTAGAATAGCCTGTAAAAACATTGCCATTTGAATCGTAGTTTTTCGTTTCAAACACTTTAGCTCCCCATCTGTTGAAAATTTGAACGCTATTGTTTGGAAATCTTTGGATGTTATCAATAAAGAAATAATCATTCACTCCATCACCATCAGCGGTAACAATGTTATAGATTACGACATCTCCTTCTAATAACCAATCTGTTTTGACAGTTGCTAATGTAAAGTATCCCAATCCTTTTATTGTTGCTGGTGTGATGATACGATTGGTACTCATATCGACAATTCCACCTTCATCAACCCATATTTTCTTTTCTTCATCCCAACGAACAATATGTAAATCTTTTTCAGGGTTTTCAAGTACAGTAGGAGAAGTTGTACGATCATCCCAACTTAACTCGAGGATGACGTTTTTTTCTTCTTTGTTTGCCTTTCCATTTTTGTTTCCTGTCTCGTCATTGGTTTCTTTATCTATATACCAATACTCCGTTGTATTCAAGGTTTTGATTACACCTGCAGCATTTGATTTATCATGAAAAAAAGCATCGTCTTTGTACTTATATCCTCCTACATAAACTGTGCTGTTTTCTGGCGCAGTAATATGAGCAGGGCGATAGTACCCATGATTTCCTATGGGAAAAGTAAAAGCATCCTTCCCTACTTTATCTACCGTACCATTCACATGGCTTTGGTCTGATGGGTTATTCGCTTTGGCTCCTTCCATAAAAGCAAAAGAACCTTTACTTTCTTCCATTGTTACAATTCCATCTACAAACTCAACTTCTCCTTTTGTTGAAATATCATTGCTTAAGTAAAAAGCACTTTCAGCAGTTGAATTATTCAGTTCGAGGTTATTGAAACGGATCCCTTGACTTCCACCGATGAGTTGTTGTTGATTAGCAGTAAAGATTGTTTTACCTGAATTTTTCAGTTTTCCATCTTCTCTAAAATCAAATATTCCATCATTGGACAAGTTATGGTATACATACAACGTCCCGTTGTTGAATACCGAAGCTTCCTCTTTGTTTTCCATCGGGAAGAGCGTTGCCATTTCTGTATTTGGCATAATGTACAAACCACCGTAATTAACGGTTTGTCCAAACGCTAAACCTCCTGTCAAAGCAAAAAAACCAAGCAAGATTTTGTGGTTTATTCTCATCTCTTCTTATTCTTTAACAACGAAAACAATATTCATCACAGAGTATGGATTACCTGAACCAGTTACGGTATAGGTCATTTTTCCATCTGCTGTAATAGAAATACCAGAAAAAACAGCCGCATCATAATCTGTTACATAGTAATATAAATCAGTTGCCTCAGGGAAATGCGGAATTACTGCGGGTGCTCCAACGCTACTAGCTGTATTACCAACTAACGTAAATTGATTTACATATTCTTGGTATAAATCTTTATTTCCAGCACCAGGTGTTCCCGTATTAAAAACAATAGAAGGCATATAGAAGAACTTCACTGCTTTATTGTCTGAAGTTACCATTTGTTGCCATTTTGTTCCATCATTATAATAGAACCCAGGGACTACATCATTTTGTCTTTTGGTATTGTAAACGGTCATACCTGCTACATGCGCTTCTAATGGAGCAAAATCTGTTGTACTAACCAATTCTAATCTTGGCAATAATAGACCTTTATCTGAAGCTTCAATTTCAAGCATCGCGTTCGCATTGATTGTTGGTGTACCCCCTACTTTAGTTTGAGCGAAACCTACTGTGCTCAATACTGAAAATACGAATCCTAAATATATCTTTTTCATCTTATTGTTTTGTTTAAGTTTAAAATGATGGGGTTTATCTGTTACAATAAAGCCCCATCATTTCGCTATTGATTAATTTAAATTAGGGTTGAACTTGCTCGTTTGAAGCATATTCAACTACAACTTCATAAGCACCTGCTGGCAACATCATATATTGATTACCTACACCAATATTAAATTTCACTGTTGTTCCAGTCTCTACAGTAACATCCGTTGTGCTCTCCGTTACAATGTGTCCTGTTGCATTGAGTAATTTGATTCCCAATACCTGTCTAATTTGTTTATCACCTGCTAAACTAGCAAACGACACAGGCGTAGCAACTGCAGAATACACTTGGATGGTTGTAGCTCCTTTTCCTAGATACACTTTATATCCATTGTAAACATTTCCAGTGAACACTGTTTCTCCTTCATTAATAATTGTATCACCTAATGCTTGCTTCACAATATCTTTGTACTTGTTAATCAAGTTCACTAAGAAAGAAGCTGGTAATTCAATTTCTTTGTTCTCTTTAGTACCATCTTGCTTGGTAATTACTTGGTAGAATACAGCAGGAGTATTATCATCATTATCGTGATCTCCGAAGTACACGTTACCTCCTAAATTCAATACATTCGTGATTGCATTCTTAATCTCTTCGTTATTGTTGATTGAGTTTAAGATATCTTCCGTCATGTTGATGTAATCTTTTTGATCTCCCTCAGCATTGTACTCATAAAAGATTTCGCCTTTTTTCACATCTCCTGCTATTGGTGCTGTACGTACTTCTCCAAAAGCTGGTAATGTACCATCCACTGAAACTTCAGCGCGTTTGATTTGCGTTTTCGTCTCTGTCTGCGCAACTAAATCTTTAATATCAATAGTCTTGTAGCTATTAGATGCTTCATCCCAATATTGGAATACCCAAATTTTCTGACCCGCATTGGCTGGATCATCGATTTCTCTGTACACTACATTTCCATCTGAATATTGAGAAATGTACTGTAAGTATTCTTCTACTGTGGTAAACGTTTTATCACCTTCTGTTGTAGTAATGGTGATATTCGTTGGTGATTCTAAAATCTCTTGGATGTTGTTGATTACACCACCTACTACATCTACGTGAATTGCACCGGTTGGAACAGCCGTCCAATTTGCTGGATCTGTTTCTCCTCCTGCTTTGATATACGCCTCTGATAAGTAGTATTGTTTGTTGTTGTACACAACAATTGTTGTATTGGTCTCAGCTGCTTCTACTAAACCTTGGATGTCGATGGTTTTGTACGTATTTGTTGCTTCATCCCAATATTGAAATACCCAAATTTTCTGACCTGCATTGGCTGGATCGTCAATTTCTCTGTACACTACATTTCCATCTGAATATTGAGAAATGTACTGTAAGTATTCCTCTACTGTGGTAAACGTTTTATCACCTTCTGTTGTAGTAATGGTGATATTCGTTGGTGATTCTAAGATCTCTTGGATGTTGTTAATCACACCACCTACTACATCTACGTGAATCGCACCTGCTGGAACAGCCGTCCAATTTGCTGGATCTGTTTCTCCTCCTGCTTTGATATACGCTTCTGATAAGTAGTATTGTTTGTTGTTATAAGTAACAATCGTAGTATTGGTTTCAGCTGCTTCTACTAAACCTTGGATGTCGATGGTTTTGTACGTATTTGTTGCTTCATCCCAATATTGGAATACCCAAATCGTTTGACCTGCATTGTTTGGATCTGCAATTTCTGTATAAATTACATTCCCATTTGAATACTGAGAAATATACTGTAAATACTCCTCTACGGTTGTAAACGTTTTATCACCTTCTGTTGTAGTAATGGTGATATTCGTTGGTGATTCTAAGATCTCTTGGATGTTGTTAATCACTCCACCTACTACATCTAGGTGAATCGCACCTGCTGGAACAGCTGTCCAATTTGCTGGATCTGTTTCTCCTCCTGCTTTGATGTACGCTTCTGATAAGTAGTATTGTTTGTTGTTGTACACAACAATTGTTGTATTGGTCTCAGCTGCTTCTACTAAATCCTTGATGTTAATAGTTTTGTACGTATTTGTTGCTTCATCCCAATATTGGAATACCCAAATTTTCTGACCCGCATTGGCTGGATCGTCGATTTCTCTGTACACTACATTTCCATCTGAATATTGAGAAATATATTGTATGTATTCTTCTACTGTGGTAAAGGTTCTACTTCCTTCTATTGTGTTAATCGTAAGATTGGTTGGTGATTCTAAAATCTCTTGGATATTGTTGATTACGCCACCTACTACATCTACGTGAATCGCACCTGCTGGAACAGCCGTCCAATTTGCTGGATTTGTTTCTCCTCCTGCTTTGATATACGCTTCTGATAAGTAGTATTGTTTGTTGTTATAAGTAACAATCGTAGTATTGGTCTCAGCAGCTTCTACTAAACCTTGGATGTCGATGGTTTTGTATGTATTTGTTGCTTCATCCCAATATTGGAATACCCAAATCGTTTGACCTGCATTGGCTGGATCTGCAATTTCTGTATAGATTACGTTACCATTTGAAAATTGAGTAATGTATTGCAAATACTCCTCTACGGTAGTAAAGGTTCTATCCCCTTCAACGGTAGTAATCGTAATATTCGTTGGTGATTCTAAAATCTCTTGGATATTATTTACCACGATATCCTTCACTTTGATTGGCATTGCTCCAGGTGCATTATTTGGAATATTCGCAATTGTATTTGCTGGATCTGCTGCTAACCAATCGATAATTGTTTGCTCTGAAAAGTAAATCATTCCGATTACTTTCCCCTCTGCATTCAATACCTCTTTCATGAATGTTTTCGTTTCAAAACCATTCACCATATCCTCAAAATTGATTTCTTGAGTTGTGTATGTTTGTGTTGTGGCATCATACGTTACCGTATAAAATTTACCATCTTTATATACTACTGTCGTATGTGTTTCTGGCGTAGTAGCATCATTAGAAGGATTAGAAGGTAAAATGTAATTAATTACTGTTTGTATGTTTTTTACATCTGCTTCTAAATTGGTAATATTATCGCCTAAATTTTCAATAACTTGATCTAGCTCTGCTTTTCCAACAATTCTATTCCATTTGGAATCAACCCAGTAATAGAATCCGGTTGGAATATCAGCACCGTTACTATTATATACTAATAAACTCTCCGTTTGTGTTCCTACAATTGGCTTAAATTCATTTATCGCCGTTAATGGAACGCGAGGAATTAAAATACCCTTATCGTTAGCTGTCACGTCTAATTGTGTAGACGAAACAGGTGTTGGTATACCTATACCTACCTGAGCATTCGCAAAATATGAAGCTCCTAAAACTGCCGCTAATAATGTGATTTTTTTCATAGTGCTATATGTTTTAATTCTCTAGTATATCTTATTTAATTTTTTGTGTGACGTTCAGATTTGACTTTACTGAACAATTTTTCAATAGTAAGCGAATAGGTAATCTTCTACCTATGACACAGCCATTTCTGTACGTTTGTACATAAACAACACTGTATTTTGGTCCTAAACCTGTATCACCAGGTAATTCATCCTGATATTCCGGTAAATGATAAGGTAATCTGAAGTTATTCAACCCTTCTGTTGGAACTGGTGTACCACCTGTTTCTTCGGTATAAACTTCATAAGTAGAACAGTTGTCTTCAGCATTAATAGTTAATATACCGCCTTGACATAAGTCTAAATATTCCTCGTCTATATCAATACCAACATCAATTCGAGGAGCCACTGTTACTTCGTATATTCTAGTAAGGTCTCCGAGTACTCCAACCACGCTTCCATAAGAAATCTTAACGCGATCAAAAGGTTGATCAATGTCTTTGATGATCATTTTATACTTATTGCGATACCCCAATCCTAATAATTTTAAATCTAGAATTTGAGCACCATTTGTACCATCAATCTCTGCTCCTACTTTTTGATCTCCTAAATAGCGTTGGATTGTATAGCCTTTAATTAATTCTAAACTCAAAATAGGATTTCCAGGAACCTCCGTTACGATATGTAATTTATCTCCAGGCATCGCTTGTTGTTTAAAGATTACTGTTAAACTTGCAGAATTCAACACAGCAATACCTCTAGCTATCGTAGCATACGTTTCAAGATTGCCATCCACGGCATTCCATGGATTAGCAACAGAAGCGGTTGCGCTTGCTGCACCTACACCTAAATCTTGCACTCCATGTAATACATCTAGTACTGCTGGATGTACATTATCAGAAACAGGTTCACAGTATTCAGGCGAAAATGCACTTACATTTTTCGTATGATACGCATGGTACACTTTAGCTATTTGAGCCACACTCAATAAAGATCCTTGAGAAACACGAACTCCTTTATACTTTTTAGGACCAGTTCTATCAGAAGGAACGAATGTATATTCAATCACATTATCTGCTGCTAATAAATCTAATAAACCACCTTGAACTGATTTTAACGTTCCGATGGTATTACCATCAGCATCTAATCCTACAACTGAAATACCTCCAGCTAGCATCAATCCACTGTATTGTTTTCCAAGCTTAATGGTTACAGGAGTACCCGCGGTCGCTTCTTCTTCAAAGTAGATATTTTGCCATACGGTACCGATACCTAAAAGTCCAATACCCGTTGTTAATGTAGAATAAGTTGTTGGATCTCCATCAAGGGTATTACTTGTATCACTAACTCCTCCCGTAATGATAGATCCCCAGCTTGATGAACCTGTTGCATATACTCTCTCTATCATAGGCGGGCATAAGCTATCATCATAAACGGTAATCATTACGTTTTCAACAGATTCACATTGATTAGTTCCCTGAGCCACTACAGTTAAGAGGTAAACTCCAGGAGTGTCAAATGTGATAGAAGATCCATCAAATTCTATAGCCTGATCATTATACCATTTTATAGTTCCATTTCCTCCTTCAACAGTAGCTGTTGGCAAGGTTACTGTTACTGTATTTTGATCTCTTGGTATGGTCACATTAATACGTTGACTCGATGAAAATTGAATAACTGGCGTAGGAAGTTGAGTCACGACAAAAGGATCTGATTCAACTGAAACTTCTACTCCTTTGGTATAAACAACCGTATAACTACCTGGATAATTAGTTGTTAGTGTTTTTTCCTTTCCGTAATTTGGATTCGTCGACCCTGCCATTGTCGCATCAATCGCTTCATCGCCAAAATACCATTGGTACGTATCTGCCTCAGCAGGACCTTTATTCGAATCTAAAGTAAACTCCGTATCTGGACATACAGCATTCCCGTGATCTGAAGTAATAATCGCCTTAGGCAATGCCGTACTGTGTACTACTTTAATAATCGTTCCAGGGTTCTTTGTAAGATCTGGTTCTGTAGGGTTGGTATTATCTACTGGTGGATAAGAAGGATATGAAATAATATCTCCTGCCTCTTTCGTAAAAGCAGTGTTTTTTATTTGTAAGATACCCTCTAACGTAGGATTTACAGCTACTGTAAATACAAATCTTTGCTCATTCCCTGGTGTCATTGTACCTGAGAAATTGTAAGTTATTAGATCTCTATTAACCGACAAAGTTCCATTGGACAAATCAGTACCAAAAGATGTACCTGTAGGGATTCGGTCAGACACTGAAAATTGATTAACTACTGTTGAACCAACGTTTTTCACGTGAATTGTATATTCAATTGTTTCTCCTCCTGTTACGAAATCAGTAGCAGCATCATCATTTACTTTGTATGATTTCCATGATACTAAGTTTTGATCGGGTCCATAGGGACTACAAAGTCTTTCTACCTTATAGATTTCTACTGGAGGAAATACTCCAACACCGACTACACTTTTAATACTAATCGCAATTCGATCATATATGCCATTGGGTTTAAATGGAATATCAACAACATTAGCAGAATTTAGCAAGCCTAAAAGATCTACTCCTTCCAACAATTCGTTATTCCAGTCCAAACGATCTACAAGAGCATCCCCTCTATAAGCTGCTATTTCTAAATTTGCCAATAGGTCAACACTTACGCCTCCTGCACCAACTTTTAAGCGGATATTAGTAATATCGTCTGCTTCAGATAGTGAATTAAAATAAATCCATTGTTTCACACCACCTGCAACACTAATTGTACCTAAACTCATTTGTGAGCCATGGGTAGAATTATCATCAATAGCACGTTCAGGGTATGTAACTCCTGCCCCGCCTAAAGCATTCACAGATAAATTAACTCCTTCATATTCAAACGAAGTTGCAAAAGGAGCTACACAAGTTGCTGGAGCAGTTTCATAACACATCCCATAAACATTCATGCTGTTGGGTTGTGCCAAAAGGCCTAAAGCACTATTTGTTTTATCAATAATACGAACGGATTTATAAGCACTAGTTGGCGTAATAGCTAAATAGGTTCGTCCTAGTTTATCAACCACAACTCTAATGGTTCCTTCACTTGAAGAAGCATTAGTCGTTTGTGTTCCTCTATTTAAAATAACAGTTCCTTGTTCATTTTTTACTTGAACTTCAAAATCGTGATTTCCAAATACTAATCCATTTAATATTCCGGTGACTAGGTTCCCTAAACTTCCGCTTATTAACTTTTCTAAAGCCGTATTTTCAAAATCTATACGGACATAAGACGTGGTGTTGGCAGGTACCGAAGCGGCATATCCCATTTCAACAAAACCTTCAAATTTATTTCCTAATCCCAATAAAAACCCTGCTCCTGATTGCAACGTTGCATAGGAATCAAAGTTACCATCAAATAGGTTATTGATATCATTGGCGTTATTTGCGTCCAATAATTCAGTTGCACAAACTGGTGTCGTAAAAGGAGAAACCCCACTTGATTCAGGACAAGTTGTACTCACGCGTTTCACATCATATAAGCGAATGGCTGGTACAACAGAGGCATTCACTAAAGACCCAACCTGTATTTCAACACGGTCGAATGTTTGGGTTGTATCAAAAGTCAACGTTTGAATTCCCCCTGATTTGAATAAGTTTAATAGATTTAGATTATTAATCAAACCTTGTTGTAACGTGAATACTTCTTTCTGTTGATCACCTAAGAAAGTGACCACACTATACTTACCTGCTAAATCCAAAGCTAAAAGTCCTGTAGGATTTAACTGTAAACGCATTTTTATCTGGTCACCTGCTTGAGAAGGTTTTCCGAAGTAAATTGCTTGTCTTACTGTTGCCGCAACAGCAACTGTTCCAGTACTAATCTCTGCATAATCAGAAGAATTACCACTAATTGCATAATATGGATTAGTTACTCCAGCCCCATTCAACGAACCTACACTCAGACTGAGTCCAGTTTGATCGTAAGATGTAAACTGTGGTGCAAAACACGGATTTGTTCCGATTTCACGACACATATTATATACATTTAAAGTGCGGATTTCTCCATTTGGGATACCTGATACTTTATTAGTAATCTTGATGCTTTTATAGGCTTGATTAGGTGTAACTGCAAGATAATATCGACCGATTTTATCTTGAACAACGGTCATTTTTCCACCTGTTGTAGAAGTAAAACTAGAACTACTACTCGCATGAGCAATTGGATTTGGATTTGTCTCATTATATACATCTACTTCAAAATAGTGCTTTCCTAATATAGCTCCCAAAGTTCCATCAAGTAAACTACCTAAGGTTCCACCTAGAAGTCTACTCAATATTTCGCCTTCCATACCGATACGGATATACGAAGTTGTATAGGCAGGAACCAAGTCTGGATAAGCCATTTGGATCATACCCGAAGCATATTCTCCAGCTAATAACGTTCCTGCTTTTGCATATAAAGTTGCATAGGTTTCGTTATTATTATCCAATACATTCGTAGCGAAATCAACATTTTGGAAATCCACTAAAGAAGTAACACAACTAGCGGTTTCAAAAGGTACTTGTGTTGATTCTGGATCCCTATAATTCGGATTAATGCATGTAGTTCCATCATAGCGTTCTACATCATAAATGCGCAATCCACCACTAGCTAGACCAACATTTACCGAGGTATTCATACGAACCTCTACTTTATCAAACGCTTTACCAGGGGCAAAGGTTAAAGTAACGGGCTCATTATTATGCAAAAGTCCTGCAATATCTACCCCATTTAATAATCCCCCACTTAAGGCTCTTAGATAAACAAGTTCATCATTGCCATAGAGTCGCACTTCAATATTAGAAAGCAAATTAAGATCTAATACTCCTGTATTACCTCCTAGTTTGATATTGACTGTTCCATTACTCGATGATTTTGTTGGAAAATAAAAATATTGTGAAATACTACTTCCTACATTAACTGCTAAAAGATTTCCTCCTTTTAAAACAGAGAAAGAATTTGCGTCATTATCAATTGATTTACCATATTGATTCGTACCTATAGTAGTAAATAATCCACCAAGCACGTCGAGATTTAATCCTACCGAACCAACTCCTGTTGCCAAAGGTTTTCCACATGAAGCCTCTCCTGTATAATAAAAAGCTTCATATATATTCATCTCATAATTTTTGGAACCGAGTAAATTCAAAGCACTAGCTTCACTTCTCAATTTAACTCTAATTCCTTCATAAGGAACTTTAGAAGTAATTGCTAACAATAAATCTCCTGACTTCGTTTCTACGAAAGTAGTTTTTAGATTCGTGCCCGCAATTGGCGAACCATCTCCAGCATTTGCGTATGCTTCGACAAATATCTTATCTCCTAACAAACCCAAGAGACCTCCTAAGACCCCCCCCAAATCAAGGCTTGCGCCTCCAGCAGTAACTTTTGAAACTTTGACATAACTCGTTGTTCCAATAGGAATCTTATGATCAAAATTAGTTTGAACCCATGCCTCTCCATTTTTGGTGACTACTGCTGCTACAGTTTTAGCTTTTAACGTTGCATAGGTAGATTCATTTCCATCCTTAATATTTTGAGCCCCTATAACTTCCGCATAATTAGTATCTGTTGTAGGCTGATAGCTTCCTTGTCCTAATAGGGCCTCTTTCACATTTGTGCCCGATTTTACAGAAGTTGCCAAAACCTTCGTTTGTCCATATCCTTGGACCAATGGTACTAAGAGTACCAGAAAAATTAACACCCTCGTCCAGAGGGAAAAAGTAATTTTCTCTTCCATGTGTTGTCTATTAAACATATTATTATAGTTTTTAATGTGTAAGGTGTATATGTATAGCACAACAACAATATGCATGATACGCATATGTGTCATAAATAGAAGATCTACTAAAAAATATAAAGAAGTGGTTCCAATACAACAGTGTATGGAACAGAAAAATACACGGAAATGCTACACTGTGTAAGTACAGCGTAGACATTCCTATTGCTACTAATACATTTAAATTTACTCAGCCCAAGTCAACTTAAATCTATTTTTTATATTTATTTTTTTTCGATCAATCCTGCGTAGTTTTTAAGCATCCCACTTAAAATATCTACAGAAATACACTTTCGTTTCTTCTTATAGTTCTTTCTCTTTTTTTTGCTTTTTTTTTCTGGATTTTCCTTTTTTTCACTCAGCCCAAGTAAATTATTAGAAAACCACTGAAATGTCCTTTATGCTTATAAATACTTATATTTTTTACTCCTTTTCTTAGGTTTTCCTTCGTTTTAGTAGCAAAAGGTATAAATATATCTTCATGATTTTATGCGTTATTGTATAAAATCAACACAAAAATAAACAATTACATGCAAATAATAAACTATTTATAGAATATTATTCACAATACATCAACTTAAAAAATTATCATATTCACATTTATTTTTTGAAATAAAAAGGATAATAACCTTTGAAAAAGTTAATATCAAAACAAAAAACAACCTAAAAAGTTAATTAACAACTATTAAATGATTTTAAGTTAATTATTTTGAGAAGAGTCAAAAAATCGCATTTTTCGAAGTGGTTCTAAAAAGACATCTTGAAGTATAAAAAGTGCTTTTTGTCCTCTAAATAAGGATAGAAATAAGCGATAAAAAGTCGTCCAATATACTGCATTTTTAGTTTTAAAAAAATGCGTTCAGCGTGTATTTTTACAAGTGATACTCCTTTTTATAAAAAATTATCAACGCAGTAAAGAAAAGTGCTTTTTTCCCTATTACCTGCAATCTAATTACACCCCTTATTTTTAACCTAAAATTAAACGTTAAATACGTTAAATTCAGGTTCCTTTTATAAAATCTCATTATGTGAATTTTTTCTTAATCCAGCACAATTATTTTACTCTAAGAACCAAAACTGGGTTGAATCCTATATACATTTTATTGCGTTCGTAAGATTTCTTACATTTGGCAAAAGACTATTATTATGCAACAAAACGCCAATATAAAAACCGCCATAGCGGACAAAATTGCAACTATTACGTTTTATAGCCCTGCAAGTAACTCATTTCCAAGCTTATTATTAGAAGAGTTAACCACTGCAATTACCCAATTAGATAGCAACACAGCGGTTACCACTGTTATACTTCAAAGTGAAGGAACAGGTGCTTTTTGCGCAGGTGCTTCTTTTGATGAATTATTGGCTATCCAAGACAAAGCCACAGGAAAGAAATTCTTTTCTGGTTTTGCACATGTTATCAATGCCATCCGCAAAAGTCCAAAAATATTTATCGGCCGTATTCACGGAAAAACGGTAGGCGGAGGGGTTGGATTAGCAGCTTCTTGTGATTATTGTTTTGCTACAACACAGGCGTCTATCAAATTATCTGAGTTAGCCATTGGTATTGGTCCATTTGTTATCGAACCTGCTGTATCGAGAAAAATAGGAAAAACCGCTTTTACTTCCATGTCTTTAGCTGCACATGAATGGAAAACAGCTTCTTGGGCACAACAACAGGGTTTATATGATGAAGTATATGAAACGACAGAGCGATTAGATCTTGAACTCAACACTTTTGCACAGCGCGTTAGCGCCTATAATCCAGAGGCCTTAACCGAAATGAAACAAATCTTTTGGGAAGGAACTTCAAATTGGGATGAATTACTCACAGAAAGAGCAGAGATTTCTGGTCGTTTAGTATTATCAGATTTCACAATTAACGCGTTAAACGCTTTTAAAAATAAATAATAGCATCCGCTGAATAAACACGATTTCACTTGAAATCGTGTTTTTATTTTACCTACCTTTAAAAGAAAAATGAAAATCAAACGATTATCATTCCTTCTCCAGTCTTACCTGTTACTAGGCTCTTGTATCCTTTTAGCACAGCATAGCACTACATCACAGGATACTGAAGCATTTAAACAGCTTACGGTTGCCACAGGACTGACAACTTTAGGTTTCAATTTAGAAATAGCAACTCCACTGTCTCCCCATTTTCTACTAAAAGGAGGTTTCAATACCTACAGTTATAGCACCCAATCGCATCGTTTTAATTTAGACGATCCTTATGGTGCATTACGTCAAGCTTTTGGGCAAAACGTAGCCTATGATATGAAAGCTAAAATGAATAATGTACACGGCAATCTCGTTATCGACTACTATCCATTCAAAGGGGGGATACTCTATCTTAGTGGAGGGTTTTACTTTGGAAAAACAAAGCTTTCTGCAAATGGAATCATCGTCAACCGCGATGGAAGTCCAGCGCAATTACAACCACCCTACGATTGGCCTGAACTTGAATTCAATGGTCAGAAACTGGATATTACTAACGGAAAATTAGATGCGGAGTTAACACTCGGCAATACCATCAAGCCTTATGTTGGCATAGGAATAGGTCGAGCCGTACCTAAAAGACGATTTGGCGTAAAATTTGAACTCGGACTTTTATATGCTGGCGATTATGAACTAAAACAAAATGGAGTTGAGATTAGTCCAACACTAGCAAGAGGCAATAACTTTGGAGAAGTAGACACCTACATCAATTGGTTTAAATATTATCCAATGGCAAAGCTTCAACTCCAGTATCGTATATTTTAAAATCAACGGCTCAAACCAAAACCTAACCAAAGAAGGGACAACCCAACTAGATTTTTCACTACCTTTGTCAAAATTTTTGGTTATGTCTAAAATTAGAATTACAAAACAATTTACGTTCGAAACAGGTCATGCATTATATGGATATGACGGTAAATGTCGCAATGTACACGGACACAGCTATAAACTAGCTGTTACAGTAATTGGTACACCTATCACCGATTCCTCTAATGTAAAATTTGGGATGGTAATTGATTTCAGTGATCTAAAGAAAATAGTAAAAGAAGAAATTGTAGATATTTTTGATCATGCTACAGTCTTCAATAAAAATACCCCTCACGTTGAGTTAGCACAAGAGCTGAAAGACCGTGGACACCACGTAATTTTAGTTGATTATCAACCAACAAGTGAAAATATGGTGCTTGATTTTGCTAATAAAATCAAGAATCGTTTACCGGAGAATCTGGCTCTGTTTTCGTTGCGTTTACAGGAAACAGATTCGTCTTATGCAGAATGGTATCAATCTGATAATCTATAGACTCCTGTGAATTTTACTATTGATACAACAAAAGGGATTTACTTTGCTTCTGATCAACATTTCGGAGCTCCTACGCGTGAAAAAAGCATGCCGCGAGAACAGCTTTTTTTAGCCTGGTTGAACGAAAAGGAAGAAGACATGGGGGCTCTATTCATCTTGGGCGATCTATTCGACTTCTGGTTTGAATATAAAACGGTTGTACCCAAAGGATTTGTTCGTATACTTGGCAAATTAGCCATGCTAAGAGACAAGGGAATTCCCATCTACTTCTTTGTTGGCAATCACGATTTATGGATGAATGATTACTTCCAAACAGAGTTAGGTATACCTGTTTTTCATGAACCCCAAGTTTTCAACATCAATGGCAAGCGTTTTTTCATTGGACATGGCGATGGCTTAGGTCCTGGAGATTTAGGGTACAAACGAATGAAAAAAGTATTTACCAATCGATTTTCTAAATGGTTGTTCAATTGGTTACACCCTGATATTGGGGTGCGTTTAGCACAGTACTTATCCGTAAAGAACAAATTAATCTCAGGAGCTGAAGATGTGCGTTTCTTAGGAGAAGACAACGAATGGCTAGTTCTTTATGCAAAGCGAAAATTAGAACAACAACACTATGACTACTTTGTGTTTGGACACCGCCACCTACCGATGGTGATTGATTTAAATCAACAATCAAAATATATCAACCTAGGGGATTGGATTAATTACTTTACCTATGGTCACTTTGACGGTGAATTTCACCTTGAAAAATATAAAAAGCCTTCTGAATAGAAGGCTTTTTTTGTTATCGTGAAGTTGTTATTTGCAAAGTCGTGAGATTTATCAATCAAAGGAAAATTTACTTCGTTTCGATCCCCCATAACTCATTTGTATTAAGTGAGGTTTGTGCTTTGTGAGGTTTGCTCTTTGTGAGGTTTGTGCTTTGTGAGATTTATCAATTAAAGTTTTCACCCATAATCCCATAACCTAACTCATTTGTATTAAGTGAGGTTTGCTCTTTGTGAGATTTATCAATTAAAGTTTTCACCAATAACCCAAACTCATAACCCATCACCTATCACTCGTAACCATCCCCCATTAAAAAGGTTTATCCAAAACCCATTCACTATGCCCAAAGTAATTCCAAGGCACGCTTGCTAAATCGACATTCTCATCGATATAACGGCTATACTCCCGTCCGTTAACCGAAACCCAACTGTCAGCATAAACGGCAACATCTACCCCTTTAGCAGCATATTCTTTCTTAATATATTGCGCCATTTGCCAAATCATATCGGATGTATTCAAACGGGCTTCTTGTTTTCTACTTAGTATGCCTTCTGCATTATAGAAACTGCGCTCTTTTGTGTTTTTATCTTCTACAATAAAGGTGGTATATCCCCCTCTAGAACGCAACATCATACGCCAGCTTAAACGATGAGCCTCATCTGTCCATAAGATATCCCCTTCTATAAAATGTTGTCTTAAAGGCAAAGCAAATTGAATAAACATAAATACGGCTAAAAACCCTAAAACAGGTTTGCTTAACTGAGGAGTTGCGAAATTTTCCTTTTGTTCCAAAACGGGTTTCTTTTTCAAAAAGATACGTCGAATTTGATCGGAAGGATAGAAGAATAACGCAAACGTAAGAGCGAAATAAGGGAAAATTCCAATATGTAAGGTTACAGAATTGAACAAGTGAAAGATGAAAGAAGCGATTAAAGCCAGGGTACGCGTACGTTTCCACAACAAAGCTGGAACAATCAGTCCATCGAATATAATTCCTAAGTAGGCAATAATCAAATAGAATTCTTTCTGAGTAAATATTGTTTTGAAAAAATCGGGAATATTAGCCGATTGATACATAATTTCAGTAAAGGTACCGTCCAACCAATCCGGATAAAACTTTGCAATAGTACCGTATACATACAGTACGCTCACCTGAAAGATAAAAATCCAATTAAAATAAAGCGGCATAGCTAATTCTTCTTTGACGCGATTGGCTTTTACATCTAACGATTTATACGATGCAGCAGGTAAAAAACACATATAAACACAAATAATCATCAAGAGATAATAGTGATTATTATACGATGTTTTCTGTAAAAAGTAGGTTCCTGCCCAAAGTAAAGTCAGCAAAGGCATAGACCATTTATAGCGATACCCTAGCATTACAGCTAAGGAGGTAAGTCCCATTACAAAAAAGTAAACATACATTTGCGGCCCTACTAAGACTTGCAAAAAATCCATATAAATATGGGAGAAGGTAAACTTGACGTCTACCATATTCAATCTTACCCATCCCGTAGCAATAGCGCCAAAAGATTCGCAGGCAAATAAAAATCCGAAAAAAATTCTAAATATAATTAAAGGGGCATTATCAACGGGTTGTAGTGCTTTTTTCCACATGGCGATCAAAATAAGCTCTCGTCGCTAATTCATCTTGTTTTAAACAAGCGATAAGCTCTTCGAGCGAGTTAAATTTTTGTTCATCTCTAATGCGATCCAAGATACGAACTTTTAACGTTTTATTATATAAATCTCCCGACCAATCTAGAAAATTTACTTCTATTGTATGGGGATGATTCACAAAAGTAGGATTAATACCAATGCTCATCATTCCTTTTACTCGTTCCCCTTCTATTTCAGACTCCACCACATAGATACCATTTTGTGGAATCATTTTATACGACTCAGAAATTTCAAAATTAGCAGTTGGAAAACCTAATGTACGGCCTAATTTTTTACCGTGAATTACTTTACCTGAGAAATGGTAGGCATGACCTAAAAACTCATTCGCTAAAGCTATATTTCCGTCCTCTAATGCTGTTCTAATCTTTGTTGAACTAATCGAAACATGATCGATTTCCTGTGCAGAAATCTCCTCCACCTCAAATCCATAAAATGCACCAAAACGCTTTAAATCGTGAATATCTGCTGTCCTGTTTTTTCCAAAACGGTGATCATATCCAATTATAATCTTGGAAATATTAAAGGTGTCAACTAATACTTGTTTGACAAATTCTTCAGCAGTTAAATTTGCAAAGTCCAAGTCGAACTTTTGTACCACAAGATTGTCTAAGCCTAAGTGCGCTAATAGTTCTTGCTTTTCTTCTAAAGTATTAAGCAAGCGAATACCGTGATCTTGTTTCAATACCATTCGCGGATGTGGAAAGAAGGTTAATACCAAGCTTTCAGCATCCAATTCTTTGGCAGCATCCACTAACTTCTTTATAATCATTTGATGTCCAATATGTACACCATCAAAGGTTCCTAGTGTTGCAACAACTTTTTTATCTGTTTTAAATTCGCCAATGGAAGAAAATATTTTCACGATGATAACTTTAGTCTATTAAGGGGATTTTACTTAGTTTTGCCCCGTTTTCTAAATAAAAATTCAAGCTGTAAAAATACTTCATTTTTTACAAATCACATGAATTATTACACAATAATACGCCTAATCTAAAGTAATTAACATGCCTCGTTTATTTAAAACCTCCTTGGTTTTCCTTTTTGTACTTGCCCCTCTTCTGTTATTCTCCCAAGTGAAAATCATGACTTGGAATCTAAAAAATGTTGGAAGCAGTAAAACAGAAGAAAATATCAGCTATATTGCTCAAATCATGAAACAAGCAGATGTAGTTGCTATTCAAGAAGTCGTAACAAATCCAAGTGGCGCGCAAACCATTTTAGCCCTACATGAAGAGCTCAATAGAAAAAGTGGTGCTAAATGGGATTATGCACTCAGTGATCCTACCGTAAGTTCTCCTTATCGATCAGAACGCTATGCTTATCTGTGGAAAACGAAACAGCTCAAGCTACAAAAAAAGGCCTTTTTAGAACCAACCTATCAAATGGAAATTGAACGCGAACCCTACATGGCTACCTTTCAACATAAAGATTTCCAATTTACCTTGGTCAGCCTGCATGCATTGCCCAAAAAACATCAACCTGAACAAGAGATCAAGTATTTGAAATTCTTACCTGCACTTTATGAGAATAAAAATCTTATTTTCTTAGGGGATTTCAATACACCCGAATCGAACTCTGTTTTCAACCCACTAAAGAAACAAGGATACACCCCTGCCTTTACCAATCAGAAAACATCTTTGCGCCAGAAATGTATCAAGGGAGACTGCTTGGCAAGCGAATATGACAATATTTTCTTGCAACAAGAACTTTTTACTGTCAAAACCGCCAAAGCTATTTTATTTTTTGAAGATTTTGAAACAATCAAAGAAGCAAATAAGGTTTCTGACCATATCCCTTTATTGATTGAGATAGAATAAAAAAAGGATTTCAGTAATTGAAATCCTTTTCTAAACAATTAAAATATAATAAAAACATCTATTACCTTCTATTCATGTAAATCATTACATAGTATAGCAATGTCCCTAAAGAAGAAAGCGCCGCTACTACATACGTTCTTGCAGCCCATTTCAAGGCATCTTTAGAGCCTACTAATTCTTGAGGAGTTACGATATGTTTCGCCTCCAACCATTTCAATGCACGATTACTCGCATCGTATTCAACTGGTAGTGTTACAAAAGAGAATATCGTAGTCAACGCAAAAAGAACAATTCCCAATAACAATAATTGAGGAAACGTTTTCAGCATTAATACACCTCCGATTAAAACAAACGGCATAAAGCGGGACGACACTTCTAAAATGGGAACCATTCTTGAGCGCATCGTTAACCAAGAGTAAGCCTGTGCATGTTGCACAGCGTGTCCTACTTCGTGAGCTGCTACAGCTGCCGCTGCCGCATTGCGTTGATTGTATACGGCTTCACTTAAGTTTACCGTTTTATCCATCGGATTATAGTGATCAGTTAATCTACCTGGTGTAGAAATCACGCGTACATCGCGAATACCGTGGTCTAAAAGCATTTTTTGTGCAATTTCGGCACCACTCATCCCATTCTGTAAATGAACCTCAGAATACTTCTTAAATTTAGCTTGTAAACGATTACCCACCCACCAACTGGCAAGCATCATGGCAATCATAAAAACCCATATCATCATAGATACAACAATTAATGTTCTTTACTGATATAGCAAATGACGCGCCAAATAAAAAAAGCAGTCATTTTGTCATAAAAAAAGAGAGACTCTTGCGAATCTCTCTTTTATATTTTGATTAGAAATCAGCTTATTTAAGCTTTTTCTTAACTTCCACTTCTTGGAATGCTTCAATCGTATCGTATTCTTTGATATCGTTGTAGTTTTTAATTTGAATACCACAATCATATCCTTTAGATACTTCTTTCACGTCATCTTTGAAACGTTTAAGCGCAGTAAGTTCTCCTGTATAGATAACTACACCTTCGCGGATTAAGCGGATCTTAGAGTTACGGAAGATCTTACCATCAATAACCATACATCCTGCAATTGTACCCACTTTAGAAATCTTGAATAACTCTCTAATTTCAGCAGTACCTGTTACTTCTTCTTTCAACTCTGGAGATAACATACCTTCCATTGCGTCTTTCAAGTCATCGATTGCATCATAGATAATTGAGTAGTTTCTGATGTCGATTTCCTCTTTATCTGCTAATACTTTAGCCGAAGCCATTGGACGAACGTTGAATCCGATGATAATTGCATCTGATGCAGAAGCTAACAATACGTCAGATTCTGTAATGGCACCCACTCCTTTGTGAATGATATTGATTTGAATTTCTTCTGTTGATAATTTCGAGAATGAATCCGAAAGTGCTTCAACAGATCCATCCACGTCTCCTTTTAAGATGATGTTCAATTCTTTGAAATCTCCTAAAGCGATACGACGTCCAATCTCAGCAAGTGTGATATGTCTTTGTGCACGAACTGATTGCTCACGTAATAATTGAGTACGTTTTGCAGCAATTTGTTTTGCCTCTTTTTCTTCTTCGAATACGTTGAATTTATCTCCGGCTCCTGGTGCTCCGTCTAATCCCAATACAGAGATTGGTCTTGATGGTCCAGCTTCTTGTACTGCATTTCCACGTTCATCATGCATTGCACGAACTTTACCGTGGTTACATCCTGCTAATAGGTAATCTCCTACTCTCAATGTACCAGCTTGTACTAATACCGTAGATACATATCCACGTCCTTTATCTAAGTATGCTTCTACAACAGTACCTGATGCTAATTTGTCTGGGTTTGCTTTTAATTCAAGCATTTCTGCCTCAAGTAAAACTTTCTCCAACAATTCTTTCATTCCGATACCTTGTTTTGCAGAAATATCTTGTGATTGGTATGTACCTCCCCATTCTTCAACCAATAAATTCATAGAAGCTAATTTCTCTTTAATCTTCTCTGGGTTAGCCGTTGGCTTATCCACTTTATTGATTGCAAAAATAATAGGTACTCCAGCAGCTTGTGCGTGACTAATCGCCTCTTTTGTTTGTGGCATGATGTCATCATCCGCTGCAATTACAATAATTACAATATCGGTAACTTGAGCTCCACGTGCACGCATTGCGGTAAACGCCTCGTGACCTGGTGTATCTAAGAAGGTAATTTGTTGACCATTCTCTAACGTTACTCCATATGCTCCGATGTGTTGTGTAATACCTCCAGACTCTCCTGCAATTACGTTCGCTTTACGTACGTAATCCAGTAAAGATGTTTTACCGTGATCCACGTGTCCCATTACAGTCACGATTGGTGCACGAGGTTTTAAATCTTCTGGTCTATCTGGAGTCTCTTCAATTGCTTCTTCTAAATCAGCAGTTGTAAAGTCAACTTCATAACCAAACTCATCAGCAACAATTGTCAATGTTTCAGCATCTAAACGTTGGTTCATGGTAACCATGATTCCCAAAGACATACATGTTCCGATTACCTTTGTAATAGGCACATCCATCATGGTAGCAACTTCACCTACAGTAACGAATTCTGTTACTTTCAGTACTTTGTTTCCTGCTTCTAATGCTCTTTGTTCCTCATCTGATTTTTTACGGTGAACATCACGTTTATCACGACGGTATTTCGCTGCTTTCGATCTGTTTCCTTTACCTTGTAAACGCTCAAGCGTTTCTTTAATTTGGTTTTTAACTTCTTCTTCCGTTGGCTCAGCTTTTACAACTGGAGCATTTCTACGGTTGTTGTTGTTATTTTTATTGAACTTACCATTGTTTCCACCTGGTTTATTCGCATTATTTCCACCTGGGCGGTTGTTATTTCCTCCTGGTCTATTTGCGTTTCCACCTGGTTTATTAGCAGTTCCACCTGCGTTATTTTGGTTTGCACCAGCGCCTTCTGCATTGGCAGGTTTTGCAATACGTTTTCTTTTATTACGCCCAGCAGCATTGCCTTTTTTGTCGTCTTTCTTCTCCTCCTTCTTCTTCTTAGGCTTGTCAAACTGAGACAAATCGATCGTTTGCCCTGTAAAAGTAGTCCCTGAAAGTTTTTGATAATTCGTTTTGATGATTTCATCACCTAACTTCGCATCAACTTTATCGTCTTCAACTACTTTAGTTTCTTCGTTTGCTATTTTAGCAGACTCCTTATGTTGCTTTTCTTCCACAGGTTTGTCTTTTACTTTTGATTCTTTATTCGCTACTTTCTTCGCTTCAACTTTTTTTGTCGTATTTTTTGCTGAATCAGTTTTTGAATCGACATCAACCTTAGCAACAGGAGCAGCCTCAACTTTCTCCTCTACTTTTTCTTGTGCAACGCTTTCTTTCGCAACTGGTTCTTCACTCTTTACAGGCTCAGCTTTCTTTTCTTCTTTCTCAACCACTTTTTCAGATACAGCTGAAGAAGATTCTAAAGTTTTTTTAGGTTCAAGATCAATTTGACCCACAGTTTTGATAGCAACTTGCTCTTCTGCTTTGGCTCTAATGATTTCTTGTTCTTTCTTGATACGAGCTTGTTCTTCTTGTTTTCTCTTTTCTTCTAATTCACGTTCACGCTCAACTTTAAGCGCTTCCTTTTCTTTTCTTTTCTCTTCACTCACTTCAATAGAAGCTTCCTTTTTCCCTCTATCAGCAGAAAACTGTTTATTCAGAACGTTAAATTCTTCTTGGGAGATCTTTGCATTTGGTGTTGCATCAATTTCATACCCTTTGCCTTTCAAAAAGTCCACGGCTCTATCTAGAGAAATATTTAATTCCCTTAAAACTTTATTTATTCTTATTGCTCTTTCTTCAGACATATTATCTTTTTAGTGTATTATTTGTGTTGTGTTTTTAATAGAAGTGTTGGTTTAATCCTCAAACTCTTCCTTAAGAATACGAAGAACCTCTTGAATCGTTTCTTCTTCTAAGTCTGTACGTTTGATTAGTTCCTCTACACTTAAATTCAACACGCTTTTTGCTGTATCTAATCCAATCTTCGCAAACTCCTCAATCACCCACACGTCGATTTCATCGCTGAATTCTCTTAATTCAACATCATCATCTTCTGGGTTCAATTCGCGCATTACATCGATATCAAATCCTGTTAACATTCCTGCTAACTTAATGTTTTGCCCTCCTTTTCCAATTGCTCTAGAAACTTCTTCCGTATCTAAATATACGTTTGCTTTTTTGGTTTCTTCATCAAATACAACCTTATTTACTTTTGCAGGCGCTAATGCACGTTTAATAAACAAGTCTGTATTGGTTGTGTAATGAATAACGTCGATATTTTCGTTTCCAAGTTCTCTAACGATTCCGTGGATACGCGACCCTTTCATTCCAACACAAGCTCCTACAGGATCAATTCTATCATCAGATCCTTCAACTGCAATCTTTGCTTTTTCACCTGGAATTCGAACTACCTTCTTAACTTGGATTTTGTCTTCTCCAATTTCAGGAATTTCTTGTTCTAACAAACGCTCTAGGAATCGGTTCGATGTTCTAGACATGATAATTTGAGGTTTTGCTCCTTTCAATTCAACAGCCTCAATAATTCCTTTTACTGTATCTCCTTTTCTGAAAAAGTCAGAAGGAATTTGTTTTTCTTTTGGCAAAACAATTTCGTTTCCTTCATCATCCATCAAAATTACAACTTTTGGTCGAATATGATGTACTTCTGCAGCGTAAATCTCTCCGATTACCTCTTTAAACTGCTTATATAGCGTAGCATTGTCATGCTCTGTTACTTTTGAGTTCAAATATTGACGTAAAGCTAAAACAGCTCTTCTTCCAATATCCTCTAACTTCACCTCTTCCGAAACTTCTTCTCCTACTTCAAAATCCGACTCAATCTTTCTAGCTTCACTTAATGAAATCTCATATTTATCATCCTCAACCTCACCATCGTTTACAACGACTCTACTTCTAAAAACCTGGAAATCTCCTTTATCAGGGTTAATAATGATATCGAAGTTATCGTCATCACCATATTTCTTTTTCAATGCATTTCTGAATACATCTTCTAAGATGGCCATTAACGTAACTCTATCAATGTATTTTAACTCTTGAAATTCTGAGAACGATTCTACTAAACCACTATTCTCCATCTGATATTTTTTTAAAATGAAATTATTATACTAGCTTCTTTTATATTTTCGAATGGTATAACAGCTTCTTTTTCAACTGTAACCTTTCCTTTTCCAACAGCTTTTGCTTCACGCGCTTTCCACTGTAATACGATCGATGCTTCTCCGACTGATGCGATTGTTGCTTCGTATTTCTCTTGATTTAAAGTAACTAATTTCACTTTTCTACCAATATTCTTCTTATACTGACGCAACAATTTCAACGGTGATGTCGCACCCGCAGAGGCAACTTCTAGAGCGAAATCGTGTTCTTCTCTATCTAAGTTGTGCTCTATGGCTCTACTTACATCAATACAGTCTTGCAAATTAACCCCGTTATCTCCGTCTAAGGTCACTAAGATCTTATTATCTGGAGAAATTGTCATTTCAATCAAAAACAACTCTTGCTTCTCAGCTAAAGCTGCATCCAACAACTCTTGTACTTTGTTTTTAAATGTCATATGCTATAAAAAGAGGGGACTATTATGTCCCCTCATTATTTAACTTCTTTAATAAATAACGGTGCAAATATACTATTTTTTTTGTACTAATAAAAACTTTTGTGTATTGATAATTATATGCTTAAATTTAGAACACTAAAAAAACATGTTAAACACTTAATCCACTTTTACACTTAATTATGAAAAAAATACTAATACCAACGGATTTTTCACAACAGGCACATAACGCAATTAAAGCAGGTGTAAATTTTGCGAAAAAACACAACGCTGAAATCATTTTACTACACATCCTTGATTTACCACAAGAAGCAAGTGATGGTATTAGTAAAGGAACACCAGCTCCAGAAGTAATGTTTTTCAAAAACGCTGCTGAACAAAAATTACAACAAATTGCACTAGATTCTTTATTTGATGGGTTAACGGTTTCTACAAGCTTAATTTTAGACCGTACTTCTCAAGGTGTGACCAAATCAGCCATTCACAATGAAGTGGACCTAATCGTTATGGGATCGCACGGAGCAAGTGGAATGAAAGAATATTTTGTTGGATCAAACACACAAAAAGTAGTGCGTACCTCTCCAGTTCCAGTATTTGTAGTAAAAGGGGAATTTGAAGACAACTGTATTAAGGACATCGTTTTTGCTTCTGATTTCACAAGCGAAATGAAAGATTCTTTCAAAAGCACATTAGCCTTAAACAAAGTAGTGGGTGCTGACTTACACTTATTAATGGTCAACACACCAAACAGTTTCAAAGCAACACATGTAGCAGAAGAAACGCTTGAAACATTCTTAGAAGATATTACAGATAAAGAATTTGATTTAAGCATCTACAATGATATCAACGTAGAAAAAGGGATTTTAAATTACTGTCAAAAAATTGACGCTGATTTAATCGCGATTGCTACGCATGGTCGTACAGGATTAGCACACTTCTTTAACGGAAGTATCAGTGAGGATTTGGTAAACCACTCACCTATTTCGGTATTGACATTTAAAATTGACTAATTTTTTGATTGGAGATGGGTTATGGGTAAATTTCTTTAGATTGATAAATCACACATCTTTACGACTTTACAAATAACAATTTCACTGGATAAAAATGCATAAATAAAAAAGGTTCGATTTAAAAAATCGAACCTTTTTTATTGGCAGTCAGTAGGAGGTTGTACTTTGTGAAGTCGTAGGTTGCTTTTTTGTGAAGTTGTGAGTTTTATCGATTAAAGAAGGAACTCAGTTTAATTAGAAGATGTTCTCTCCCTTTTCTCATTTCCCCTCTCCACTTGATTTGTGAGGTTTGGTTTTTATAAAATCATAAAGTTATTATTCACTCCTATCATTCATTAAATTTGAACTATACACTAAACAAATAATAGCAGCCAAAACCTTTCAAAAAAGCGAAAAACAAAAACACAAAAAAAAGCAAGTATCCTTTTCCCTTCGCTCAACTCCAAAAAAAAATGCCCGAAGGCATTTTTATTATTTTAATATTTCAATATGACTTTCCGAAACAGTCTTAATTGGAATGTAATTCTTTTTACCATCCACTAGCAGACACAGGTATATATTATCAATAGAAATCACATAACCTTTCAATCCATTGATTCCAATATATTGCCCTACTTCTAAATTTTTTCTCGCATAAAAAGAGTACAGCAATTTCGTAACCACATCTTTTGCACCCAACCCTAACGATAGTGCTACCGTCAGTAAGATAGCTCCTATAATAATAGAGATATTACTTGTAATTATAGACGTATCAATACCCATTTGATTCAACGTTGTAATCACAACGAAAATCAAAATCAAATAGAACAGAATATTTCCAATCATTCGCGCACCAACGAAATCTACCGCTTTCAGCACTTCTACAATTACCTTCTTAATCCAAGAAGCGAAGTACAGTCCACCAATAAAAATCAGCAAAGCCACAAATAACTTCGGCACGAACATCATCAGATTACCTATTTCACGCGAAACGATTTCTAACCCGAAAAGCTCTGCGCCAATAAGCACCATTAAAAACACAAGAAAAACCTTGACAAAGAAGAGCAGAATAGCATCAACTTTTACTCTAATCTTGATTTTGCTCAAAAACTCATTATCATCTAATCCCTCTTGAATTTTATCTAAACGAACCAGTTTAAACATCTTCTTAAGGATATAGGAAAAAAGCTTAAGCATTAGCCAGCAAAGCAATACATAACCTGCAATAAGCAGAAAACCAAAAACGCCCTTAACCAGTGAATTCATCACATCGTTAATCATCTCACTTGGATATTCAAAATTATATAATTTCTCCATCATGATCTTCTTTTTTAATTTTTTCTATTATTTTCTTTTCTTTCTCTTTATCAACATCTCCTAAAAACGATTCAACCACTTTGGGCACTTGAACCGTATAAAGTTCAGATACGTCTAAGGAAAGTTTAATAAAATTCAAATTGTCAATCACCCGATCTTTCAGATAGTCCGGCAATTTCTCGTCTTGCAGTATTTTCTTAAAAGGATTCTCCATTATGACAACGAATTATATAATTCTACAATCTTCTTTTTAGCCCTGTGTAATCGCATTTTTACAGCACTTTCTCCCAATTCAAGTAGTTGTGCTATTTCGCGTATCGATTTATCATCTTGATACTTCATTAATAAAACGATTTTATCCTCAGGATCAATTAAGCCTAGTGCTTCTTGAAGTTTTTCAACTGTTAATGAAAAAATTTCTTCGTCCGTCACTTCCTCGTCTGCAGTAGAAACATACATTGCTTCTTCCTGTAATTCCACATTATCTCTTTGCCGCTTTAAAATAGACTTCGAATAATTAACGCAATGATTATACGTAAAGGAATAAAGCCAAGTCGAAAATTTCGCTTCCCCCCTGAATGACTTTAAATTAAGGTATAATTTCACGAAAACATCTTGCGTCAAATCTTCTGCAGCATCTCGGGACTCAGCGAACCCCAAACATTTTTGATAGACTTTCTGCCCATACCGGTCATAAAGAATACCAAATAAACTTGTATTTCCATTGTGAATGATGAATTGTACCAACTCCTCATCCGTCATCGAAACAAAGTTTTGACTTTGCACATCCATTTTCATATTACTGTTTTACAATTCAAATGTAATAGATAGGAACAAATACATCGAATTTTTAACAAAAAGTTCTTAAATACTCCTAATGTGCAGTAATTTCTCCACATACTTTCCGATCACATCAAACTCCAAGTTTACTACTTGTCCTACCTCATAATGTTTGAAAATAGTATGCTCTTTTGTATACGGAATAATCGCAACGCTGAATGTATTAATTTCAGAATCCACAACAGTTAAGCTCGTTCCATCAATCGTAATTGACCCTTTAGAAATCGTCGTATGTTTTACGTTTTTATCAAATTCAAATCCGTAATACGTACTTCCATCCGCATCTTCAATTGACACACAACGACCAACCGTATCTACGTGTCCTTGCACAATATGTCCATCCAAACGCGCATTCGCCAACATCCCGCGTTCTAAATTAATTTCTTGTCCGATTTTCCACTGTCCGATTGTCGTAACATCAATCGTTTCTTTGATAGCCGTCACAGTAAAGGTTTCGTTTTCAATCGCCACGACTGTTAAACATATTCCATTGTGTAAAACACTCTGATCAATCTTCAGTTCATTAACGAATGAACACGATACAGTTAGGTGTATATTTTCTTTTTCTCGTGCAATATTTTTAACGATTGCAATTTCTTCAACAATTCCTGTAAACATTACTCCATTTATTTTATTAAATTTGTTTTCAAAATTACTAATAATTTATACGAAACTATGAGCCATAAAGAAGAAAATGTTAGGGTAGGTATATCAATAGGCGATTTAAACGGTATTGGACCCGAAGTTATCCTTAAATGTTTCGAAGACAACAGAATGCTTGAGCTCTGTACGCCCGTTATTTTCGGTAGTTCAAAGCCCTTATCTTATATTAAAAAGAACATCAATAGCAATGTGAATTTTCAAGGCATTGATAGTTTAGATCAAATTGTCACAGGTAAGCTTAACGTATTAAACCTTTGGAAAGAGAACGTCAACATCAACTTTGGCGTGAACGACCCAGTTGTAGGCAGCTATGCAATCAAATCATTTGTTGCAGCAACAGAAGCCTTAAAAAATGAGGAAATTGATATTTTAATCACTGCTCCGATTAATAAATACAACACCCAATCAGAAGAGTTTAAACACCCTGGGCATACAAATTATCTAAACGAACAGTTAGAAGGTAATGCTTTGATGCTTTTGGTTAGCGACGATTTAAAAGTGGGATTATTAACGGATCACCTTCCTTTAAAAGACGTTGCACAAGCAATTACTCCACAGCGCATCGAAGAAAAAGTAAAGACTATTCGCGAAGCACTGATGAACGATTTCAACATCTTCAATCCGCGTATTGCTGTTTTAGGACTTAATCCACATGCAGGAGATGAAGGCGTTATTGGAACGGAAGAGCAAGAAATCATCAAACCAACGATAACTAAACTAGCAGAAGAAGGCATACTCGTATCCGGTCCATTTCCAGCCGATGGCTTTTTTGGATCACAACTTTACAACAGCTTTGACGCAGTCATTGCGTGTTATCACGACCAGGGCTTAGCACCTTTCAAAGCGCTTTCTTTCAGTAAAGGTGTAAATTACACCGCAGGTCTAAATAAAATTAGAACTTCGCCTGATCACGGAACAGCTTATGATATAGCAGGTAAAAACCTAGCTGACCCTACTTCTTTTCGCGAGGCCTTGTACTTAGCCCTTGATGTTTTCAGAAACCGAAACCGAAACATTGAAGCCAAGAGTAACCCACTTGTGCCCCAAGAAAAAGAAAATAATACAAAAAAATTTGATAATTAGCTTGTAATAATAATAATTTTTTATCTTTGCACGCTCAAATCATGTATTTGATGAATACTGAAAAAACATATTCGATATCCTTCATAGGATTGAAAAATGGAGAACATACTTTTGAATATCAAATAGATAGTGATTTTTTCAAAAATTACGACTACGATGATTTCAACCGTATAGAAGCAAATATTAGCGTTCTTTTAAATAAAAAAGCTACCCTTTTAGAGGTAAACTTTAAGGCAAAAGGAGTTGTAAACGTTCCTTGTGATGTCACAAATGAAGACTTTGATCTTCCTATTGAGAATGAATTCAATCTAGTTGTAAAATTTGGAGAAGAATTCAATGACGATCACGATGAAATACTCATCCTCCCAATGAATGAATACGAGATTAAGCTCTCGCAGTACATCTATGAATTACTTGTATTGTCCATTCCTGTCAAACGAGTGAGCCCTGAAGCAGCAGAAGACGAAGACTTCGATGAAGAAGAATTTGATTTTTTATTTGGAGACGAAGACGAAGACAATGAAATGGAAGAATTACAAGAAGAAGAAACGACAAGTGATTCAGACAAGGCAGATATAGACCCTAGATGGGAAAAATTAAAAAAACTATTAACGGATAAATAATATAGTAAAATGGCACATCCTAAGAGAAAGACCTCGAAAACAAGAAGAGATAAAAGAAGAACGCACTACAAAGCTGTAGCTCCAACTATCGCTACTTGTCCTGTTACTGGTGAAGCTCACTTATTCCACAGAGCTTACTGGCACGAAGGAAAACTTTACTACAGAGGACAAGTTGTAATAGACAAAACAACAGCAGTAGAAGCATAAGCTTTTCAAAAACACAATAAACTCTCACAATGTGTGAGAGTTTTTTTTTGCCGAAATTTACCAAGAGAGCGAGTTTTAAGACTTAAAAAGGCTCCAGTTCGTTTTTTTTTCGTAATTTTCGCTTCTTTTTGGAATGTTTTTATAAAGTAAAGCAACACCATATGACAAAAATACATGCAGCCATTACTGCTGTTGGTTGTTATTTGCCCGAGACAAAGTTAACCAACGCGGATTTAGAAAAAATGGTTGAAACTAACGACGAGTGGATAACCTCTCGAACAGGAATTAAAGAACGTCGCATTCTTAGAGAACCTGGACAAGGCTCTTCGTATATGGCTATCAAAGCTGCGGAGAATCTAATTAAAAAATCAGGAGTAGATCCGAAAGAAATAGACTTAGTCCTATTATCAACCGCTACCCCAGACATGCCTGTAGCAATTACAGGAGTATACGTAGCTTCTCAAATTGGTGCTACAAATGCTTTTGCTTTTGACTTACAAGCTGCTTGTTCAAGCTTCTTATATGGAATGTCTGTTGCTTCTGCTTATATCGAATCTGGTAAGTACAAAAAGGTACTACTAATCGGATCGGATAAAATGTCTTCTATTATCGATTATACGGATCGTGCAACTTGCATTATTTTTGGAGATGCTGCCGGAGCAGTTTTATTTGAACCCAACACGGATGGTTACGGAATTATAGATGAATATCTAAGAAGTGACGGAATCGGAAGAGAATACTTAAAAATTGACGCTGGTGGCTCTATTTTACCAGCAAGCGCTGAAACAGTTGCCAATAAGCAACACTATGTTTTCCAAGACGGAAAAACTGTTTTCAAATACGCCGTATCAAACATGGCTGATGTGAGTGAGAAAATCATGCAACGCAACAATTTAACACACAGTGATGTAAATTGGTTGGCAGCACATCAAGCAAACAAACGCATTATCGATGCTACTGCTCACCGCATGGGAGTGGATGATTCTAAAGTTCTAATGAACATCGAGCGATACGGAAATACAACCTCTGCTACTTTACCCTTATTATTATGTGATTATGAAAACCAATTGAAGAAAGGTGATAATATTATCTTTGCTACCTTTGGTGGAGGTTTCACATGGGGATCGATATATTTAAAGTGGGCTTACAATAGTTAATTAATTTAGGAAAAACAACTAACCAATACATTAGTATGGACATTAAAGAAATTCAAAACCTAATCAAATTCGTAGCGAAATCAGGAGCTACAGAAGTAAAATTAGAAATGGATGATTTTAAAATCACCATCAAAACGACAGAAACAGGAAGCACTGAAACAACGTATATCCAACAAGTTCCAGTTGCACCATCAATGCCACAAGCACCTGTAGCTGCAGCACCAGTTGCAACTAGTGAAGCTCCAGCAGCTGCACCACAAGCAGGAGAAGATGCAAAATACATCACTGTAAAATCTCCAATCATTGGAACATTCTACAGAAAACCAGCTCCAGACAAAGCTCCTTTCGCAGAAGTAGGAACAGTAATCAAACCTGGAGATGTAGTTTGTGTTATTGAAGCAATGAAGTTATTCAACGAAATCGAATCTGAAGTATCAGGTAAAATCGTGAAAATCTTAGTTGACGATTCGTCACCTGTTGAGTTTGATCAACCTTTATTCTTAGTTGACCCATCTTAAGAAATTAAACAACCCTTTTTTGCTTGCGAAAAAGAAAAGTACAATTTAGAATTTAAAATTTCAGAAGATGTTTAAAAAAATATTAGTAGCTAATAGAGGTGAAATTGCTTTACGCATCATTAGAACGTGTAAAGAAATGGGAATAAAAACTGTAGCTGTTTATTCAACTGCAGATGCAGACAGCCTTCACGTACGTTTCGCTGACGAAGCAGTATGTATCGGACCTGCACCCTCAAACCTATCGTATTTAAAAATTTCCAACATTATCGCTGCAGCTGAAATCACAAATGCTGATGCGATTCACCCTGGATATGGTTTCTTAGCTGAAAATGCAAAGTTTTCTAAGATCTGTCAAGAGCACGGAGTAAAGTTTATCGGTGCTTCTCCTGAGATGATCGAAAAAATGGGAGACAAAGCAACAGCGAAAGAAACAATGAAGTTAGCTGGAGTACCAACGGTTCCAGGTTCAGATGGCTTATTAGAGTCATTAGAACACGCAAAGAAAACAGCCAAAGAAATTGGTTACCCTGTCATGATGAAAGCAACTGCTGGAGGTGGTGGTAAAGGGATGCGTGAGATCTTCAAAGAAGAAGAAATCGAGAGAGCGTGGGAAAGTGCTCGTCAAGAAGCTGCTGCTGCTTTTGGAAATGATGGAATGTACATGGAAAAACTAATCGTTGATCCACGTCACATCGAAATCCAAGTTGTAGGAGATTCGTATGGTAAAGCATGTCACTTATCTGAAAGAGACTGTTCAATCCAAAGACGTCACCAAAAACTTACTGAAGAAACTCCTTCTCCATTCATGACTGATGAATTGAGAGACAAGATGGGATTAGCTGCTGTAAAAGCTGCAGAATTCATCAAATACGAAGGAGCAGGAACGATTGAGTTCTTAGTGGACAAAGATCGCAACTTCTACTTCATGGAAATGAATACGCGTATCCAAGTGGAGCACCCAATTACAGAACAAGTGATTGATTACGATTTAATTCGCGAACAAATCCTAGTTGCTGCAGGTGTGCCAATCTCTGGTAAAAACTATACGCCTAAATTACACTCTATCGAATGTCGTATCAACGCTGAAGATCCATTTAATGACTTCAGACCTTCTCCAGGAAGAATTACTACGTTGCATGCGCCAGGAGGTCATGGAGTGCGTTTAGATACACACGTGTATTCTGGATACTCTATTCCACCAAACTACGATTCAATGATTGCAAAGTTGATCACAACCGCTCAAACAAGAGAAGAAGCAATCAACAAAATGAAACGTGCATTAGACGAGTTTGTAATCGAAGGAATTAAAACAACAATTCCTTTCCACAGACAGTTGATGGATGATCCAAATTACAGAGCAGGTAACTATACAACTGCTTTCATGGAATCATTCCACATGAAACCGTTAGAAGAAGAATAAACATATTCTACCTATACAAATAGAGGGAGCTAAATTTAGCTCCCTCTATTTTTTTTCTAAAAATCCATCTTTTAAAGCGTCAAAAACGCGATAAAAATTAGAAAAAACACAAGCTAGAATATTTTTTAGTAAAAAATTCAAATTCAATTCTTTTAGACTCCAAAAAAACTATATATTTGGTGTTCTAATATTTTTATTTTTTTAAAATGCACACAGGCGTAATTAAATTCTTCAACGAAGACAAAGGATTCGGTTTCATTACTAATGAAGCTACTAAACAAGACATCTTTGTTCACATCACAGGTTTAAGAACAAAGAATGTTGAACAAGGTAACCGCGTTTCTTACGAAGAGGAACAAGGTAAAAAAGGGCTTATTGCCACTAATGTACAAGTGATAGAAGATTAAGAAAATATATATAATTTTCCGTTACAGTAAAGCTATCTAACTCGCGTTAGGTAGCTTTTTTTTTATTCCTTTAATCACTATTTATAATTAATCTAAATACATATTGGGCTATATTAAAGAATTAGCACAAGACCAAGAGTTCCAAAGCTTTGTAAAGACGATCTAGGGCTCTATATTTGTATGTTGTATTCTAACATAAAACTTGTACTTATGCAATCAAGTCAACTCGATTTTATACCAATTTTAATGCAAATTGCACTAGCTGCGGGATTTGTATCTATGACGATATGGGTTTCTGGGAAACTAGGACCTAGAAAAAAATCAAAAATCAAGGATAGTACTTGGGAATGTGGACTAGAATCATTGGGAAACGCACGTATTCCTTTTAACGTAAAGTATTTCTTAGTTGCTATTCTCTTTGTTCTATTTGATGTTGAAGTAGTATTCCTTTATCCTTGGGCGATGAACTTTCAAGAATTGGGATGGGAAGGATTGGCCAAAATGGGAATTTTCTTATTCCTTTTGGTAGTTGGACTATTATATGAATTTAAAAAGAAGGGTCTCGAATGGGATTAAAAAACTAGGAAGATGAGCGATAAAAAATATAAAACAGTAGAAGCTCCTGATGGATATGTAGGAGAAGGTTTTTTTGCCACTAAATTAAGTGAAGTAGTTGGTTTGGCACGTTCTAACTCAATGTGGCCTTTACCTTTTGCCACTTCATGTTGTGGTATTGAATTTATGGCAACCATGGCTGCAACATATGATATTGCCCGTTTCGGATCAGAGCGTATGAGTTTCTCTCCTAGACAAGCAGATATGTTGATGGTAATGGGAACTATTTCGAAAAAAATGGCCCCTATCCTACGCCAAGTATACGAACAAATGGCTGAACCTAAATGGGTAATCGCTGTTGGTGCTTGCGCTTCTTCAGGTGGTATTTTTGATACTTATTCTGTATTACAAGGAATTGACAAAGTGATTCCAGTAGACGTATATGTACCAGGATGCCCTCCTCGACCAGAACAGATTCTTGATGGCGTTATGAGATTGCATGAAATCGTTAAAGCAGAATCAGTTTATAGACGTGGTACAAAAGAATACGATGAGTTATTAAAATCTTATAACATAGAAAGTAAATAGATATGGCATTAGATAATCAAACCATTCAAAAAGCTTTAATCGACCAATTTGGTTTGTCGGTTAAGGAATTTCACGAACAACACGACATGCTTATTTTTGAAGTCGCGCCTGATACTCTTCACGCAGTTGTTCAGTTTTTGAAAGAAAATGACCAGATGAATTTCAACTTTCTAACGGATGTTTGTGGGGTTCACTACCCAGATTCAGAAGAAGATCGTCAATTTGCCGTGGTATACCACATGCACAATTGGATGGACAACGTGAGAATTCGCTTCAAAACCTTTTTGAACAGCAAAAATCCAACGGTTGATTCTGTTGTAGATTTATTCAAATCTGCGAATTGGCAAGAAAGAGAAACCTATGATTTCTACGGCATTAAGTTCAAGAATCATCCACAATTAAAACGTATTTTAAATATGGATGAAATGGAATCTTTCCCACTGCGCAAAGAATTTCCATTGGAAGATGAAGGAAGAACAGACAAAGACGATCGATTCTTTGGTAGAACGATTCACAATTGTTAATAACTGATTAAGATTCAAGATTATGTCAGATTTATTATTACCACCGGAACAGAGATACGCGAAGCTGATTGAGGAAAAGTTTCAAGAAGATGGAACAGAGTTACAGATCTTAAACTTAGGTCCTACACACCCAGCAACGCATGGTATCTTTCAAAATATTATCTTATTAGATGGGGAAAAGGTACTAGATGGAGAAGGAACGATCGGTTATATTCACCGTGCCTTTGAAAAAATCGCAGAAAACCGCCCATTCTACCAAATCAACGTATTAACGGATCGTTTGAACTATTGTTCATCGCCAATCAACAATACGGCTTGGTGGATGACAGTAGAAAAAGCTTTAGGTATTGATATTCCAAAACGCGTGCAATATATGCGCGTGATTGTCATGGAATTAGCACGTATCGCAGACCACATCATTTGTAGTTCTGTTATGGGTGTAGATACAGGAGCCTTAACTGGATTCTTATATGTATTCCAATACAGAGAAAAAATATACGAAATCTACGAAGAAATCTCAGGGGCTCGTTTAACGACAAACATGGGACGTATTGGTGGATTCGAAAGAGAATGGAGCCCAACAGTATTCAAAAAAATTGAAGAATTTTTAGCTGAATTCCCTGCTATTTGGAGCGAATTTGAAGGTTTATTAACTAGAAATAGAATCTTCATGGATCGTACAGTAGGTGTAGGTGGAATCTCCGCAGAAGAAGCAATCAACTTCGGATTTACAGGACCAAACTTACGTGCGGCTGGTGTAGATTACGACGTTCGTATCGCTACTCCTTATTGTTCTTATGAGGATTTTGAATTTGAAGTTCCTGTAGGAACAGCTGGTGATTGTTACGATCGTTTCTGTGTGCGTAACGCAGAAGTTTGGGAAAGTATGAAAATCATCCGTCAAGCATTGGATAAAATGCCAGAAGGGCCTTTCCACGCAGATGTTCCGGAGTACTACCTTCCTCCAAAAGAAGATGTATACACCAATATGGAGGCTTTAATTTATCACTTCAAAATTGTGATGGGTGAAGTACCTGTTCCAGTAACTGAATTGTATCACGCCGTTGAAGGAGGTAATGGTGAACTAGGATTCTACTTGATCACAGATGGTAGTAGAACACCGTATCGCTTGCATTTCAGAAGACCTTGCTTTATCATTTACCAAGCGTACAATGACATCGTAAGAGGAGGTATGCTATCAGATGCGATTATTACCCTATCAAGTTTAAACATCATTGCAGGAGAATTAGACGCTTAAATCATGGAAACGAAGAAATACAAACAAAATATAAATATCACGCCTGAACTTCAACAACGCATTGACGAATTGTTGAGCCACTACCCTGCTGATAAAAAGAAATCAGCACTTTTACCTGTTTTACACGCAGCACAAGATGCACATGACAACTGGTTGAGCGTAGAATTAATGGATAAAGTGGCGGAGATATTAGGCATTTCATCTATCGAAGTATACGAGGTAGTTACATTCTATACGATGTACAACCAAAAACCAATGGGTACGTATATGTTTGAGTTTTGCTTAACTTCATGCTGTGGCATTCGTGGAGCAGACGATATGATGGAATACGCTTGTGAAAAATTAGGTATTAAACCAGGAGAAACAACACCTGATGGGTTATTTTCTGTGGTGGGTGTTCAGTGTTTAGGCGCTTGTGGATATGCACCAATGATGCAGTTAGGCGACTTCTACAAAGAGCACCTGACGCGAGAAAAAATCGACCAAATCATTGATGATTGTAAAGCAGGAAAAGTAATTCTTCACGACAAATAGTAATATGGCGACAAAAATATTATTAGACAAAATCAATATCCCTGGGATAAAATCATACGAAGTATATCGTCAAAATGGCGGGTATGCATCGGTTGAAAAGGCATTGAAAACAATGGCTCCAGACGATATTACAGAACAGGTAAAAGCATCAGGACTAAGAGGTCGTGGAGGTGCAGGTTTCCCTGTTGGTTTAAAATGGAGTTTCATCGACAAAAAATCAGGTAAACCAAGACACTTGGTATGCAACGCCGATGAGTCTGAACCAGGAACATTTAAAGATAGATACTTAATGGAATATATCCCTCACTTATTAATTGAGGGAATGATTACGGCAAGTTATGCTTTAGGAGCAAACTTATCGTACATCTATATCCGTGGTGAATATATGTGGGTATTCAAAACCTTAGAAAGAGCCATCAAAGAAGCGTATGCTGCAGGATGGTTAGGGAAGAATATCCTAGGAACTGATTACTCTCTTGATTTACATGTGCACTGTGGTGCTGGAGCGTATATCTGTGGAGAAGAAACAGCCTTAATTGAATCCTTAGAAGGAAAAAGAGGAAATCCTCGAATCAAACCACCTTTCCCTGCGGTAAGTGGTTTATGGGGAAACCCAACGGTAGTAAACAACGTAGAATCAATTGCTAATATTCCATGGATTGTCAACAATTCTGGTGATGATTATGCTAAAATTGGTTTAGGTCGTTCTACAGGAACAAAATTAATTTCTGCTTCAGGACACATCAGAAAACCTGGCGTTTATGAAATTGAAATGGGTATTACCGTAGATGAATTTATCAATTCGGATGAATACTGTGGTGGAATGATGGATGATCGTCCAATCAAGGCTTTAATCCCTGGTGGATCATCAGTGCCTATCTTACCTGCTCACTTAATATACAAAACAGCGAATGGTGAAGATCGTCTCATGACGTATGAATCTTTATCTGATGGTGGTTTTGAAAGTGGATCCATGTTGGGATCAGGTGGTTTTATTGTTTACAATGATACCGCTTGTATCGTAAGAAATACATGGAACTTTGCTCGTTTCTATGCACATGAAAGCTGTGGACAATGTTCACCATGTCGCGAAGGAACAGGATGGATGGAAAAAGTATTGCACCGCATTGAAACTGGACACGGAACAATGGAGGATATTGACCTATTATGGAATATCCAAAGCAATATTGAAGGTAACACAATTTGTCCATTAGGAGATGCTGCTGCTTGGCCAGTTGCTGCTGCTATTAGACATTTTAGAGAAGAGTTTGAATATCACGTTTTATTCCCTGAAAAAGTAAAAGACAGAAATCACTATGTCAATGAACCTTTTGAGAGCGTAAAACACCTGATTAATAAATAATGCTAATTTTTTAGCTAAAAAGCACAATTTATGAAAGTTACTATAGACGGACATGAAATAGAAGTAGAACCAGGAACATCCATTCTACAAGCAGCAAGAATGATTGGTGGGGAATCAGTTCCACCAGCGATGTGCTATTACTCAAAACTAGAAGGAACGGGAGGAAAATGTAGAGCTTGTTTGGTTGAAGTTTCGAAAGGTAGTGAAGCAGATCCACGTCCGATGCCTAAACTAATGGCTTCTTGTAAAACAGGAGTTATGGATGGTATGGAAGTAAAAAGCATCTCTTCACCACGAGTTTTAGAAGCGAGAAAATCAGTAACCGAATTTCTTCTTATTAATCACCCTTTAGACTGTCCTGTTTGTGATCAAGCGGGAGAATGTGATTTACAAAACTTAGCGTTTCAACACGGAAAAGAACAAAAAAGATACCAGGAAGAAAAAAGAACATTTGAACCTGAAAACATAGGAGATAACATCCAATTACACATGAATCGTTGTATTTTGTGCTACCGTTGTGTAAAAACAGCAGAGCAATTAACAGATGAACGCGTACACGGTGTTTGTGGTAGAGGGGAACACGCTCAAATCTCAACTTATATTTCAGCAGCAATTGAAAATGAATTCTCTGGAAACATGATTGACGTATGTCCAGTGGGTGCATTAACAGATAAAACCTTCCGTTTTAAATCTCGTGTTTGGTTTAATAAACCGTACAATGCACACCGCAACTGCCCTACTTGTTCTGGAAAAACGACGGTATGGATGTTTGGAGATGAAATTCAACGTGTAACGGCTCGTAAAGACGAATTCCACGAAGTAGAAGAATTTATCTGTAACTCGTGTCGCTTTGACCACAAAGAAACAAGTGATTGGGTAATTGAAGGACCGCGTAAATTCGAAAAATTCTCTGTAATCAATCAAAATAATTACACGAAGAAATTAGATCACGTAGTAATTAAAACAGAAGAACATATTTTAGAAGGACGTGAGCAGGATCGCAAAAAGATCAGTATGAAAGCTATCCCTTTTACTAACGAAGAATCTAAAGAATAAAACGGTATAAAATGGATAAAGCTATTATTATTGATAAAGCAGTTATTATTGTAGTTGTATTCGCAATTACAATGCTTATGGCGATGTATGCTACGTTAGCTGAACGAAAAATTGCAGCGTGGATACAAGATCGTTTAGGTCCAAACCGTGCAGGTAAAGGAGGGGTTTTACAACCTTTGGCCGATGGTTTAAAACTATTTGCTAAAGAAGAATATGAACCAACAACACCTAACCGATTCTTATTCAAATTTGGTCCTTTCCTAGCCATGACCTTGGCACTTATGACAAGTGCTGTATTGCCTTGGGGTGACAAATTTGTTCTTTTTGGAAGAGAGATTATTCTACAAGCCGCAGATCTTAACGTAGGAATCTTATACGTTCTTGCTGTATTATCTGTTGGAGTTTACGGAATTATGATTGGTGCTTGGGCATCTAATAATAAATATTCATTGATGAGTGGTATTCGTGCTGCTTCTCAAATGATTTCATACGAAATTGCAATGGGACTTTCACTTATCTCTTTGTTGTTATTGACACAAAGTATGAGTATGAGAGAAATTGCATTGCAACAAAGTGGAATGAACTGGAACGTATTTTATCAACCTTTAGGGTTCTTAATCTTCCTAATTTGTTCATTCGCTGAAACAAATAGAGCCCCTTTCGACTTAGCTGAATGTGAGCAAGAGTTAATCGGTGGATTCCACACGGAATACTCTTCGATGAAAATGGGATTCTTCTTATTCGCAGAATATGCAAACTTGTTTATTTCTTCTGCTATCATCGCGGTGTTGTACTTTGGAGCTTATAACTATCCAGGTATGTCATGGGCTGTTGAAAATTGGGGAGTGAACATTGCCAATGTTTTGGGAATTGTAGCCCTATTTATAAAAATCTGTTTCTTCATCTTTGTATACATGTGGGTACGTTGGACTTTACCGCGTTTCCGTTATGACCAATTGATGAACTTAGGATGGAAATCATTAATCCCATTGGCATTATTGAACTTAATCGTTACAGCAGTTGTAATCTTACTATTAAACTAATTAAACATGTCATCAACTAATACATATTCTTTATCAGGAAGAAAGAAGATGGTTTCTAACAAGAAACTAACTTGGAGTGAGCGCATCTATTTGGTTGCGATTTTCAAAGGAATGATGGTTACCTTAAAACACATGTTTAAGAAAAAGGTGACAATCTCTTATCCTGAACAAACCCGTCCATTTAGCCCTGTATACCGTGGTAGACATACGCTAATGCGCGACGACGAAGGAAGAGAGCGCTGTACTGCTTGTGGTTTATGTGCTTTATCTTGTCCTGCAGAAGCAATCACGATGAAAGCTGCAGAACGTAAACCAGAAGAAAAACACTTATACCGCGAGGAAAAGTATGCTGAAATCTATGAGATCAACATGCTTCGTTGTATCTTCTGTGGTTTATGTGAAGAATCTTGTCCTAAACAAGCCATTTACTTGACTAAATCAGGAGAGATTACCAAAGCAGATATCACGCGTGAAAACTTTATCTACGGAAAAGATAAATTGGTTATGCCTTTAGAGGCAGCTATTGCTAATACGAACAAACAGAATCAAGCGTAATTATGATAGAAATTTTATTTTACATCCTTTCGACCATTACACTCGGAAGTGCAGCGTTAACGTTGTTGAGTAAAAACCCTATTCACAGCGCTTTGTGGTTGGTTGTTAGTTTCTTCTCAATAGCAGGTCATTACATCCTATTGAACTCACAGTTTTTAGGAATGATCCATATTATGGTATACTCAGGGGCCATTATGATTTTAATGTTATTTACCATCATGTTAATGAACTTAAATATCAGCCACGAAGTATCTAAACCTTTAGTGTCTAAAGTAGTAGCAACGATTGCCTTCTGTTTAGTAGGGTTATTGTTGTTATCAATCACTTTAAGAGGAAATCAAGCGTACGAATTACAATATGCTAGCCACGGACAAGACTTCCAATCTGTTCACGTACTAGGAAAAGTATTATTGAATGAATACGTAGTTCCATTTGAAATGATTGCAGTATTATTATTACTAGCAATGATTGGAGCTGTATTGATTTCTAAAAAAGATAAATCTGAAAAAGCAGCATAATTATGGAAAATGTAATTGAAATCATCGGTATTGATAAATACATCTACTTATCGATTCTATTATTCTGCATCGGAGTATTTGGAATATTATATAGACGAAACGCAATTGTGATGTTTATGTGTATTGAGATTATGTTGAACTCAGCTAATATGTTATTAGTTGCATTTTCAACTTATCACCAAGATGCACAAGGACAAGTTTTTGTTTTCTTTACTATGGCAGTAGCCGCAGCAGAAGTTGCCGTTGGATTAGCTATCCTCGTATCGATTTACAGAAATATCGGCGCAATTGATATTGATAAATTAAAGAACTTAAAAGGATAATTCCTTATGGATACAAACGTAATTTTACTTTTATTATTAGTCCCATTAATTGGGTCTTTGGTCAATGTTTTCTTCGGAAAAAAATTAGGTAATGGTTCAGGAATTATCGCAACTGTAGCAGTTTTAATTTCTTTTATCATTTCACTATTGGCATTCATCCAGGTGAACAGTACCAAACAACCTATTGAGATTGAACTATTCGAATGGATGGCCTTAGCTAACTTCAATGTTACTTTTGGCTTTTTGCTGGATCAACTTTCTTTGTTGTGGTTGTTATTTGTTACTGGAATCGGAACATTGATTCACTGGTATTCGACCAACTACATGAAAAATGACGAAAACTACGGTAAGTTTTTCGCTTATTTAAATCTATTCATCTTCTTCATGATTGTGTTAGTTACAGGAAGTAACTTATTAATCACATTCATCGGATGGGAAGGTGTAGGATTATGTTCTTACTTATTAATCGGATTTTGGCATAAAAACCAGTCGTATAACGACGCCGCTAAAAAAGCATTCATCATGAACCGCATTGGGGATTTAGGCTTTTTAGTTGGGGTATTTATCTTGGCTTTCTTATTCCAATCTTTGGATTATATGACGATTAAAGAAGCATTAATGCACGGAACAAACCACCAAATCAATACGTGGATTGGATGGGCTGCTTTAGCCTTATTCATTGGTGCAGTAGGAAAAAGTGCTCAAATTCCATTGTATACTTGGTTACCCGATGCGATGGCAGGACCAACACCTGTTTCTGCGTTAATTCACGCGGCAACAATGGTTACTGCAGGTATCTTCTTAATCACTAGATTAAACTTTGTTTTTGACTTAGCACCGCATATCCAAAATATCATTGCCATTGTAGGAGCTGTAACTTCTTTGTTTGCTGCTACTATTGGTTTGGTACAAACCGATATCAAAAAAGTATTGGCCTATTCAACCGTATCTCAATTGGGGTTAATGTTTATGGCTGTTGGTTTTGGTGCTTACGAAATCGCGGTGTTCCACGTGGTAACACACGCTTTCTTCAAAGCTTGTTTATTCTTAGGATCAGGATCTGTTATCCACGCTATGGGTGGTGAACAAGACATGAGAAATATGGGAGGTTTAAAGAAATTTATGCCTGCAACTTATGCTACTTTTCTTTTAGCAACAATCGCTATTTCAGGATTCCCTCCTTTCTCGGGATTCTTCTCGAAAGACGAAATCTTATTAACAGCTTTCAGTCATAATCCAGTATTATACGTAATCGGATCTATCGCGTCTATCATGACGGCATTCTATATGTTCCGATTGTTATACTTGACTTTCTTCAAAAATTTCAGAGGAACGCAAGAACAAAAAAATCATTTGCATGAAAGTCCAGCTGCCATTACCGTTCCTTTATGGATTTTAGGTATTTTATCTGTGGTAGGTGGAGCAATTAGCTTACCTGGAAACAGTTGGTTAAATAGCTATTTAGAACCTATTATCGTGAACAGTGCTAACGCACATCCACACGTATTAGGTACAACAGAATACATCCTAATGGCTATCGCAGTTATTGGCGCATGTATTGGTTTATTTATTGCGTATAGCAAATACATCAAAAAAGGTGAACTTCCTCCTGCAGATGAACAAATGACAGGATTCCACAAGGTATTATACAACAAATACTATATCGACGAAATCTACATGAAAGTAATTGTAAAACCAATTTACGCGCTTGCAGTATTCTTTAGAGATGTAGTAGAAGTAGTATTGTCTGAAGCCATTTATGGATTAGGAAAAATAGCAGATGGATTATCACTACAAGGGAAAAAAGCACAAAACGGAAATATCGGATTGTACTTATTTGCTTTTGTATTTGGAATCTGTTTGATGTTGTATTATTTATTCATTGCAAGATAATTTAGAGAGATGAACGTAACTATATTATTATTAACGTTATTAGTTGGAGCATTTGCTACGTTTTTAGCAAATAAAACACTTGCCCCTAAAATTGCTTTGCTATTCGGGTTAGTCGCATTTGTAGAAACAATTGCCATCATTTGCCAACACAATTCAGGAGTAAATGCCGGTTTTACAACGCAATGGATTATGAATCCTAATATTCACATTGCCTTAAAAGCGGATGGATTAGCTTTAGCCCTTGTTTTATTAACAACGATGCTAACACCGCTAATCATTTTATCCTCTTTTGGAAATCACATTGAAAAATCAAATCTATTCTACGGGTTAGTGATGTTTATGTCATTCGCTATGACTGGAACATTCTTAGCTGCAGACGGATTTTTATACTATATTTTCTGGGAATTATCTTTAATTCCAATCTACTTCATTGCTTTACTATGGGGGAATGATACTTTCGAAGCGCGTAAAAAAGCTATTTTTAAATTCTTTATTTACACCTTTGCAGGATCTTTATTCATGTTGGTTGGGTTCATTTACCTTTACCAAAAAGCAGGTAGCTTCTTATTAGCAGATTTATACAACGTAAGCTTAACAAGTCAAGAGCAATACTGGATTTTCCTAGCGTTCTTCTTAGCTTATGCAATTAAAATTCCTATTTTCCCTTTCCATACTTGGCAAGCATCAACCTACGAAAAAGCACCTACTGTTGGAACCATGCTTTTATCTGGGATTATGTTGAAAATGGGATTATACTCGATCATCCGTTGGCAATTACCGATCACTTCATCAGCAGCGAAAGAGTTGATGCCAACTATTTTAGTATTGTGTATCATCGGAGTGGTATATGGATCAATCGTAGCTCTAAAACAAGTGAATATCAAGCGTTTCTTCGCTTATTCTTCACTAGCTCACGTTGGTTTAATTGCAGCAGGTGCTTATACCCTAACATTGGATGGTTTACTAGGAGCAGTTTATCAAATGCTAGCCCACGGTTTTGTAATCGTTGGTTTATTCTACGTAGCTGAAATTATGTACAATCGATTCGAAACTAGAGCAATTAATGAAATGGGAGGAATTCGCCAACAAGCGCCACAATTCGCTTCTCTATTCATGATCTTGTTGTTTGCTTCGATTGGTTTACCAGGAACATTCAGTTTCATTGGTGAATTCAGCTTACTATACGGTCTATCGCAAATCAATATTTGGTACGCGATCATTGGAGGAACAAGTGTCATTTTCGGAGCTTTCTATATGTTGCGTATGTTCCAAAGATCTATGCTAGGGGAAACGAATACCAAAGTATTTAAAGAAGTGTCAGTAAACGAGAAAATTGTATTAGGCGTATTAGTAATCACCGTGATTTTCTTAGGTATTTACCCTAAACCAATTACCGATTTAATTACACCAAGTTTGGTTGAAATCGTATCCTATATTAAATAACAATTGAGATTCAGCTTATTCTGAAGCCATAATTCCAAAATATAAAAGATGAATACATTAATAGCAGTTGGAGTATTAGCGGTTATCGTTCTACTAGCAGAGATCATTAATTTGAGAAAATTAATCATCCCGCTAACGATTGTAGGACTACTGGGAATTCTGGGTTACACGCTTTGTACAATTGATGTGGTGGAAGCCCATTACAACAATATGATTGTGACTACTAAGTTTTCTAGTGCCTTTACTTCTTTATTTCTTGCATTAACTATTTTGTTAGTTGCTTTGAGTAAAGACTTTTATCAAACGCAATTTTCTAAAATATCAGACTATATTTCTTTAAAGTTATTCTTGCTGATGGGAGCGATTTCCATGGTGAGTTTTGGAAATATGGCGATGTTTTTCGTGGGATTAGAAATTCTTTCTATCACCCTATACATTCTTTGTGGATCAGATCGTACCAACATCAAGAGTAACGAATCTGCCATGAAATATTTCTTATTAGGATCTTTTGCTTCAGGGGTAGTTCTATTCGGAATTGCTTTGATTTACGGAGCAACAGGATCTTTTGATTTGGCTCAAATCACACAATTAACGACAAGTAATCCAATGCCTGTTTGGTATGCATTAGGAGTGACGATGGTTATTATCGGTATGCTTTTCAAAATCGCAGCTGTACCTTTCCACTTCTGGGCACCAGACGTATACCAAGGAGCACCAAACTTAACAACGGCGATGATGAGTACGTTGGTAAAAGTAACAGCGGTTGCCACTTTGTATAAAGTATCGATTAACTTGTTACACCAAATGCCTTCACACTACACTACTGCTATTGTTATCATTGCAATTTTAACGATGACTGTAGGTAACATCATGGCGTTACGTCAAGATAATATGAAGCGTTTATTAGCGTATTCTGGTATTTCACATGCTGGTTTTATGATGATGGCTTTAACAGCATTAGGTAGTGCAACACCAAACCTATTCTACTACGCTACATCATACGCGTTCGCAGGTATCGCAGCTTTTACGGTATTAACCATTGTAACTAAAGGAAAAGATAACGAACACATCAATAACTTCAAAGGATTAGGCAAATCTAACCCCCTTTTAGCGGTTATCTTATCTGTTGCGTTATTATCTATGGGAGGGATTCCAATCTTCGCTGGTTTCTTCGGAAAATTCTTCTTATTCACAGAAGCAGTGAAAAACGGATTCATCACTTTAGTCATCTTTGGGGTAATTAACTCTTTCATCAGTATTTACTACTACCTGAAAATTATCATCTTGATGTTTACAACACAAGAAGAGGAAGAAGAAACAACAACAATCCAAGTGCCTTTATCTTACAAAATCGTTGGTTTAATCGCTGTTGCTGCTGTTGTAGTATTCGGTTTATTCCCATCATTAGTATTGGGATTATTCAACTAAGAACAAATAAATAACAATTCAATAAATTACCTAAGACCAAGTATTCATCTGGATACTTGGTCTTTTTTTGTTTACAATAACAGTTGGCAGTTCACCCTCTTTTTTTTATAATTTATCTTGTTACTTGGCAAATTGCCATTTGCCACTACGGGGTTCTACATCTCATCATCTCACCTTCTCATCATCTCACCTTCTCATCAACCACACCTCCTCACCTTCTCATCGCCTCACCTCCTCACCCTCTCATCGCCTCACCATCTATCTCACAGCGTTTATATTTTGTTTTGGTGTTCGATGAATCTACACTGCGTTTCGATTTCACCCCCTCTACAACTCACCTTCCTTCGCCCTCTCTTCGACCTTTCTTCGACCTTTCTTCAACCTTTCTTCAACCTTCCTTCGACCTTCCTTCGACTTTCCTTCGACAAAAAGGCCTTTTTTCCTAGTATACTCCAAGCATTCTCCAAGGAATGTCGAACAAAACCACTACTAACCCATTACTAACCTAATACTAACCCCCTTTTGTGAAAGATAAATGGTAAGAGTAAAAGACTCACCTCCTCGCCCTCTCATCGCCTCACCATCTATCTCACAGCGTTTATATTTTGTTTTGGTGTTCGATGAATCTACACTGCGTTTCGATTTCACCCCCTCACCCTCTCACCATTCTCACCTTCTATCTCACGGGTTTCTATTTGTTTTGGTATTCGATGAATCTACACTGCGTTTCGATTTCACCCTCTCACCCTCTCACCATTCTCAACATCTCACCCCCTTCCCCCAAATCAACAATTCAAACAACAACCAAAAATCTCGTTCACAAAACAAATAAAACACAGATTTACAACAACTTAAGTTAATTTTTATAATAAAAAAAAACTATTTTAGTACTCTCAACATTAACTTTTTAACTTACTATAACACCAGTGATCTCTTTGGTACTTGTACATAAACCAACCAGCACAACACATGCTTGGTACACAAGTTCCATCACGAGGATAACTGGGTTATTTAAATCACAACTTATGAGTACAAAACCCCAACATCGTGTCATTTCAGCCAATGATTGGCACAACCTTTCTCTTTTACAACAATTGTATAACCACAATCCCAACTTTGCGTCTTATGCGAAAAGTATCAGGGCGCTTTTCTTTTTCTATATGCACAATTGCACACAACAAAATGATGACTTTACCCTAAATACAGATGATGTACAAGGCGTGCTAGAGTTAGTCAATGCACTACAGAATCTAAAACACCCCAGAACTTAAGGATTCAACTAAACTATTTTTCATAATTAAAAAAAGCAGTAGCAAACCAAGTTTGTTACTGCTTTTTATCTTTTTTATTCAAGAATCTCAACGTTCTTTTTTCATTTGCTTCCAAATCTCCATCGTTGATTCATAACACTCAAGGCTTCTCAACGTATTGTGTCGCTGTTTTTCTCGAAACAAAGTTCGCAATGAATCAATATATTGATCCAAGTCTTCACTTTCATAAAAATCAAAAGCTCGCCTAAACGTCATATGTGCTTTTAAGTTTTTATCGTCCAAAGGCATATAGGGCCCATATTCCTTCTTTAACCATTTATCTCTTATCCGATTGTAGTTTTCATCTATATACGAAGGATGATCCTCAGAATAAAAATCCATTACTATACAAAACTCATGAAATAATTCCATTCTTGAAATATCAACTAAGGAATCATACGGAATCTTAAACTGTTCTTTCTCTTTCGTTAAAGCTCTATTGTATAAATCCATAAAAGCATATTGCCGATGGATTGCCAACAAACCTTCTATTTTTTGATTAATGAGCTCTTGTTCTCTTTTTACAGTTGTTGAACAACTAATGAGAAACAGGCATCCGAAAATAAAAATTACTTTTTTCATCTAAAAATATCCGTTACCATTAAAGCCATATTACAAACCTACTTTATATTAATGATTTTATCAACTATAGCTAGTAGTTCTCCTTTATGAATTTCATTAACAGCTTCGTAACCCACGTCTAATTCATTAGTTAAAATACTTTCCAAATAGATAATCAACTTTTCTTTATTCTCCATATTTTTAATTATTCCAGGAATATAAGCCTGACACTCATCTTGCGCAATCTGCTGATAGCCAATAGCTAACGGATCTAACTCTGATAAAATTTGATTAATTGCCCTTATTTTTTTTCATACTTTTCAGTTAAAAGAATTAATGTTACCTGCTCCTACTTAATCCTTTACATCAGTTACTGGGCCTGTAAATATACGAGGTTCTAAAACTAGTGAATTATACTTCCTCTAATTCTATCGCTTACTTACTAATTCAAAATTAAACAAAACAAATCTAAATCAACAATCTCATTCAAAATTCAAATAACCACCTAAAAAACAACACATTAACTAATTAAAAAAAACGAAATACATAGTATATTTAAAATTCCTAAACAATAACATTATACTTCTAAAAGATACTTCCGTAAGACAAGGTGGCATACTTGGAAACAACTGCAATGCTGTTATTGGCATAGGACACCTAAACCTCACGGTTTTTCATATCATTCTTAAAACAATAACATTTATGAGCACAAAACCTCAACCCAGCATGCTATCCAAAAACGATAGCCACAACATAACCTTGTTACAAGAGTTGTATGACCTAAATCCCAATTTTGTCTCTTACACACAAAGAATCAATGCACACATTTTCTTCATAAAGTTTAATTAAAAATGAGCTTTAATCACAATATAAAAAAACAACATAGACTATTTTACTATATGCATTTATTAAAAATAATGAGAATAGCAATAATTTGTTTGCTTTTTACAGCTTGTGTAAAAGAAAAAAAAACAAATATCGACTACGAGGCTAAATATACATATATAGAAAACAGATTCCCTCTGCTACTTAATAATTTAAACAAGAAAGAAATTGACTCTTTTATTAATGTAATGAAATTTAATGAACAAGGCATACTATCATCATTAGATATAGATTTATTAAAAAAGGGAAGTAAAAAAGAGTTTAAAAATTACATTGTAAACTTCACTAAAGATTTGGGTAGTAATGTAGATTATATCGCAATAATAAATGAAGTCGGTGAAGAGGAACCATTAGTAAATGATTATTTTACTAATACCTCTAATGAAGAGATTCCTTTAAGTGAAATAGAAACATGGGATGGTTTGTTCGTAATTACGTCCTTAAGGTGTGGACATTGTTTAGAATTTTTCAAAACTTTAAATAACTTATCTAGTAGTGATGTAAAATTAGTGGCTCTTTTTCCACAATCATCTATCATTCTTGAAAATTATAAAAAAGGAACCGCATATTCAAATTTTGGTTTTCTTAATAACAATTGGAATATTTTCTTTAATTCAGAAGATATAGTAAAACAACTACTTCCATCATATAGTGATAATACTGATGGTTTTCCCTATGTCTTTTATAGGAAACATGGCAAAACAATTAGATTAAAAATGGATATGAATTTTTTCACAGAAGAAAATCTAAAATCCCTTTTAAAAAAATACAATCAAAATCATATAAAATGAGAAAAAACTTTTTTTGTTTAGGACTGCTTTTATGCACAATTTCTTTTATCTCTTGTGAAACAGAAGAAAAAGAATTAGTATCAAATAATAATTCAACCTTAGATTTACCTGCTAAACCTGGAACATATTTATATAAAAACATGGAAAATAGATGGTTTTGGTTAAGTGGTTGTACAGGGACAAGTGGTTTATGTGTTATAGAAGTCAAAAAACTAGAAACTGCCCCAGATAGAATTAACCTTACCCCTTATAAGGGCGATCATTTACAATTAGAAAACTTAAAGAATGTATATATCGCTGAAAATTTAATTGAGGTACAAAAAAATTTAGATGTTAATGAATTAATTACGTTTAAAGAAATAATGAAATTCAATAGCGATAAGAATTTAGTTTCGTATGATTTAGATTTATTAGAAAAAGCGTATCAATCAAAGGATTTATTTTATAATAAAGTTTCTGAGATAACTTTAAAACTTGATCAAAAAACTGAAAATATAATTATTGTAGAAGAATCAGGTAAAGAAATAATAATTAAAAAATAAGTGAATAAAAACAAGCACCAATACTTAATTGCAAACAAAATATTTTAGAAATTTATCTTAATTTAAAAATTGTAACTAAATTACTTTAACCAGGTGCACAAAAAAAAAGCAGCAATAAACTCAAGTCTATTGCTGCTTTTCTATTTTTATTTACTTGCCTTTATAAGGCCTTACATTGCATTATGAACATCCACAGTTTCCGCTCCCACAAGAGCCTCCACCTTTTTTGTTACTTTTCTTTCCAAAGCTTTTTTTAATAAAATAACCAATGGCAAAAAGCAATAAACCATAAACGATAATCTCTTGGTAATCCATCTACTTTACTTTAAGAGTTGATAGGCTATAAACGCTGCCACATAAGCGAGAACCGTCATAAAGACCAATTGATAAATGGTCCATTTCCAAGATTTTGTTTCTCTTCGTACAATCGCTACTGTAGCGGTACACTGCATCGCGAAAGCATAGAAAAACATCAAGGATACTCCACTTGCTAGGGTAAATACTTTTTCACCTGTATCTGGCCAAATCTCAGCAGCCATTTTTTGTTTGATACGTCCATCTTCGTCGTTTTCATCTCCCGATCCAACATTGTAGATCGTTCCTAAAACACCGACAAAAATCTCACGTCCTACAAAAGAAGACAATACTGCAATTCCCACTTTCCAATCATACCCCAACGGTTTGATTACAGGTTCAATCGATTTACCTAATATACCAATATACGAGTTTTCTAAGCGGTAACTTGCCACATATTCACTCATTTCCTCTTCTGATACTTCTTTATCTTGGTGCATTTGAGCCATGTGCTCTTCTGCATTTTCAAATTTATCACCAGGACCATGTGCACCTAAGAACCATATAATGATTGACAGTACGAAAATAATCTTTCCAGCTCCCACAACGAAAGCCTTTGTTTTTTCGTACATATTCGCCACTACGTTTTTGATAATAGGCGTACGGTAATTTGGCATCTCAATCACAAAATACGATTTGCGTTCGCTTTTGATGTACTTGCTCAGCGCCCAAGAAGACACAAGTGCTGCTAAGAATCCGATAAAATAGAACAACGTTAAGGTCAATCCTTGCAAGCTCAAGAACCCAAATAAACGCGTTTCTGGGATTACTAAAGCAATGATGATAATATATACCGGAATACGGGCAGAACACGTTGTAAATGGCGTTACTAAGATGGTAATCAATCGCTCTTTGGGATTCTCGATATTACGCGCAGACATAATCGCCGGAATAGCACAAGCATTTCCAGAAATCAAAGGCACTACTGATTTTCCACTCAATCCAAAAGGACGCATTAATTTATCCATCAAGAATACTACACGACTCATATAGCCTGTCTCTTCTAGAATAGAGATAAACATGAATAGGATAGCAATCTGCGGAATGAACGGCATTACTCCCCCAATTCCTGGCACAATACCATCGGCTATTAAATCCGTTAGTTTACCTGGTTCCATTACTTCATGTACCCATGAACCTAAATTTGAGAATTGCTCATCAATCCAATCCATTGGAATACTCGACCATTCAAAAATCGCTTGAAAAACCAACATCATGATTCCGAAGAAAATCAAATACCCATACACTTTATGCGTTAAGATTCGATCTACTTTCGTACGAAGTCCCGTTGCTTTTGTTGTATCACGTGTATACGTTTCTTTCAGCGTATCATTAATAAACTGATAGCGCTTAATCGTCTTCTTATGTTGTAATTTTTTTATTTCATTATCTGACAAGTGAATGCCTTTAGCCTCGATGTCTTTCTTCCCAATATTTCCAATGGTAATATCTTGCGAATAAATCATCCATAACTTGAATACAGATAAATTCGAGAAAGTCAAGGCTAATTTTCCAAAGAATGCTGGATCAACATCTGTTGCATTCAGACAAGGTTCGATGGAATAATTTTTATAATCTAATACGGCTTGTTTTAATTCTTGAATACCCAATTTCTTCTTGGCACTCATCAAAACAATTTTAGTATTGAGTTTCTTTTCTAAGGCTGCAACCTGAATGCTAATTCCCTTTTCATCCATGTGATCCGCCATATTAATGGCTAAAACCGTAGGGAATCCCAATTCTTTCACTTGGGTAAATAGCAGTAAGTTTCGCTTTAAGTTTTCGATTTCAGCAACGACAATCGCTACATCGGGATAGTCTTCATTGGTTGAATCAAACAATAAATCCAACACAATACGCTCATCTTCTGAGCTGGCATTGATACTATAGGTTCCAGGTAAGTCGATGATGGTAGCGGTTACCTCATCATTTAACTTTGTTGTACCTGATTTTTTATCAACGGTAATACCAGGATAGTTCCCGATTTTGTGATTTAAACCCGTTAAGGCATTGAATACAGAGGTTTTACCTACGTTAGGATTACCTATTAGGGCAACTTTAATATCTTTTTTCATCAATTGGTTCTACTAATCTTACTTCAAATCGCCTTCTAGGCTCACTACAATTTCTCTCGCTAATTCCTTGCGAATTGATAGATGTGTATCATTGATACAGAAATAAATTGGGTCTCCTAATGGAGCAACTTCCAAAAGCTCAACAGCATTACCTGGTAAACATCCCATTTCTAATAATTTTAAAGGAACTTTATGCATGTCAAAATCAGCAATTACGCCCTTTTCATTTCTTTTCAATAAGTCTAATGTTGTATTCACCTTATTTAGATTTAATTCACATTGCAAAAATAAGCAATAAAAAAAGAATTAGAACATAATTTAAGGATTAATTAGTCCAAATACTACTAAGTCAACGTCTTGAATCTGCATTGTAGACTAGGATTTTGGTAAAAACGAAAAAGCCATGCTGTTTTCTCAGCATGGCTTTCTTCTATTCTTGTTATTCGTTTACTTTGTTTCCTTTTCATGTTGGTATAACCATTGGATATCTTCCCATAGTTCTTCCATATTCTTATTTTCAGGATCCTTGGTATTCAAATTTGTTCCGTCATAAAATCCTCGGATACGTCCTTCACTATCTACTAAAACGAAATTCTCCGTATGTACCATATCGTACATCTCCTCTGGTGAACCTGTTTTTACAGCCAAGTACGAATTTCTGGCGATATAGTAAATGTCGCGTTTATCTCCCGTGACTAAATTCCAAATGGAATCGTCTACTCCGCGTTTCAAAGCGTATTCCTTCAAAACTGGAACGCTATCAATATCAGGCGTAACGGTATGGGAAAGTAACTTCACCCCAGGTAGTGTTTTGATTTTATCTTGTAACCACTCCATATTATCACCCATAATAGGGCAAATGGTTGGACAAGTAGTAAAGAAGAAATCGGCGATATAAATATGCCCTTCGTAATCTTTATTGGTAATGGTATCTCCATTTTGATTGATAAAAGTAAAAGGAGCAATACGATGCTTTTGCTTATTCGCCTCGTGTTGAATTAAACTATCTACCATTTCTGGATTAACCATGGAAGGTGTATACACTGGCAAGCTCTTTCTATATTTCAATGCATTGTAAAACAAAACGAGAATTCCACAACTCATCAAAAAGAAAAATAGAAAGAAATATCTATAGCGTTTAAAAAATTGAAACATGATACTTTGAGTTTCCTACAAACTTACAAATTCCAACCTATAAATACGTTAAAGCTAGCTTAAAACCGCACCCCTTTCCTCTATGCTTTTCTCCTTTCTTTTTTGCATTTTAAAACCGTAAATCACGCCAAAAAAGAAGATTTATTCCTAAAAATTCAATTTATAGCCTCAAAAGGAAATTACTCAAAAGATATTTTCTATTTTTGTTTAAACTAGAATTAAAGTAAAAACTTAAATACAAATGAAAAAAAGAGTATTATTAACCTCTGGTCTAGCTCTAGCTTCATTAGTTGCTTGTAAAGATGGCAAGAAAACAGAAGAAGTTGCAGATCAAGAAAATCACGGAATTAACTTAGAGTACATGGACCTAAGTGTTAATCCTGGTGACGACTTTTTCCGTTTTGTAAACGGTACGTGGTATGATAACACAGAAATTCCTAATGATAGAACACGTTGGGGAAGTTTTGATGAATTGAGACAGAATACAGATAAAGATGCCTTGGCTATTTTAAAGAAAGCAGCTGAAGCTCATGATTTGGATGCAAAATCAGATCAAGCGAAAGCAGTTGCTTTATTTGAAACGTATTTAGATGATGCTACACGTAACAGTGTAGGTGTAACTCCTCTAAAACCTTACTTGGATCAAATCAACGCGATTCAAACTCCTGCTGATGTTACGAAGTTAATCAATGACTTAGCGGACGAAGGTGGTTTAGGGTTCTATTCTTCTTATGTTTATGCGGATGCAAAAAACTCAAATGAAAACACGATTTATTTAAGTACAGGTTCTCTAGGGTTACCTGATCGTGATTACTATGTGTTGCAAGATGCTGACATGAAAGAAAAACGCGAACAATACGTTGCACACGTAGCACGTATGTTAGAGATGGCAGGTGAATCAAAAGAAGAAGCTACTGCAGACTCAAAACGCGTTTTAGCAATCGAAACAAAAATGGCTGAGCCTCGTTTAACAAGAGTAGAACGCAGAGATAGCCGTTTAACTTATAACCCAATGACAATTGCTGAGTTACAAAAAACAACTCCAGTAGTTGATTGGACTGCTTATTTTGATGCAACAGGTTTGAAAAACATCGATAAAGTTGTTGTTTCTCAACCAAGATATATGAAAGCATTAAATGACATTTTATCGGCTAAAAACATCGCAGATGCAAAAGCGTATTTAAAATGGACGTTAGTGAACGGATATGCTAGTACATTGTCTACAGACATGGAGACAGCAAACTGGGAGTTCTATTCTAAAACATTAGAAGGAGCAAAAGAACAAAGACCTGCTGAAGAAAGAGCACTTGCTGTTGTAAACAATACAATTGGTGAGGCTTTAGGTCAATTATACGTAGCTGAAAAATTCCCTGCTGAAGCGAAAGCAAAAGCTCAGGCGATGATTAAAAACGTATTAACAGCATTTGGTGAGCGTATCAAAAACTTACCTTGGATGGCTGAAGAGACTAAAAAAGGAGCGTTAGAGAAATTAGCGACTACTACAGTTAAAATTGGTTACCCTGATAAATGGGAGGATTATTCTAAAATGGATATCAAAGCTCCTGCTGCTAAAGGAAACTACTTTGAGAACATGAGAAATGCTTCGAAATGGGAAGTAGCTAAAAACAGAGAAGATTTCGGTAAACCAGTAGATAAAACTAAATGGGGAATGTCACCGCAAACAGTAAATGCGTATTTCAACCCATTATACAACGAAATCGTATTCCCTGCAGCTATCTTACAACCTCCATTCTACGATTATAAAGCAGATGAGGCAATCAACTACGGTGGTATTGGTGCTGTTATTGGACACGAGATCTCTCATAGTTTTGATGATTCTGGTGCTCGTTATGACAAGAATGGTAACTTAAACAACTGGTGGACAGATGCTGACTTAGAAAGATTTACAGTATTAGGTAATAAATTAGCGGATCAATACAGCGCATTAGAGCCTCTTCCAGGTGTATTTGTAGATGGTAAATTTACTTTAGGTGAAAACATCGGAGATTTAGGTGGTGTGAATGCTGCTTACGACGGATTAAAAATCTACTTGAAAGAGAATGGAGATCCAGGTCTAATCGATGGATATACACCAGAACAACGTTTCTTCATTTCATGGGGAACAATCTGGAGAACGAAAGCACGTGATGAAGCGGTTAAAAACCAAGTGAAAACAGATCCACACGCGCCAGGTTATTATAGAGCATTTGTTCCTTTGCAAAATGTTGATGCTTTCTACGAAGCATTTGATATCAAAGAAACAAACAAACTTTACATCAAACCAGAAGAACGAGTTAAGATTTGGTAACAAAAAAAGGGGGAAATTTCTAAATGAAATTTCCCCCCTTTTTTTATGGGTTATCAGTTATGGGTTATGGGTTATCAGTTATGGGTTATCAGTTATGTGTGATGAGTTACGGCTCCTAGCTCTTAACTCCTAACTCTTAACTCCTAACTCTTAACTCCTAACTCCTAACTCCTAACTCCTAACTCCTAACTCCTAACTCTTAACTCCTAATTCCTAACTCTTAACTCCTAACTCCTAACTCTTAACTCTTAACTCTTAACTCCTAACTCCTAACTCTTAACTCCTAACTCTTAACTCCTAACTCTCAACTACTTTCAAAACCATTGGATCAATCTTCAACAACCATTCATAATAGTCCTTTTGTCCTTTCAATTGATTCAAATATTCAGCTATTAGAAAATGCATGACTAATTCTTTATGGCGGTCTAGTTTAAAAAACAACTTATTGCTTTCTAAATGACGCTTGAAGGAACTGTATTCTTTTTTATCTGCTTGTAGATAGGCAATCAGTTCTGCTGTGGTCATGTTATTATACATTTGGCGTGCTTGATCAATTTCTTGAAACACATAATAGCTCACCATTCCTGATTTCATCATCATGACAATCGCCTCTTCTCCGTGTTTTCTGGCAATAGGAACAAACAAGTCGGGAACGATTCCACCACCTCCATACACAATTCGTCCTTTTAGTGTTTTAAACTGCAAGCTATCCGCCACTTTAATACTATCGGCAGCATACAATTCACCATGCTCATAACGCGAACGGAAATCGTTGTTGTAATCTTCTATACCATTCTTGTAATTCTTTTGAATAGAACGCCCAGAAGGTGTGTAATAACGCGCTGTTGTTAGCCGAATGGCAGAACCATCACCCAACATTAATTCACGTTGTACTAATCCTTTTCCGAAAGTGCGTCTTCCAACAATAGTCCCTCGATCATTATCCTGAATCGCTCCGGCAATAATTTCACTAGCTGAAGCACTATTTTCATTCACTAATACATAAAGGGGTTTCGTCGTAAAGAGATTCGTGCTCTTCGCTTTGGTTACTTTTTCTTGTCCGCCGCGATTAATCGTTTTAACGATGGTTTGATCCGTCAGCAATAAATCATTTAAGATCTTGCTCGACTGATCCATATAGCCTCCACTGTTATCGCGTAAATCAATAATCAACCCTTGAATGCCTTCTTCAATGAGTTGTAACAATCCCGCTTGAAACTCTTCATAGGTTGTGCTCGCAAAGCGATTGATCTTGATATAGCCATATTGGTTGTCCAACTTAATAGCAATATCGACACTTTTCAATGGGATAGGCTCTCGTTTTACCTTGATATTTTTTCTTTCTTTGGTGGTTTTCCGGTACACTTCTAGGGTAATAGCAGTGCCTTCATCGCCCCTTAATACCGAAGAAATCGTATCGGAAGAGATTTCCTTTCCATATAATACTTCTTGATTTGCTTTGAGGATGCGGTCACCAGCCAGAATACCAGCTTGAATAGAAGGACCTCCCTCTATTGGTTTAATCACAGCTAAAGAATCTTGATACAAATAATATTGCACCCCAATACCGACAAAACTTCCTTGCATCGATTCTGTCACCTCTTTCATGAGGTCTTTACCAATGTAAACCGAATGGGGATCGAGTTGTTCTAGGATCGTGGTTACTGTGCGATCTACAATAGAATCTGTATCTACTTGATCCACGTATTCCTGTTCAATGAAATCAAGCAAGCGATTTAGCTTTAGTTTATTGTGATTGGTAAAAAAGTTACCTTGTGAACGCTGAGAAGCGGACACTAAAAAACCACCTAACAAAACGCCAAGGGAAATAGAAATTGCAACAATAAAAGGCCAAAAAAACTTTTTCATAGCACACGCATTAATCTAGGTCCTCGATGTGGACCACCTCAACTCCGGCTTTATGTAGAAAATCAATTCCAGCCATATCTTTGTATCCTTCCACATACACCACGCGTTTTATACCCGCTTGATGGATTAATTTACTACAATCACGACAAGGAGACATGGTAATATATAAAGTTGCATCTTGACAGCTTTGGGTAGAGCTTGCTACTTTAAGGATGGCATTGGCTTCGGCATGTAATACATACCAATGCGTTTGGTCATTATCATCTTCACAACAATTATCGAATCCTGTAGGTGTTCCATTATATCCATCCGATATAATCATGCGATCTTTGACTATGATTGCACCAACTTTTTTGCGCTTACAGTAAGACAATTGGCCCCATTCACGTGCAATACGCAAATACGCCTTATCGTACTTAGTTACTTTAGGATTTGACATAAACCTCTATTTTATAACTCATAATATACGACAAAAATACACATAAGTTTCACGTGACTCTCTATACTCGTTTGAAATAATGTAATTATCCTCGTAGAATTACTTATTTAAGACTCCCTAACACCCGCTATCTCCATCATTAGCGTCTTTTTGACCTCCATTTTTTTTTGCTTCGAACACGCATTATTATAAAGATTTTTTGTACATTACTTCTAATTAACACCTTAAACCAATTAACAACAAAAATGAACTCATATGGCTTATTTAGATTTATATAACAGTGATTTTAAAGAGCGTAACAAAGGGCACTTTGCTTCTATTGTTCGCGTTGCCTTAGCGGATGGAGATATCAGTGAAGAAGAGCTTAAATTCTTAAATGAATTAGCAGATAAATTGGATATCTCAACAGATGATTATGATAAAATCATGGCCAGCCCCGAAAAATACCCTGTTAACCCTCCTTACTTAGAGATTAACAGAATTGAACGTTTGTATGATTTGGCTCGTATGGTCTATGTGAATCACATCTTGGGACCAAAACAAAAGGATATCTTGCGCAAATTTGCTTCTGCACTTGGATTTACGGGAGATATTGACTTGATTGTAAACAAATCTTTGTCACTCTTAGTTCTAGAAGTTGATATCGATACTTTTATAGCAGAAATTCAAAAAATAAAGCATTAAAAAAAGGGGGTTTTACGATGTAAAACCCCCTTTTTGGTGCTTGCTATTTTCTTATTGGTGCAAAGCCATAAATTCTTCTGCTTTTTCCACCATATTTTTACTTCCACAGAAGAACGGAACACGTTGATGTAACTCCGTTGGTTCAATTTCCATGATACGGTTATATCCGTCTGACGCTCTTCCTCCCGCTTGTTCCATGATAAAAGCAATTGGATTACATTCATACAACAATCTCAATTTTCCTTTCGGTGCTTTTGTACTTGTTGGATAAATATAAATTCCTCCTTTTAAAATATTGCGGTGAATATCAGAAACTAAACTTCCGATATAACGAGCTGAATAAGGACGATTTCCTTGTTCTTCTTGACAATATTTCAAGTAGTCTTTCACCCCTTGTGGGAATTGGATATAGTTTCCTTCATTGATGGAATAAATACTTCCGTCTTCTTTAATTTTCATGTTTGGATGAGACAAGTAGAACGTTCCAATCGCTGGGTTCAATGTAAAACCATTTACTCCTGCCCCTGTTGTGTATACCAACATCGTTGATGAACCATACACAATATAACCCGCTGCTACTTGGTTTTCTCCTTTTTGTAAGAAATCTTCCAATTGCACTGGAGTTCCAGTAGGCGTTACACGACGATAGATAGAGAAAATAGTCCCTACTGAAACGTTTACATCAATATTAGAAGATCCGTCTAATGGATCAATCAATACCACGTATTTACTGTCGTTATCTCCTTTTTTTCCTTGAATGGTAATAAAATCATCTTCCTCTTCAGAAGCAATTCCACATACAATTTCGCGATTAACTAACGTATTGATAAAAACCTCATTCGCGTAAACGTCCAATTTTTGTTGTTGTTCTCCTTGTACGTTTTCAGTACCAAAAGCTCCTACGATATCAACTAAACCAGCTTGGTTTACTTGATGACTAACTACCTTCGCTGCAAGTCGTAAAGAGTTAATTAAGCGAGAAAGCTCTCCCGATGAGTATTTAAAATCCTCTTGTTTGTCAATAATAAACTCCCCTAGTGTTTGGTGTCTTTTTGTTGTCATGGAAAAATGATTCTTTAGTTGTGTATTTTGCTGTGCAAATATCGTTAATTTTGTCATTCAAATGAAGTTATTAACCATAAATCCAACAAAAGACATGAATGTTAGAGCCGCTACTCCAGCTGATATGCCAGCTGTACTACAATTAATTCAAGAATTAGCCACATTCGAGAAGCAGCCCGATGCAGTTGTCCTAACGCCAGAGGACCTTATTCGAGATGGTTTTGGTGCCCATCCCCTTTTTCGCGTATTAGTTGCAGAGCACGAAGGTGAAATTATTGGTATGGCCCTATTCTACTATCGATATTCTACTTGGAAAGGCAAGACCATCCATTTAGAGGACCTCATCGTAACAGCAGAAGCAAGAGGAACAGGAGCGGGAATGGCTTTATATAAAAACGTGATTCAACTAGCCAAAGAAGAACAGGTAAGACGCGTAGAATGGGTGGTTTTAAATTGGAATCAACCCGCTATTGAATTTTATCAGAAATCAGGCGCGCATGTTTTGGAAGATTGGTATACGGTACAAATGGATGAACAAGGTATTCATGCCTTTATCAATAATTAGTGGACAATGAGAATATATAAATTTGGTGGAGCTTCGGTAAAAGATGCCGATAATGTAAAAAATGTAGGTCATGTTTTGCGTACTGTCGGTTATTCAGATAGTTTACTGATTGCCTCTGCAATGGGTAAGACAACCAATGCCTTAGAAGTTGTGGTGCACAACTATTTTCAAAATCGTTTTGATTTGGCCGAATCGGTTCAGGTAGTGAAAGACTATCACCTTGCGATTCTACGTGATTTATTCGCCGATTCAACAGATGCCGTTTATCAAGCTGTCGATCATCTATTTGAATCGCTCACTTCATTTTTACTCAACAACAAATCGCCCAACTACAATTTTGTCTATGATCAGATTGTCAGCTATGGGGAGTTGTTGTCTACAACGATTTTACATCATTATTTGCTGTGCTGCAATATTGAAAACACGTGGATTGATGCGCGTAATCTAATTAAAACAGATACAACGTATCGCGATGCCAATGTGCAATGGGAGAGCACTGAAGCTGCTATTACACAAGCAATAGACAAAAAAGAATTATATATTACCCAAGGTTTTATCGGGTCAGATTACAATGGTTTTTCAACTACATTAGGTCGAGAAGGCTCAGATTACTCTGCTGCAATTTTTGCGTATGCACTAAACGCAGAAAGCGTAACCATTTGGAAGGATGTACCAGGCGTCCTCAATGCAGACCCACGTTACTTTGACGAGACTACATTATTGGAGCAAATTTCCTATCAAGAAGCTATTGAATTAGCCTTTTATGGTGCTTCTGTCATCCACCCTAAAACCTTACAACCCCTGCGTCAAAAGGAAATTCCGTTATATGTAAAATCCTTTGTCAACCCAACGTTAGCAGGAACCTCTGTATCGAAAGGAGCTGATCTAAAGCCAGCAATTCCTTGTTTCATCGTAAAGAAAAATCAATTGTTGATTTCTCTTTCTTCGAAAGATTTCTCTTTTATTATGGAACAAAACATCAGTGATATTTTCAAATTATTCTGTGAATACAACATTAAGGTGAATGTCATCCAAAACTCAGCGATTAGCTTTTCAGTTTGTGTGGAAGATAAATTCAATCACTTTGAAGAATTGCGTCAAAAACTAAATGATCAATATCGCGTCAGCTATAATGAAAATGTTTCACTCTATACCATTCGCCATTTTGACGAAACCTCAGCGGACCGTATCCTACAGGATAAAACCCTGTTATTAAAACAAGTAAATAGAGAAACCATGCAAATGGTGACAAGAGAATAAAGAAAAAAGCTTCACGTCGTTGAAGCTTTTTTTATCTCTATTCATCCTTTTTGGTATAAAACTGATTTCATCACGCTGCTTTTTTCATTCCCCTAAGGCAAGTACTTACACTTCCTTCGTTTTAAAATTTCATTGCATGAGATTTCGTTAATTTTGGGTTAAATACACTACTTTTGGTATTTTGGAGTTTATACTTACATGAACCTACAGCGATTTCTTTTTCTTTTCCTTTTTTGGTATTCTTGTACTTATGCACAAGAAGGAAATTCGCTGTATCAACAACGGACATGGGAAGAACAACAAACCACATTGCAGCTTCCACTCACTCCTTTAAACAATAGCTATTTTGAAATTTTAGATGCCCAAGAAGTGGTTGTTCCAACATCGGCTTATCGCATCGATTTTGACACCAATACCGTTACCTTACTCCAAGCGAATCTCGCCTTTCCGTTAACGGTCTACTATTTAGAACTTCCCTCTTTCCTAACGACACCAATTAGTTATTATGATACCTCGCGTATTGTTCCCAATGAAGCGGGTAGCTTTACCTATCAACATCAAACCAACAACCGCGCTGCATTTGTACCGTTTGAGGGTTTAAATACAATGGGAAGTTTATCTCGAGGACTAACGATGGGAACCAATCAAAGTGCGGTGACTTCTTCGAATTTAGATTTACAAATCACGGGAAATTTATCGGATCGCGTCAAGATTCGCGCTTCCATACAAGATAATAATTTACCCTTACAATACGGCGGATATTCTCAGAAAATTAATGAATTCGACCAGATTTTTATCGAGTTATTCTCCGACGATTGGTCGATTCGCGCAGGAGATATTTACTTAGAAAATCGAGCGAGACGCTTTTTAAATTTCAATAAAAAAGTACAGGGATTATCCACGCGTTTTGTCTTTGATCACGGCGAAAGCAAAACAACTGTTGAAGCAGCGGCAGCCTTAGCTAGAGGACAATATACCCGCAGTACGTTTAATGGACAAGAAGGCAATCAAGGGCCTTATAAATTAAAGGGGAGTAATGGAGAATTGTACATCCTCATTGTTTCTGGCTCAGAAAAAGTATACGTCAATGGTTTACTGCTCAAACGAGGAGAAGAAAATGACTATGTTATTGATTATAATTCGGGCGAATTGCGTTTTACCACGCGATATCCCATTACATCAGATATGCGAATTGCGGTGGAGTATCAATATACCGACCGCAACTACACGCGTTTTGTGGGGTATGGCAATATTCAACACGAGGCTGAAACCTGGCAATTGGGGTTGAGTGTATTTACAGAAACCGATTTAAAAAATCAATCCCTTCAACAGAATCTAACGGAAGAGCAAATTGACATTCTCAAACAAGCAGGAAACGACCCTAATCGCATGATTGCTCCTTCTGCTTATAGAGATACCTATTCCGAGAATAAAGTGTTGTATACTCGAGAGCAAACCCCAGAAGGGCAGTATTATTTTGTATTTTCCACCGATCCTGAAGCAGAACTCTATCACGTTACCTTTACTACTGTAGGAAACAATCAAGGAGATTACGTCATACAAAGTACACAGTCTATTGGACGTATTTATGAATACCGAGCACCTGTGGGAGGCATTCCGCAAGGGAACTATTCCCCTGTCGTGAAACTTATTGCTCCCATACAAAATACAATCGCAACAATTAACGCCGCTTATCATCCTTCTGAAAAGACTACTGTTGATTTAGAGCTTGCCTTTAGCAATCACGATGCAAACCTTTTCTCTTCTATTGACCAAGAAGAAAACAAAGGTTGGGCTACTGCATTGAAAGGAAAACAGCGCTTGTGGACGCACAATCAAGCGCAACTAAATGTATTAACCGACATTCAATTCATCCACAAAAATTTCCATGCTTTAGAGAATTTATTCTCTATTGAATTTGATCGCGATTGGAATTTACAATATGCTGAAGGGAACCAGAGTTTAGTCACAGGAGGATTGGAATTTCTTCTTCCTGGTAAAGCAAGTGCTACGTACTTATTTGAGCAGCTCAATTTTGGTACAGATTACAAGGGAAATAGACAAAATTTAGCTGGAAAATGGCAAGCAGACCCTTGGTTGATCCAAACGCAGAACAGCTTGATGCAAGCAGATGGATTAACCTCCAAAACGACCTTCATTCAAAGTCATTCCCAAGCGAAATACCACTGGCGTACCAATTATATAGGGACAAAACTCGACTTTGAACAAAACAAAGAAACCAATCAAGAGACTCAACTACTCAATCCGTTGAGTCACCGTTATTCCTCCCTTGATTTATTTATCGGTAAAGGAGATTCTCTAGGACAAAATATCGAATTGGGGTATCAATTTCGATTAAATGACAGCTTGCAAAACAATCAATTGCAACGTTTTTCGAAAGCTCATACCTTTTACCTCAAATCCCAATTGCTCAAGTCTGAAACAAGGGATTTGAATCTCTATGCAAATTATCGATCGGTTCGCCATGAAGACACCAATAAACCCACTGAGAATACAATTAACAGTGTCCTCACCTATCGCGACCAATTTTTCAAAGGATTTGTTCAAGCCCACACCTTATATGAAATCAGTGCGGGAACAATTGCGCAACAAGAATACACTTATTTAGAGGTGGAGCCTGGCCGTGGACAATACATGTGGATTGATTACAACAACAATGGCATTCAAGAATTGGAAGAATTTGAGCTTGCGCCCTACCCTGATTTAGGGAAATATGTGCGTTTGTACTTACCGAGTCAGGTGTTTTTACCGACCAACCAAAATAAGTTCACGCAGACCTTAACCTTGAACCCTGCAGCACTTTGGCAAAATGAGACGGGTATCAAACGAATTTTAGCTTTCTTCTACAACCAAACGTCTTATAGTATAGACCGCAAAGATTTGAAGAAAGGCAACCAGATTCGACTTCATCCTTTTACTGCTGATGAGGAACAAATGGTGGGATTAATCGAGAACTTCAACAACTATTTATATTACAATCGCGGGAAAAAACGCCACAGCGTAACCTATATGTATACCCAATCGAAGAGTAAAAATCTACTGTCTTTTGGTTCAACGGAAAACACCATTAAAACGCATCAATTGGGTTATAATCACTTGATTCGAAAAACTTGGTTGGTAGATCTTTTAGGAAAAACAACCCAACAAGAAACAAAGTCGCCTTCGTATGCTAGTAAGAATTACGAACTCCAAATTCAAGGTTTTGAGACGAAATTATCCTATTTATTTTCCTCTCAAGCACAAGTAGATATCTTTTATAATTTCCAGGAAAAGAAAAACCAAACGGCTGATTTTGAAACCTTAGAACAACATCGTTTGGGTGTGTCTTTTGCTGTGAATCAGATTAAATTATTCACGATGAATGGTGAATTCTCCTTTTTTCAGAATACCTTTACGGGTAATGCCTTTTCGCCTATTGGTTATCAAATGTTGGAAGGATTACAACCCGGAAAGAATATGACTTGGCGATTGATGTTCCAGAAAAACCTAACGAATTACTTGGATTTAAGTTTGAATTACCAAGGTAGAAGCAATGAATCAACAGCAACTATTCACACGGGAAGTGTGCAGTTGAGAGCGTTTTTTTAAGGGCGATGAGAGGGTGTGGTGATGGTGAGAAGGTGTGGCGGTGTGATGTAAAACCCCGTAGTGGCAAATGGCAATTTGCCAAGTAACTGGATAATTCCGGATGAGAGCGTGAGGTGGTGTGATGTAAAACCCTGTAGTGGCAAATGGCAATTTGCCAAGTAACTGGAGAATTCCCGATGAGAGCGTGAGGCGATGAGGCGGTATGATGTAAAACCCTGTAATGGCAAATGGCAATTTGCCAAGTAACTGGATAATTCCGGATGAGAGCGTGAGGCAGTGTGAAGGTGAGGCTTTGTAATGTAAAACCCCGTAGTGGCAAATGGCAATTTACCCAGTAACTGTCACTTCTTATTTCTCACAAAAAATGAAATTATAAATTTAGAACTAGAAACTAAACGGTACACTGTTCTCCGTAAACTGTAAACTATAAACCACCATGTATAGCGATAAATATTCTTTGTGTTTTCAGCCTGATGAAGTTTTGATTGAACAAGTCAAAATCATGAAGTTAGATTTAGCAGAAGTCATTGGGTGGTATCACAGTAAAAATTCGCTGGCTCATTTAACCATTGCGGAATTTCAGGCCAGTGAAAAAGATATTGCGCGCATGCATCAACAAATTACGCGTTGTTGTACAGGTTTTACTCCTGTTGAAACCCATCTAACTTCTTTCGGAACTTATCCCAACGGCACTTTTTTCCTTGAAGTGGACGGCGTTGCTAAACCTCAATTAAAAGCCTATGCGCAAAAGCTCTTTCAAACCTTACAATTGAAAAATGCCTACAAATGCACAGATCCTCATCTTTCTATTGGGCGAAAATTAGAAGAAGCTAAGATCCAACAAGCCTATGCGGCATTCAAACAACCGAACCTTTCCTTTTGTTGCAACCAAATTGTACTACGTAGACTGAATATGGAGCGTAGACAATTCGATATTATCCAGTATTATCCTTTTCTATCCCAACCCACATCAGAAGAAACACAATTAACCTTATTTTAAACGAGTGGATTTGATCTTTTTCGCATTTGGCAAGTCGTCTTTTTTATTTTTTCTTTATTTTTGAGTTTACACAAAACTTAAATTATGGAAAACAGCAACAATAATACGCTAACGTGGGATGATTTTATGAAAGTAGAAATGCGCGTTGGTACGATTATTCAAGCCGAAGAATTCAAAGAAGTCCGCAATCCTGCTTATAAATTAGTTGTTGATTTTGGAGAAGAAATTGGAATGAGAAAAACATCTGCCCAAATCACAAAATTATACACCGCTGAAGAATTAATCGGCAAACAAGTGATTGCGGTTGTTAACTTTCCTCCAAAGCAAATTGCCAATATCATGAGTGAATGTTTGGTTATGGGTGCAGTGGAAGGCAAAGAAGTAACCTTGATGAGTTTAGACAAACCCGTTAAAAACGGATTGAGAATAGGATAATAAAAAAGGTTTCGCATGGCGAAACCTTTTTTTATATTATTGATGGAGTAAAGCGTATAAGGCAAAGGTTCCTAACCAGTGACTTCCCATATAATCATCGTTTGTAATATTCCCGAAAGAAGATTCAAAATGATGCTTTCCAATGGCTTTTACATGGGCTAATTCTGGTAATTTCTTAGCCAAATCACTTAAACAGGCAGCTCTACTAAAATTCAGCCCATCCAAATGAACTAAATGTCCATCTGTTCGATCCGATACTTTTCCTACTTCCAATTGAAAATCCGGTTCAAATATTTCTGGTAAAAATGCCGTCAACCACGTTTTAAAAGTAGCTGCATCTTGAATCTTGCTCATCAATCGAGCTTCTTCTAGACAAGGAGACAGAAAATCATGCCCACTAGGCTCAAAGGCTAGATTGCAGTTGGTATCTTTCGCATATAGACGATTTGCCGTTTCAACCAGTAGCTGTTCAAAAGCCGTTTCTTTCATTAATCGCGCATATTCCAAAGACAGCGATAATCCGTAGGCTGTATTATCATGTGTTCCCGTGCGAATAGGGTAATTCAATTTGGGCAAATAAGTTTCATAGCGCTCCATTAATACTTTGGCTAAAGGCTCTAATAATTTTGCCCAACGCTGTGCATCCTCATCCTCCCAAGTCGCTAAAGCACCATGTAGTTGGAATAACCAAGCCCATCCATAGGTACGCTCAAACGTTTTATTATTGGGATCATCAAAAAAGGCCAACTCTACTTGCACATTTTCTGCTGTAATCAACGTATTCAAGCGTTTGCGAATTTGATGTGTTTCATTGAGTGCTGGAAAGCGTTTCATCAATTCAATAATCGACCAATACCCATGAACAGAAGAATGCCAATCAAAACAACCATAAAAAATAGGACGTAGTTGCTTCGGTGTTTTCAAGTCTGAATCAGCACCTAACACTTGCCCCAATTTATTGGGGTATTCTTGTTCAATACAATGTAAAGGCAACGCAATAATTTTTTCAGCTTCCTTGATAGTCAACGTCAAAGGAGTAACTTCCTCCACAATTTTCGTTCCTTCCTCGTCTGCTTTTTTCTCTTTGGGTGTACATCCCAATAACAATAATCCGGCAAGGGCAACTACACTAATTTTTCTCATGGTTTTACTTTTATTGCCTAATGTAGGAATTATTTGAAAATAAAGACTTCAAAAATTCGAATATTCTTGTTCCCACAGCACATCAACCCCCGCCTAACTATTTGATGTTCTTTTTCTTACAAAAAAGAATCCAATCTAAAATTAATACGTTTTAGCCTGCTACTTTTTTGTACATTTGAAATAAAAAATGCAAAAATTCATCGTATCATTTGTAGGCTTATTTTTAGTTGCCCTCACGGTTATTTCCTGTGATAATAAATCGCTAAATTCCTCCAAAGCCCTTAGTGCCATTGAATCATACATGGAAACGCAACCCATATATGAGAGCACAACATTTACGGTAGGCGACACCAAATTAAGACAAAAGAAAGATGCTGCACTGATTGAGCGCTATCAACAATTAGCGGATGAAGGGTATTTAAATCTCGCTGATTTCACCGCAAAGAAACGTTTTCTTTCTAAAGACAGCATTTGGCAAGGAACCATTAAGCTAACGGAAAAGGCACATCCGTATGTACTAGAGCAAAAAGGCAATAAAATCAAAATTAAAACCATCGAATACTTGGTGGACAAAGACAATGGTTTTCAATTGGATGCTAAAGGTAAAAAATCGGCAACAGCGACCGTTATGCTAAAGAAAAATCCAACGCCTTTTCATTTCTTAAAAGAAGATAAATCTCCTCATACGGAATTTATTACGAAAAAGTTCAGAATGAAATACGCAGAAGAAACGGGTTGGAGAATTACAAATTAACAGATGGGAAAAAATATTTTCATTTTAGTTTTAATACAGGCACTTATGGCTGTATTAATGTCCTTTATGATTGCTAAGATGTCCTTTATGGGACGTATGGGCATTACCTTTTTATATCGCGAATACTTGGTTCTGAAATCTCCATGGAAAACAGCGGCACTTATTTTTGCTATTCAGCTTTTTCTCATTGTCATTTTAGCTTTCTTCAAGTATTTCACCCCTGCTAAAATTGCCAATGCGCTTTCCATCTTTACGATCTTACTTGGTATTGGTGCGGCCTATTTTACTTACTTAGATTTCACGACTACCTCACACAAATACATGAAGAGTAATTTTCATATTGGGGTCTATTTATTTTGGGTTGCTTGGGTCTTTTCTGCTATTTTCTTTTTATTTTTAAAGAAAAAGAAAGTGGCTTTGACGGATTTAGAGCCAACAACCGCTATTCCAGAAACGGAATAGTTCTTTAATTTTAAACGAATGACTATGAGATTATCAGCTATACTCCCTTTATTTGTTCTTGCTTTGGGATTGACCAATTGTACAGACAAAAGTAAAGAAACACAGGAGCCACAGTACATTAAACGCGAACAGACTACTTCTACATCTGGATCACAGCCTGTTCAAATTCCGATGCACGGAACAAAAGAAAACAGTTCTTCTGGCATGAGTTCTTTCAAAATGAAAGAAGACATGAAAGAAAATACAACCGAAAAAAATACAGCGGACGAATAAGGTTTAACACGCTACTATTTTTTTTCCAATAAAAATTAGTTAAGTTTACTTAACAAACCAATAGGCTAATCATGAAAAATTATTTATTTGCGTTATCCACGCTATTACTTTTAGGCTTAACTGCTTGTAAAGATACAGGAAAAGAACCTTCAAATATTTCTATTGATGGGACTACAACAGAACAACCTGCTACACCAGCTGATGGAGAAGCAACGCCTGTTCAGAGTACTCCAGCAACAGCAAACGAAGGTGCTGCTGTAGCAAACAACAATATCAACCCTGCCCATGGACAACCAGGACACCGTTGTGATATTCCAGTAGGAGCTCCATTAGATTCACCTCCTGGAGGTGGTAATGCGATGCAAACTTCTGCACAACCAGCAACTAGTAGCCAAGGACAGCCATTCTTAGTTAATGATGAGGCAAAAAACCGCATCATGCAAGAACAAGGACAACCTGCAACAGCGAATAGTGGAAAAATCAACCCTCCACATGGTCAACCAGGACACAGCTGTGAAATACCTGTAGGACAACCACTACCATAATGTAGTTATTTTATTATTTAATATCCGTAAAAAGGCGAAATCAAGTTGATTTCGCCTTTTTTATTGCTTTATTCGATTCAAAAGAACGCCAAAACACCACAAAATAATCCATTCAACTTCCAGCAATATTGCTTATTTTTGCATTCTTATTAATTTCATATAGAATATAGTTTATGATACAAGATCCGAAGAGATATACGCTAACTGCGGCATTGCCTTATACCAATGGGCCAATCCATATTGGACACCTAGCAGGTGTTTATGTTCCAGCTGATATTTATGCTCGATTCTTGCGAATGCAAGGCAAAGATGTTGCCTTCATCTGTGGAAGCGACGAACACGGGGTGGCTATTTCTATGAAAGCGAAAAAAGAAGGCATTACCCCTCAACAGGTAATTGATAAATACAACAGCATTATCAAACAATCTTTTGAAGATTTTGGTATTTCTTTTGACAACTATTCTCGTACTTCCTCTTCTATTCACCATCAAACAGCTTCTGAATTTTTCAAGAAATTGTACAACGAAGGGAAATTCATCGAAGAGGTAACGGAGCAATTATACGATGAACAAGCACAACAATTCTTAGCAGACCGTTTTGTAACGGGAACTTGCCCGAAATGTGGAAATGAAGAAGCGTATGGAGACCAATGTGAAAAATGTGGTACCTCTTTAAATGCGACGGATTTAATCAATCCTAAATCAACCATTTCAGGTAGTAAACCCATTTTAAAAGCAACAAAACACTGGTTTTTACCATTAGATCAATACGACGGATTCTTGCGTCAGTGGATTTTAGAAGGACATAAAAACGATTGGAAACCCAATGTATATGGACAAGTAAAATCTTGGTTAGATGATGGATTAAAACCGCGTGCAGTAACTCGAGATTTAGACTGGGGTATTCCTGTTCCTGTTGAAGGTGCAGACGGAAAAGTATTATACGTTTGGTTTGATGCACCTATTGGGTACATTTCATCAACGAAAGAATGGGCTGCCCGTGAAGGGAAAGATTGGGAACCGTATTGGAAATCAGAAGATACTAAATTGGTTCACTTCATCGGAAAAGATAATATTGTATTCCACTGTGTTATCTTCCCAGCGATGTTAAAAGCAGAAGGAAGCTATATCTTACCTGATAATGTACCTGCGAATGAGTTCTTAAACTTAGAAGGAAACAAACTTTCTACGTCGAAGAACTGGGCCGTTTGGCTGCATGAATACTTGGAAGATTTCCCAGGAAAACAAGATGTATTGCGTTATGCTTTAACTGCAAATGCACCAGAAACAAAAGACAATGACTTTACATGGAAAGATTTCCAAGCGAGAAATAACAACGAATTAGTGGCTATTTTTGGAAATTTCATCAACCGTGTAGTGGTATTAACGAATAAATATTACAACGGTGTAGTTCCACAACCGCATGCCTTTTCTGATGTGGATATTGCTACATTAGAAGAATTAAGAGCTTATCCAGCTGTCATCGAAAGTTCAATCGATCGTTACCGCTTCAGAGAAGCTTTGGGTGAAGTAATGAATGTGGCGCGTTTAGGAAATAAATACTTGGCGGATGAAGAACCTTGGAAATTAATCAAGGAAGATGCGGACCGCGTTCAAACGCAAATGTATGTAGCTTTACAAATTGCTGCTGCCTTAAGTACATTAGCCGAGCCATTCTTGCCCTTTACTGCAGCAAAATTAAAGTCAATTTTGCGCTTAGAAACACCGATTGCATGGTCTGCTGTTGAAGTAGATCAACCGTTAATTCAACATGGACACCAAATTGGAGAAGCTGAGTTATTGTTTGCTAAGATTGAAGACGAAGAAGTTCAAAAACAATTGGATCGTTTAGAAGCATCTAAACAAGCAAATAAAGCAGCGAATGCTGTGGTGGAGCCGCAAAAAGAAACAGCTACCTATGATGATTTCACTAAGTTAGATTTACGTGTAGGAACAATTGTAGAAGCGGAGAAAATGCCAAAAGCAAACAAACTTTTAGTATTAAAAGTGGATACCGGAATGGATGTAAGAACGATTGTATCGGGAATTGCTGAGCATTTCAAACCGGAAGATATCATCGGGAAACGCGTAACGGTTTTAGCGAACTTAGCACCACGTGCTTTACGCGGTGTAGAAAGTCAAGGGATGATCTTAATGACAGAAGATGCCAACGGTAAATTGGTTTTTGTCAACCCAGATGAAGAGGGTGTAAAAAACGGAGCAACGATTAATTAATCGAATCGCTATAGAAAAAAGGGTGTCTAGTGGACACCCTTTTTTTGTTTATTCTTGTTCTATTCTTTGAATTTCTTGTTTGATGTAAGACTCCCAATTCTCCTGCTTTGGATCGACGATAATTGTTTTAAAATTATACTTTTCTCCTTCCATTCCCACACCTTTGGAATCATCAATATGTACATCAAAATCAAAACCTCTGGGGTATTTAGAAGCATAAACGTTGAGCTCCTTTAATCGAGTACTATTCTCTTTTTGATTAACAATGCGATTGACCTGTATCCCATAATAACGCAACGTCCATCGAATTCGATGCTGCGTTCGATAGGAGGTTGTATAAATGTGAATTTCATGTCCTTGCTGTTGCAAATCCTGAATCAAAGTTCTCGTTCCTTTCCGAATAGGTTCAAAACCAACTAATTTTGCTACCCAATTTCTTTTCTCGGTTTCAAACTCTTTCCCATTGGGAATTAACGTACTATCTAAATCGAAGCTGATGTTCATTTACAGGTGGCTTATTCAAACAAAATTATTTTTTACGAGGACTTTAAAATGGATACAATCTTTTTGGGCTTAAGCATTTGTTTAGACCAAAATACAATAGCTCCATCATAGCCTCCTGTTTGTTCTTTTTGATTTTCATCAAATACGTACAGCGTACTTGAAACTGAAGAGTTGAATTCAAAATACCAAGATTTCACATCTCGAAAAAAACGGGCTTTATCTGTTTTTGACACTGAACAAATAAATGCTATTTTTTTACCTTTCAAATCCAAAGACTGTCCGTCTTGCTTAAAATAATCCGCTAAGAAAAGGCCTTCCTCTTCACTCAAGATGGACAAACCATCTTGTCCCAAAGTATTCAATTTTTCACACCAATGTTCGGGTATATCTTTCCAATCTACACGGAATTGCTGAGCAAGGCAGCTATAACCCACCAATACAAAAAATAAAACTAAATAGTTTTTCATCTAAAACAATGCTAAAATAACTACTCAAATATAGAAATAAATACCAAGCAATAGCAGTATTCCTAAGCGATATACTCTTCCTCCCAATTATACCTAGATAAAATCTATATTTGCATAAAATTGAGTACAACTAATGAAATTTATTTCAACCCTACTCCTACTTTGTTTTGTAGGCATTTTACAAGCCCAAGTGAAAGAGGTAAAAATACCGACGAATTTGGGAAAAATTACCCAAGCGTATCACTATAACACCCAGCAAAAGAATTTCTTTTTCTTAAAATCTTATAATCAACTACAAGGGGTGCAAATGACGGATAGCCTAACGGTGAAACAATCCTTGTTCACACTTGTTCCTGATTATTTTGATGATACGGTTGTTGCCTTTACTGCGGCTGAAGAGAACAAAGCCACCATGTATATCGTGACAAAAAAAAATATTCTGACAAAAACCTTTGATTTTGAGCAAAATATAACAACTACAGCCGCTCCTTTTACCTGGGACCCGCAAGAAGAGGATTCCTTTTTACATTTTTCACATGGAGATAAGTTTTATGCGTTTCATTCTAGAATCAGAAATAGTCAAATCCGTTTCTTGCAATTGGATGCAGACTTAAAACCGCAAAAAGATACCATGATAAACTTTACAGGGCATAATTTTTATTTAGGCCCTCACAGTCAGGTATCTCTTAATCAAGCTTTACAAGATTCAGTACCAATGACGTACATAGAAATGAATCAACCCACAGATTTACTAAAGGCAGCAGCACAGAGAAAGTACTATATTCACAACGATGTTCTTTATATTACCTTGGATACATCAAACCAAAGTACAGAAGTTTTGAGCATTGACCTAACGACGCAAGAAACTACCTATGCTAGTTATCCACAACCATTCAACAAACCCCGTTTAAACCATCCTGGTTCTAACTCCCTACTTTTCGATAATAAGCTTGTACAAGCCTATTTTGACAAACAATTTATTACAATTGTACTACGAGATGAACAAGGGGAACCGATAAAAACGTACCAAATGACAAAGGATCATGCTGATTTTATAACAGGAGGCATGGTATCGATTAGCAATATCAGGGGTTTATATAAAGACAAGTATGCTCCAATAGAGAAACGAAGTAATTTTTTACTCCGAGCAAAAAATGCAAGTTTATATGGAGTTATTGCCTATCCCGTTGGAGACCATATTGTTCTACAATTTGGATCGGGAAATCGAACAAAACCATTCGCTCGTAACTTTTTCTTTGATGCTTTTATCAATGGACCTAGAACAAATATGTTTAACCCCTATTTTAAATCAGTTGTTGCCCTTGCATCTACAGCCTTAGATCAGCAATTAAATCCTGATTTTTCTTTTACAATACCCAGCGAAGATAAACTGAGAACATTGAGAACAAAACGAGGATTCAGAATAACAAGTAACAAGTATAAGCTTGTACTAAAAATTAACGATCAACACTACTACGGTAAACAGGAATCGAGAAGCAAAACATTTGATTTAGTACCGTTTTAAACTAAAAACCCGCTTGCATCAATTGATGCAAGCGGGTTTGTTTTAGTATATTTTTTCTTTGATAATCACAAGAAGAAGTAGTCATTCCTTACTTCCATTGACTTGCTGTTTCCAATACAGCTAAATCATCAATATCTAGCTGAATAGCTGTTGAACGCACAAGACTCTGCAATTGAGTTGAATTAGTTGCGCTAACAATTGGCGCCGTAATTACAGGTTGATGCAACAACCAAGCAATTGCTATTTCGGCACTTGTTGCTTGATGTTTTTGAGCCGTTTTCGCTAAAGCATCTAAAATAGCTAACCCGCGATCGTTTAGATAATGTTCAACCATCATTTTTCGTGCACTTCCTTCTAAATCTGCGGCTGTTTTATACTTCCCTGATAAGAAACCACTAGCTAAAGCGAAATAAGGCGCTACAGCCAGCTTTTCTTTCACAACAATATCTTTGTACTCCGTTTCGAATTGCGCTCGGTCATAGAGGTTATATAGCGGTTGTAGGGCGATGTATTTCGTCCATCCTTTGGCTTCCGCTACTTGATTACTTTCAAGTAAGCGTTCTCCACTTAGATTAGACGCTCCAAGTGTACGAACTTTTCCTGCTTGAATTAGTTCCTGAAATGTTCCCATGATTTCTTCTACTCCAACATTCACATCATCGTGGTGAGAATAGTATAAATCAATATAATCTGTACGCAAACGCTGTAAAGAAGCATCGACTCCATCGATAATCTGTTGTCTAGTCAACCCTTTCTCTACTCCTTGCATGCCTCCACCTACTTTAGTAGCTAATACAATATCTTGTCTTTTTTTACTTTCTGCAAACCACTTTCCTAAAATGCGTTCTGACTCTCCACCAGTATTCCCTTCTACCCAGTGAGAGTAACTATTTGCTGTATCAATAAAATTAATGCCTTGATCGTGTAATTCATCTAACATGCGCAGCGATGCTTTTTCATCTAAAGTCCATCCAAATACATTTCCTCCGAAGCAAATTGGAGCAATACTCATTTCCGCATTTAAATTCTTTCTTTTCATGGTGTTTTGGTTTTTGTTATTTTTTGTAGTTTCATTCATTGACTAAACCGCACTAAACTCTATAGTGGAGTACCTTTGTCCTAGCTTACAAAATACAAAAAAAAGGGCGATTATAAAAATAATCGCCCTTTTTTAGCTTATAAAAATAACTTACTAGAAGTTAAATCTCATTGTAAAGTTCCATGTTCTACCAGCTCCTAACATTACTTCGTTACGAACATCAATTCCTTTCCAAGTAGTACTCTCAGGAGTTGCTTCAATATTTGTTCTTGCAGAAGAAATATAAGTCGTATCGAATACGTTATTTACGTTGAAACGCATAGTCAAAGCATTTTGTTTTTCTTTTCCAACTTCCATACGGTAAGATAATCCAGCATCAACTAAGTTAAATGCAGGTAGTTTCATTGAACCGCTTTTTTCTTTTGAATCTGTTTTTTCAACATCTAATGAACCATAGAAATTATCATTGTATCGGTAGTTAGCATCGATTTTCAATCCTTTTACGATTTCATAGCTAGCTCCTAAGTTAGCAATCAACTGAGGTGCTCCACCCACTTTTGCTCCATCAATATATAAAGTCTGTGTTTTAAATCCTGACTCAGGTTCTCCTGGGTTATTATAGATAGGTTGATTCGTCTCTTCGTTATAGTACGTTCCTGTTACATTTGATGCATATTTCCAATCACCCCATGAAAAAGATCCTGTAATTGTTAAACGATCAACTGGGTAGTAAATGAAATCCATTTCCATTCCAGAGTGAATTTGTTCCACCCCAACTAAAGTAGCATACCCATTTGCATCAACAATACTTCCATCTGTTCCTATATCTTTAACTTTAGAAGTTACACGCGTCACTCTATCTTTCCAAGATGTTCTATACAAGTTTAAATTAGCTCTTAATTTATGACTTCTATATCCATAACCAGCCTCTAATCCAAATACTTTTTCATTTGTCAAATCAGGATTCAACGTATTTGTATTATTTAAATACACTCCATTGTTCATAAATGGTTGACGAGAGAAATAACCTGAATTCACAAATACATTATGATTTTCGTCAATGTTATAGTTTGCTCCCCCTTTAATACTACCTCCTAAAATACTTTCCCAATCCGTTTTGTAATCTTTTGCTCCTTCAGCAGTAGAACGGTCATAACCAAAATAATCAACACGTTGCATCCATTGGTTTGAAATAGCTCCTTGAACGAATACTGAAAGATTCTCTTTAGAGTATTCCACTTGTCCAAATCCACCTAACCATTTTACATTACCATCATTGTGGTATCCAACTTTTTCTCTATTATTCCAGTTTACCCATGGATTCATAGAAGCTTTAGCATCATATGTTTGACCTACAATATAATGTTGGTTATTATTATTCTTATTTTTAGCTACATAGAAACCATCAGCTCCCATTAAATTATCTAATAATTGATAGTGGTATCCTTTATAAATACGTCCATCAGCACCAAAATCAACCGTCCAGTTCTCATTTACTTTCGCATTTAAATTAATTACCGTACCATACCAGTCATGTGAGTTGATACTTGAACGACGTGCCCAACCACCTCTATATGCCTTAGTTTTATTATCGAAATCAGTAATATAGTATCCTTGTTGACCTGGATTCATAGGATCATCCATCAAACTATTACTTGTACCAGGTCCAAATGGTTTTTTATCTTTACCAATTTCTTTCCAATCAGCAATGGTTTCACCTCTATTCCAAGCAGCGATATCATCAAAACGCATATGTCCATTAGCATCTCTTACTTCCGTACCGAAATCTCTGTAACCATTTGGTCCACCACCAATTGTTCCAGTTCCTCCACCACGTCCCCAAGATCCGTAAAATACAGCTCCTAACGTCCAAGTTTCGTTAATATTGAAATCGTAGTTAATAGACATCACAGGTTTGTTATAGTAGTTCGATCTAAAATTAAAACGTTCTCCATTATAAAATCCTGTATCAGGGTTGAATCTTTTGTTCATTTTCCCGTCATTCCATTTTTGGATATTTTCGATAGAAACTGAAGTTGATCGTTGATCGTGATCTTGTTTCGCACCAGTAAATGTAAATTGAACATTGTGACGAGAATCTTTTGATTTATATCCTAAACCTAAGTAATAGTTATATCCTTCAAATCCCGTTCCTTCAACATATCCATCACCTCTTGTATAACCTAATAATACCGAAGCAGACAATCCGTTTTCCAACACACCCGTATTGTAAGAAGCTAAACCTTTAAAGTAGTTTTCATTTCCAATACCTGCAGAAATAGATCCACCTTCCCTAGCATCAGATGTACGTGTCAAAACATTGATTGTTCCTCCTACAGAAGAAATCGCAATTTTAGAAGAACCTAAACCGCGTTGTACTTGCATTGCAGAAGTTACGTCTGATAAACCAGCCCAGTTTGACCAGTATACAGCTCCACCTTCCATATCATTAACAGGCATCCCGTTAATTAATACAGCTACGTTTCTTTGGTCGAATCCACGAATATTAATATTCGAGTCTCCATAGCCTCCACCACCTTTAGAAGCATATACTGAAGGTGTAGTGTTTAAAATTTCAGGAAATTCTTGAGATCCTAATTTTTCTTGAATTTCAGCTGCTTTAATTGTAGAAACAGCAACTGGTGTTTTACGGTCTTTTGCAACGTCCGCAACTCCCATGATTACAATGTCAGCTAACATGTTTTCATCAGGGTTAACCACAATGTTGCCTAAGTTAGCAACTTTGTTTGCATCAACGGTAAAAGCAACCGTTTTTGATTGATAACCAATAAAAGAGATAACTACTTCTCCTTTATCGCTAGTAACGTTCAAGGTAAACGCTCCATTTGCATCTGTCGACACTCCATTTTGCGTTCCTTTCACCAATACAGTAGCTCCTGGTAAGCTCATATTAAGCTCTCCATCGATAACCGTACCCTTTACTTTGTTTTGTGAAAATGCAGATGTTGACGTAATAACCATTACGATAAACAACATCCAGTTCTTCAAGTTTTTCATTTTGTAAGTGTAAGTGATAATTAATTTCACGGCAAATGTACAAAAAGAAAATCCTATAATGTTATCTAATTATTAAATTTTGTGTGTGTCCCAATTTATTGAATTCTAAATACTTCTGTTCGTTAGGTAGTAATTCAGCAAAAAGGCTGTAGAACTGTCGTGTTTCAATACATTATTCGAAATAATTTCACGCTGAATATTTTTTGCTAAAACCTTGCCATATTCCACGCCAAATTGGTCAAAACTATAAATATTCCATATCACTCCTTGCACAAAAGTCTTATGTTCATATAAGGCCACTAAGGCTCCTAATGTTTCTGGAGTAAGCTTATCAATCAACAACGTATTCGACGGTTTGTTTCCAGCAAATTCTCTAAAGTTCTGAATCAATGCATCTTCTTCTTCTCCTTCACGTGTGGCTGCTTTTCCATTCAACAAGGCTTCTGTTTGTCCAAAAAAGTTAGACATCAAAATTGTATGATTGGTATCTTGATCCGAAAAAGGATTGACAAAGCCTATAAAATCAACAGGAACTACTTTCGTTCCTTGGTGAAACAATTGGAAAAAGGCATGCTGAGCAGATACGCCTACCTCACCCCAGATTAATGTTCCAGTTTCATACGACAATTGTTCGCCATTGCGATTCTTGTCTTTTCCATTACTTTCCATAATCATCTGTTGTAGATGGGCAGGAAATTTTTCTAAAAATTGACTATACGGCACAACGGCTTCTGTCTGGTACCCATAAAAATTGTTATACCATACACTTAGTAAAGCACAAACAACAGGAATATTATCTTGAAAAGGGGCTGTTCTAAAATGCTGATCCATTTTATGTGCACCTTTTAATAATTGTTCGAAGTTAGCATAACCAATAGACAACGCAATCGACAATCCAACAGAGCTCCAAAGCGAAAATCGTCCTCCAATATAATCCCACATTGGAAAAATAGTCGATCGATCAATACCGTAAGCAACCGCGCGTTCCACCTCAGCGGTAACCCCCACTAAATGTTTGGCTAAATCCTTTTGTTCTACCGCTGCTGAAAGCCATTGTACAACTTTGTCTGCATTTAATACTGTTTCTTGCGTAGTAAATGTCTTAGAAACAATCAAGACTAACGTAGTTGCAGGGTTTAACTTATTTAATACCGCATACAAATAATCATCATCAACATTAGAGATAAAATGAGTCTTTAGATGATTGCGATAATTTTCTAATCCATTTACAACCATCTTTGGTCCTAGATCAGATCCTCCAATACCAATATTGACAACATCTGTAAAAGGTTGTCCTGTACTTGAAAGATAACGTCCTTCTACCACTGCTGTAACGAAATGCTCAATGCGCGTTCTTGCTTCTTGAATTTCTTCTAACACATTGACACCGTCCACCATAATTGGTGACGCTTGAGTAAAATCACGTAAAGCCGTATGCAATACGGCTCTATTTTCTGTTTTATTTATCTTACCGCCTGTGAATAAAGCTTCAATTGCTTGTTTCAATTGTACTTCTTCACCTAATTGAAGCAAATACGATAAGGTTTCTTTTGTAATTTTATTCTTAGAATAATCGAGCAAAAATGCATCGAAATGAATATTAAAAGAATTCCCTCTACTAGCATCCTCTTGGAAGAGGTCTTGCATTTGGATAGACTTCATTTGCTCAAAGTGCTCACGTAGCTTGGTCCATGCAGCAGTACTAGTAGGATTAATAGATTGTAACATTTTACTTGAAACAGAGGTTATTTATTAAATTTTTCTTTAATCACAGCATCTAACTCTGCTTTTAAAGGTTGAATATGCTCTTTAAAAGCGGGGATATCTTTTTTATCCATGGGTTCTGAGTTTGGTAGAACCTGTCCTAGAGGATCTACTTGTACTCCGTTTTTCCAAAAGCGATAACACACGTGTGGTCCTGTGGCTAATCCCGTACTACCAACAAGTCCGATGGATTGCCCTTGTTCTACAAACTGTCCTTTTCTCACTAAGATCTTAGACATGTGCAAATACTGTGTAGAATAAGTCCCGTTGTGTTTTACCTTCACATAGTTTCCATTTCCTGCCGTATATCCTGTGCGTTCTACCACTCCAGAGGCAGTAGTCATAATTGGCGTTCCTGTTGGAGCGGCATAATCCGTTCCGTTATGGGATTTCCATGTTTTCTGTACAGGGTGGAATCGACTCTTGGTATATCTTGAAGTAATTCTAAAGAACTTCAATGGTGCTTTTAAGAACATACTCTTCATTGGACGTCCCTCTTCATCGTAATAATCCTTGCCTTTCGCTCCAGTTCTTTGGTATGGGAATGAATATAAATCCTTTCCTCTATAGTTAAAATAAGCCGCTTCCACTTTTGAAATTCCAACATAAACCGTATCGTTAATGTATTTCTCTTCAATCGTAACAGCAAAGCGATCTTCCGGTTGTAATTTAAAGAAGTCAATCGACCAGGCAAAAATTTGCGACATACGTGTTGCTAGCGATTGATCCACTCCTTCTTTGCTCAAACTCATCGATAGCGATCCATCAATTGTAGAAGCAACTGTTCTTCTTTTAATCGTTACAGGATATGTTTTTGTATAAGCTGTAATCGTATCGCGGAGATCAATCACTTGATAACCTGAAATATTAGGATGATAAACAAATGCAGCTAATTTATCCGGGTTATTTTTGTATTTAATCAACGTATACGGTTGTCCTGCTCGAATTCCTCGAACATTGATTGTATCTTTTACTTTGGTAACAATATTGTGTACGTCTGAAGCATTGAGGTTATAATTGCCAAAAATCTTCCCAAGGTTATCTCCAGACCTAATCGTATCTTCTGATACCACATAGTCCTTCAAATTAAACCCATACAATTCAGCGACAATCTCCTCTACTGTTTCATTTTCCGTATCCGTACTCACTTCTATTTCTCCTTCTTTTTTACAAGAAGAAAAAAGAAGCAAGCCTGCTAACAACATAAAAATTTTATACTTCAAAACTTCCTTTTTTCTATTTTTAAACCAATCCTTTACCCCAATTTGCTAATTCCTCTTCTGACCATAAGCCTGGGAAAAATATTCTCTTTTGATATTCTGGCAACATATATTTTTTCCAATCACTACCACCTGTAGCTTCTTTGGTAACTCCTGTACTTTCTAAATACTTCAGCGCTGTTTTGTAATGTCCAATCACCCAAGTAACATTAACGGTATAATCGTAATGTTTCATCGCTTGAATTAATTCTGGACATGCTTGTGCTTCTTTAGGAAGCTCAACAAATTTCTGCCATAAATTTGTTTTTTCATAATCTTTCATTGCTTTAACAAAAGTTTGACTGTATTTTTTTTCAAACGCACCAAGCAAGTAGGACTTTTCGCCTGTCTTGTAATTTTTTCCTGCTGCTTGCCAGTATAGATATTCTAACGCTTCTTCTTCAGAAATATTCTCTGGCAAATCGCGAATAAAGCGTTTATCAATTAAATTAATCCAATCTGTTGAAGCAAATTCGATTAAGCGGTATTGTGCGCTTTGAAATCCGCTGGCAGGAGCTAGTGTATTTCTGAACTTATTATACTGTTCTACATCCATTCCATCACCCATAATGCTAAAAGAATTAGTCAACATATCAAAATATCGGCTAATTCTCATCAATTTATCGGTAAAGACATCTACTGCGATTGGTGTAGGTACAGCTAATTGCTCCATTTCCCACAAAATCATTTTAAACAATAATTCATTGACCTGATGGTACATGATAAACACCATTTCATCTGGGTATAAGGTACGCTGAATTTGCAACCCTAATAAGGCATCTGTTTGAATATAATCCCAATACGTCAAAGGCTTGCCATACAACAAACCTTCTAAATGTACATTGGGATTTTGTCCCATTTGGGTAAATTTTTCTTCTAAATTTTTTATATGTTGATTGGTGATATCATTCATTACTTTTCTGTTTTTAACGTTGAAACTAATCCTTTGTACTCTTCTAAATCTGCTTTTAGCGAACCAACTGCTAAACTTGCTTTGATTCGCAATGGAACTTTATTCGCATCAGCAGAAACCCAAACAGTCAAACTTTCTTTTTCTTTGAAAACACGTCCTGCCATTACATAAGGTCTAAAACTCAAGGCTTTCACCTTTCCAAATTTAGTTTTCAATTCCGTTGTACCGAGGTATAACAATTTAAAACGAAACACTTCTCCATCGAAAAACATATCAATTTCAACAGCTTCGTTCTTTTTTAAATTATCTAATTTCGGGTGATTTCTCAGGTAATAAAAGGCAGATACAATATCCTGTACTTCAGAAACAATAGGATAGGTACTTTCTTTCTTTTTCTCGTAATCTTTTACGAGTACATTTTTTTTGGTATAATCGAAGAAACCTTCTTGGTCTTTGGTATAACCGCCTTCATCAATTTTTCGGATAAAACGATGGGGTACGACTTGATCTTTCTCAAAATAACTTTGATAATCGTCATACACTTTAAAGAAAACCTTAGAAAGCCCAGTAGTATAGCCAATACCTTTGGCATGATACATACTTTTTCCTTTGTAGGTTGTTTCAGATAAGGTCAGTTCTGCAATACCTGCATTCAAAATACCATAGGACACTCTGAATTTCAAGTATTCTCCCGCTTTAAACGCTTGAGGTTTAGTTTGTGCAAAAGTAGTTAGTGCACATAATAGGAAGGTATAAAAAACAAATAATACTTTTTTCATAGTTGGCTAATTTTATTCAAAAATAACAAACAAAAAAACCCAGTCAAATAATTGACTGAGTTTTTATGCTATTAACCAACCAAAAAACTATAAATTATGAAAAATTTATTACACTCAAATAAAGCTTATGACATCTTTATTTTTGCGAGTGCAAATGTACAGTTTTTTATTGATTATTTATATATCTCCTATCTTTTAACCCCACTTTAACGATAACACGTTCAAAATGAAGGTTTTTAAGATATTCTTAACTCAGATTATAACGTTCCTCTCAACTCTTGCTCACGCTCAATTGATTCGAAAAGCGCCTTGAAGTTACCTGCACCGAATCCTCTTGCACCCATTCTTTGAATAATTTCGAAGAATAAAGTTGGACGATCCTCTACTGGTTTTGTAAAGATTTGTAATAAATATCCTTCTTCATCAGCGTCAACTAAGATACTCAATTTTTGTAATTCTTTGATATCTTCTTTCATCATATCCATGTGAACTCCTAAACGACCAGGAATTGCATCATAGTACGCTTGTGGTGGAGCAGATAAAAACTCAACTCCTCTTGCTCTCATTTCACCAACTGTTTTGATGATATCATCTGTTGCAACAGCAATGTGCTGAACTCCAGGACCGTTATAAAAATCTAAATATTCTTCTACTTGTGATCTTTTCGCTCCTTCAGCAGGTTCGTTGATAGGGAATTTAATACGTCCATTACCGTTTGACATTACTTTACTCATCAAAGCAGAATATTCTGTATTAATTTGTTTATCATCAAAAGATAAGAAGTTTACGAATCCCATTACGTCTTCGTACCATTTTACCCACGTATTCATTTCGTTCCATCCCACGTTTCCTACCATGTGATCCACGTATTTCAATCCAACTGGTTTTGGATTGTATTCGCTTTCCCATTTAACGAAACCAGGTAAGAATACACCTGTATAATTTTTTCTTTCAACAAACATGTGAACAGTTTCACCGTATGTATAGATACCAGCGCGAACAGTTTCACCAAATTCGTCTTTTTCAACAACTGGTTCCATGTATGATTTAGCACCACGGCTTGTTGTTTCTTCGTATGCTTTACGTGCATCTTCTACCCAAAGTGCAACTACTTTAATTCCATCTCCGTGTTTTACGATATGGTCATTTAATTCAGACTCCGCTGTTAAAGGTGTAGTTAAAACGATGCGGATTTTATCTTGTACTAATACGTAAGATGCTCTGTCTTTCACTCCTGTTTCTAATCCTGCATACGCTAATGATTGGAAACCAAACGCTGTTTTATAAAAGTGAGCCGCTTGTTTTGCGTTCCCAACGATAAATTCAACGTAATCTGTTCCTAATAAAGGCAAGAAATCTTGCGCTCCTTCAAATATTTTTTCTAAGCCAAATTCAACCGACTTTACTTCTTTACTCATAATATAGTTTTTGTTGTTGTTTATTTATTCTCTTTACTCTTGTTGTTTGTTATTCTTCTAACCACGATTGGTAGTACTGTTCATCGGCAATCTTCATTGCTTCTTCTGTTACCATCAACGGTTTAAAAGTATCTACCATTACGGCTAACTCTTCTGTAATGGTTTTTCCGATTGAACGCTCTGCAGCACCTGGATGCGGTCCGTGTGGAATACCTGCAGGGTGTAATGAAATATGACCTGGCGCGATATCATTACGACTCATAAAATCACCATCAACATAGTACAACACCTCATCACTGTCAATATTACTGTGATTGTAAGGAGCAGGAATAGCATCTGGGTGATAGTCATATAATCTCGGTACAAAAGAACAAACGACGAAACCAGCGGTTTCAAATGTTTGATGTACTGGAGGTGGTTGGTGAATACGTCCGGTAATCGGCTCAAAATCGTGAATTGAAAAGGCATACGGATAGTTATATCCATCATAGCCTACGACATCAAAAGGATGCGTTGCATATACCATTTCGAAGATCTCATCTTGTTTTCTCAACTTGATTAAAAAATCTCCTTTTTCGTCATAGGTTTCTAGGTTTTCTGGTCGACGGATATCTCTTTCACAGAAAGGAGAGTGCTCCATCAATTGTCCAAACCAGTTTCTATAACGTTTAGGTGTATAAAACGGATGTTTAGATTCCACAATAAACAAACGATTATCTTCGGTATCGAAATCCATTTTATAAATCATTCCTCTTGGAACAACTAAGTAATCACCATACTTAAAGGTTAAATTTCCTAAAAAAGTACGCAGGGTTCCTGATCCTTTATGGATAAAAATCAATTCATCAGAATCGGTATTCTTGTAGAAATAGTCCTCCATTGATTTCTTAGGAGCCGCTAATACAATGGTACAGTCACTATTGGTCAAAACTGCTTTTCGGCTTTCTAAAAAATCATTTTCGGGTTCTACCTGGAATCCTCTTAGTCGGTAAGATTGAATGTTATTTGCTTTCGCAATTTTAGGTGCAACTGAATACTGTTTACGTATTTCTTTCACCTGTGTCGGTCGGTGTACATGGTACATATTTGTTGACATTCCGTCAAAACCAACTGTACCAAACAATTGTTCATAGTATAAGTCACCGTTTTCCTTACGGAAAATCGTATGACGTTTAGGGGGAATACTCCCTAAGCGATGATATAAAGGCATAATTACTTATAGTTTTAAGGTTGGAAAAAAAATGATATAAGTAAAAGTTTCTCATTCAGGATTTCTCTTGATCAGAAACTTAATGTAAGCCAATAAACCGTCCCATTGTATTTTCATAATATCACAAATATCGAAATAAAAATGATATATCCAACTTCTTAACCAAATTTTATTTGCGTATTGCTAAAACACAAGGAGTTAAGTCGCTTTAATTCTTAACTAAAACCAAAAGCCAACAGAGAAATAAGTATAGCTTCCTCCTGTATCTGGTGAATAGCTGTATTTCACTTCAATAGGCCCAATCATCGTTTGCATCCCATACCCTATTGCATACCCTGAATACTTTGATTTAAACAACCATTCAGAGCCAGAAAAGATATCTTCTCCTACATTCGCTAGGTTTGCAGAAAAGTTTATGTGATGCTTTTTAAAGATTTCATAATCTAAGTTCAATGATCCTGTGATATACGAATTACCAGCTATGCTCAACAAATCATACCCATAAAAAGGAATAAGATTATCCCGATCAGCAAATCCATATCCTCCTAGAAAATACATGAAGCCCATAGAAGGTGTATTGCCAATGGTTGCCCCCACACGTGAACGCAAATCGACAAACAATTTATCTGCTAGGCGTGTTGCATACCCCACCTGCCCAGTAACCATCGAAAAGTTCTGGAAATTCCCAAGGTAATCCGACGAGTAGAAGTAGTTTTTATACTCTCCTTTGAACATGAATCCTTTGCGTGGAAAATACTTATTGTCATAGGTATCAAAAGTAAAATTTGCAAATGCGCCCAAATAGGTACTGCGATCAAAATTGCTTTCTTTTACATTCAGCGTATTGCTCTTAATATCGAAGTAACGATGCTCTAATCCTGCCGCTAATAGGAATTTCTGTTGATAAAAAGTTTGAAAAACCAAGCGATTTTCTAAGTCTTTGTAATCGACATTAAACTTCGCAGGCAAACTAGCGAGATCAATATCGGAAGGCAACTCAAAATGGTCATTTTTCAATAGCATTTTAAAGCGTAAGTCATGACTAAATTGATTGTATTTTGAGTTAATCCCTACACTCCAATAAAATCCATTATCCACGAAATAATTGAAATTGTAGCGCACATTATCCCCAACAGCAACATCTAAAGAAGCCACATCACTTTTCATCAATAGATTCTTCTGTGTTATGTTTAATAAGGCAGCTGATTTGTATAACCCGTCATAGTGAACACCTAATTTTAAATAGCGTTTCGTTGGGTTTTCAACTAAATCTAAAACCAATTCATCTCCTTCTCCATTCGCATCAAAGCGATAGGATATACTGCTAAAGTTGTCCGTTCCGTTCAGCTGATCTATTCCTTTTTCAAGTTCATCAAACGTCACCATACTATTCGGTTTAAACCCTAACTTTCCGTGCACATAACGTTGTGTATATCGTGTTAATCCATTAATATCAATCGAATTTACATATATTTTATCGGTGTATTTCGGTACAAATTGCTTCTGCAATACATCCTTTTTCCCGCCAATTTTCTTTATTTCATCCAATTTCGTTTCAGCCGCTGCAACTCCACGTTGAATAATTGCTTTCCCATCTTCAAAAGAGACTACGGTATACCCCGAGATATCGGGTTTGATGTAGATATCCGTTTCTCCAATCTTATTCTTCATCTGATTGATGGTTGAATAATTGGAAATTTGCAACAACACATCCGCAGCACCACTGATAGCATCTATATCTTTTAATCCATCTTGAACATCAACTCCAATCACGATATCTGCTCCTAATGCTTTTAGTTCTTCGATCGGATAATTATTGACAATACCACCATCGATCAAGTGTTTATCATCAATTAATACAGGGGCAAATAAAGAGGGAAAAGCCCCACTCGCCAAGATGGCTTGCGGTAAATATCCCGAATCAATCAAAACAGGTTTACCTGTTTCGATATTCGTTGCAACACATAAAAAGGGAATATTGAGATCATTAAAATCACGCACATGTCGAACATGCGCTAATAATCGATTCATCAAGTTGTAGTTGTACATGCCTCGCGAAAAAGCTTTTGGCAATCCAATCTTAAACTTATCAAAGGGCAACGTTAAGGCATAAATTTCATCGTTTTTCTTTTCGTAAAACGATTTAGAAATACGGGGAATATAGTCTCTAATTAGCGCTGTAGCATCAATACTGCTAAAGATGGAATCCAATTCTGAAGCGGTATATCCAGAGGCATATAATCCCCCTACAATAGCTCCCATACTAGTTCCTGTAATATAGTCTACTTGTACGCCTTGCTCTTCCAACACTTTCAATACGCCGATATGTGCAAGACCTTTTGCACCACCACCACTCAGCACCACTCCTACTTTAGGACGATCCTCTTCTTGGGCAAAACTCGTACCTGCCGCTAATACTATTGCTAATAATGCTATAATTCTGCGCATAGTTATCCTTTTTTATCCTACTAATTTAGTTTAAATGTTCCAATAAAACTTTAGTTTTTGCTTTTCCGATTACACTTTCTATCTCTTCCATAGAAGCTTCTTTGATTCGCTTCACTGATTTAAAGTGATTCATCAACTTCGTTTTTGTTTTTTCTCCAATACCAGGTACCTCGTCTAATCGACTTGTAATCGCATTTTTACTGCGTTGATTGCGGTGAAACGTCAATCCAAAGCGATGGGCCTCATCTCGAAGGTGAATAATTACTTTCATCGTTTCCGATCGTTTATCCAAATAAAGCGGATAACTATCCCCTGGGTAAAAAATTTCTTCTAAGCGTTCAGCCAAACTGATAATGGGAATTTTTCCTCTTAGCCCTAAATTTTCCAAACTCTTTAAGGCAACGCCCAATTGTCCTTTTCCTCCATCGATAACGATAAGATCAGGAAGTGCTTCTTTTTCTTCGAGTAAACGCTTATATCTTCGGAAGACAATTTCTTCCATCGAAGCAAAATCATTTGGTCCTTCAACGGTCTTAACATTAAAATGACGGTAGTCTTTTTTACTTGGTTTACCATCTTTGAAGACAACACAAGCGGCAACTGGATTGGTTCCTTGAATATTGGAGTTATCAAAACACTCAATATGGCGTGGTTCTTTTGGCAAGCGCAAATCTTTCATCATCTGTTGCATGATGCGCTTTACGTGACGATCTGGATCCACAATTTTAATTTGTTTTAATTGATCCATGCGATAAAATTTGGCATTGCGTTCTGATAAATCCAACAGCGCTTTTTTATCTCCCATTTTGGGTACCGTCACTTTCATCTGTTCCCCTAAATCTAAATCAAAAGGAACGAGAATTTCTTTGGTTAGCAATTCAAATCTACTGCGGATCTCTATAATAGCTAAGGCCAATAATTCTTCATCTGTTTCTTCTAGCTTCTTCTTTAGCTCTAAGTTATGTGAGCGAATAATGGCTCCGTATGAAACTTGTAAAAAGTTGACATAGGCATTAGTTTCATCAGAGATAATAGAGAAGACATCCACATTGCCAATTTTTGGGTTAACAATGGTTGATTTCGCTTGGTAATTCTCAAGCAATTCTATTTTTTCTTTGATTTGTTGAGCTTCTTCAAAACGCATCGCCGTGGCCAATTCCAACATATAGGCTTTAAACCCCTTCAAACTTTCTTTGAAGTTCCCTTTTAGGATATCGCGTATTTCAGTGATTTTCTTATCGTATTGTATGCTCGTTTCATAGGCTTCACAAGGTCCTCCGCAATTGCCGATGTGATATTCTAAACAAACTTTAAACTTTTCACTTCGGATATTCTGCAAGGACAAATCATAACTACAAGTTCGAATAGCGTACAGTTCTTTGATCAGCTCCATGAGCGTATTCACTGTTTTGATACTTGTATAGGGTCCATAGTATTCTGAACCATCTTTCACCATACGACGCGTAACAAACACTCGAGGGAAAGGTTCTTTTTTAATACAAATCCACGGATAGGATTTATCATCCTTTAATAGGACATTATAACGAGGCTGCAATTGTTTGATTAAATTGTTTTCCAACAGCAACGCATCTGTTTCCGTGGGCACAACGATATGTTTAATCTTCACAATTTTTTTGACTAATACATTGGTCTTTGCATTATCGTGAATTTTATTAAAGTAAGAGCTCACCCTTTTTTTCAAGTTCTTCGCCTTACCAACATAAAGAATCTTACCTTCTTTATCAAAATACTGATATACACCAGGTTGATCTGGTAAGGTTTGTATCTGTAACGCTAACTCTTCTTTTACTTGCATCTACTCTGTAATTTAGGAACAAAAATAAAGCTTAAAATTAGGACGGCAAAAGATGCTTTCCTAAAACGTAGTATTCTTGGTTGAAGTTACAACATTTACTTCTAGGAGAATCTCAATTGCAGTCAATAAAAAAGGGTGTTCGATTGAACACCCTTTTTACCATCTAAATTAATCAATTATAATGGATATAATTCCTCTATTTTTTACCCGTCTAAAACGATAAAGCTTACTATTTTTTGCCTCGCTTGTTGATTTACTGATTATCGTATTAAAAGTTAAGGCTTTGCCTTGAACAACTTAACACTGATCCCCAAAACCAGAATCATACAAACAATGGCAACCCAAAACCAGGCCGGTGGAAACACCCAAAAGTTCATCCCTGCCCATAGTAGCAATAACACTGCAAATATTTTAAACCGATAGGTAATTATAAGTTCCATTACTATTTTTACTTTCTAAGGATATTAGTATTTATTTCACTCTCATGTACCCTCTTCTTTGTTCATTTTCTCTTTTGTATCAATTACTTTGTTTCTGACCAGCATTCCGGACTGCTAGCTCTATAGAAACAACACTTATTGATTTCTTGATTTACTTTTTTTCTACTTGTTCTAGCACTAAAGACAAAACAATAGCACGTGCCAGACTATCTTCATATCCTTTTACAAAAGCGACTCTCCTCTTTTTATCCCACTCCCAATCTTTATCTGGTCCCCATGTATAGGTCAAAAACGTCAATAATTCCTTATCTCTGGCAGAAACTCCTTTATCCGTTGCTGGATTCGTTTCCCATGGCCCACGAACTACTAACATTTGATTTAAATAATAGTTGGTTGCGTCAGAGTAATTCAATTGTCCTAATATGGTAGCTTCATCATTATTTAACAAATATTCTACTTCGGAAACTGTAGGCGTCACGTAGCCTTTCATATCCAATTTTTTAAAATCGGAATTAGCGAATGCTGCATTTTCTACACCCGAAATTATTTCTTCTGTCGTATTATAACTCGATGTTACACTCGAACTATTGATAGCATCTATTATATCCTTCCAATGTGTTTGGCCTACAACATTTACTGTTTTCACATCTTGTATTGACTCCTTTGTTCCATCTTCTGTACTACATGAAGCAAAGAATAATCCCAATGCTGCACAGATATAAATCTTTTTCATAGTTTTGCGGTGTTAAATTAAATGTTACTTTTTTCAATCCACATTTTGTTTGTGACATTGAAAGCAAACTTAGTTCGCTCAATACAAAAGCACAAGTTTTTTATCTATCAACAATGGATGAATTGTAAAATTTGATTGGACATTTTCGAAACGCTCTGATTTTAAATGAGTTATTACCTCGATTTTAGATAGGTGGAAAAATTGTAATCAAGAAGGAAAAATTGTAAAAAATACTGACTATCAACATCTTATAAAACACAAAAAAAACTTATCTTTAAAGAAAAGCTTCTAAACCCTTACCAAATGTTACTAAAAAAATTCTGGACTTTCTTTTTTATAACCTTTAGTGGATATTTTTCTAACAGTGTATCTGCTCAAAATAATGCTGATTATAAAGATTGGTCTTTGCAAGAATTACTTTTTACGATTAATAACAGTGTACTCACTCCTAAAGAAAAGGAAATTGTTACTGAATATTATCTTCAAAAAGCAAAATCGGAACAAAGTCCCAATGACGTTATTAAAGGTTATTTGAAAAAAATATTTTTAATTAAAAGTTATGAGCTACAGCTAAAATATGCTGATAGTTTACTTAACTATACCTTGCAACTAAACGACATTCAAGCTATAGGCACTGCCTATAACACGAAAAGCCACGTAGAGTTTGTAAACAAAGACTACAAAAAGGCACTCGAATATGGGCTACAAGCAGAGGATTATTTAAAGAAAACAGACGACAAATACACCCTTAATAAAGTAAAGTATGCTATTGGCTCCATTTACTATCACTTGGATGACTTGGACAAATCGGCAAAGCTTACGAAAGAATCTATGTCATATTATCGTGGTCAATTAAATGACAGCAGCAACGCCTACAATAATTTACGTGGATACATCAGCAACATTTATGCCTTGAGTAAAACAAGTTTTCGCCAAGAAAAAAATGACACGATTCGAATTTTACTTCAAGAAGGGTATGAGGCAACAACTAGGCTGATTAAGAAAGATAAAGTACTTGAAATAGCTTATTTTGACTTCATCAACGGAATGTATAATCATCGATTACATCGTTTTGAAACCTCAGATTCTCTATTAACCAAAGCATTAAATCCAATTGTAGATAATGATGATTATGCTAATGAGCATTTAATCTACCTCTATTTTGGTAAAAACATGTGGGATAGGGGCAAAAAAGAACAAGCACTGCCTTATTTTCAAAAGATAGAAACACTGTATAAAGAAACCAATTTTGCTAATACCGAATTAAGTGAAGCCTTTAACTACTTAATCACCTATTACCAAGAGAAAAAAGACCTAGAAAAAGAGCTGTACTATACCAAACTCTTGATGGGATTATCCACTGAATTACACAAAAACAACAGCCAACTCAGTTCCTATATCCATACACACTTAGATACGAAGAAATTAGAAGCGTCTAAACAAAAGCTGGAATATGAACTATCTAAAAGTCAATCTCAAATTAAAGGATTATATGGACTTGTAACGGTTTTAATTCTGGTTGTATTTATCGGATTGGTTTACTACCAGAAAAAACAACAAAAATTACAACAACAATACAAGCAGCTGATTCATGAATCACCGAAAGAGGCAATACAACTGTCACAGCGTTTACTACAAGAACAACAGTTAGATACTGTGTCCGTTGTTGACTTAACTGAATCTCAACAGCCATTAAACACAACTCAGGTACTCATCAAAAAATTAGAGGACTTTGAACGCAAAAAAGGATATTTACAGAAAATTACACAAGATGAATTAGCTCGTCAATTTGGAACGAACCGCAATACCTTGTCCAAATTCTTTAATGAGGAAAAGAATATCAATTTTTCAGATTACCTTAAACGCCTTCGCATTCAACATGCGGTACGCGAATTGACGTACAATCCCAAACTTCACCTACTCAACCTGACGGGGTTGGCTGATGAATTTGGTTTTGGTAGTTCAAAGAGTTTCTCTAATTCTTTTAAAGAGATTACAAAAATATCGGTGACTGATTTTATTAAAATGCGTCAACAAGACGAGGATTTCAAAGAGATGGATCAAAGTAAAACTGCGCATTAAAAAACACTCTGTTACCGCAACGATAAAAAATGCCCCAAAAGGTAACCTTTTGGGGCTTTTAGCTTTCATCTCTTTTAAAAAGCATATATTTTATGTGGTGTTACACAATAATCCAACGCAATATCAAGGGGAGAAACATCCTCAATATGAGGTTCAGCCTCAAAGAAACTAAGTCCAACTTTAATTACATCGGGTTTGCATTTTTCCAAAAACCTATCGTAAAATCCTTTTCCATACCCTACGCGATTGCCTTTTTCATCAAAAGCCAACAACGGAACGAACACAACATCCAACTGATTTTCTTGGATTTGAATGCCGTCTTGTGGTTCTGGTATTCCATAGCTATTGACGCGTAATACCGTATTATCAGTCAATAAAAAATGCTGCATATCCCCAGTTTTAAAATCGGATTTCGACAGAATTATATTTTTATCCTTACCTGCCAAGACCTGCATCAAGAAATCAGTATCAATTTCCTTTTTCTGTACAATGGACAAAAACAAATGGTAATTGATCTTATCCCAAATAGGCAAACGCAAACATTGATTAGCAATGGCTAAACTTCTTTCTTCAGCCTCCTCTTGTGTAAGTGTTTCTCTAGCTTGGATATACTTTTGACGTGCTGTAGTTTTATTCATTGGTACTATTTTTTGACAAGTGAAATATAGCATCTCCTTGATAAACAATCGGTGAGTCATTAACATTAATGACATACCCACTATTAGGTGCTTTAATCATTACATTTTCTCTTCCATAAGGGTCTGAGATATACGCAAGCGCTTCTCCTTTTCTTACAAAGGTTCCCACAGCTACTTGATCATGCATTAAACCGGACTGTTTTGCTCTAATCCAAACAGATTGACTAATAATCACCATTTTTTCTTGGCGACTTTCAACTTCAATCTCTTCGCGTAACATATCAAAATGGCGGAGAACACGCTTGGTTCCCTCTACTCCCATTTTAGATACTTCTGCATTAATATCTAACGATTTCCCTCCTTCAAACAACAACATTTTAACTCCGCGCTTAGCACAAGCACTGCGGAAAGATCCTGTAATTTGATTGGAATACAATAAGAAAGGGGGATGGAAAATTTTTGCCAAAGGTTCTAATACAGCTTTATCATCCATCGCAATGCGCAACTGAGGTGCATTGAATCGACTTTGACCTCCTGCGTGGAAATCAATCACGAAATCAACATGTGGAATAATATGCGTCAAGATATGGTACGCAAAACGCCCCGCTAGTGAACCTGTTTTACTACCAGGAAATACGCGATTTAAATCTCTCCCATCGGGAAATTCACGCGTTTTATTAATAAACCCAAAGATATTAATCACCGGAATACAAATAATTGTTCCCCTTTTTGGGCGATTTAAACCCTGATGTACAATTTGGCGCACAATATCAACCCCATTAAGCTCATCTCCGTGTAAACCTGCTGAAAAGAGTATCGTTGGTCCGTCCTCTAAGGCACGCGAAATAATTACGGGGATTTTTAGCTTAGTTGCCGTATGTAATCTTGCAATTTCTAAATGTAAGGTCTTGCTCTCACCGGGTAAAATCACTTCCTCTAATATCTTCATAGCTTGCTTTATTTTCGAGAAGTGAAGATAGTGAAAATTGTAAAGGTATGAAGTTGTTTTTTGTGAAGTTGATGAGACGATGAAGAAGTGAAGTTGGAAGATCTATCGATTAATGGATGCTTTTGCTATTTAGAAAATTCACCCATTTCTCATAACTCATAACCATCCAAAGAAATTAATTTTTGAAAATGCGCTTATTCCAAACAATTAAAATACCAACCCCTACCGAAATAGCGGTATCTGCGAAATTGAAGATTGCATTAAAAAACGTGAAGTACTTTCCTCCCCAAATAGGTAACCATTCAGGTAGTGTTCCTTTCCAAATAGGAAAATAAAGCATATCCACTACTTTTCCATGGAAAAGGGTTCCATAAGGTTTATCCGTAAATAGCGTTGCCAATTGATGTGTGCTATCGTCAAAAATAACACCATAGAAGATTGAATCTATAATATTACCCACTGCACCTGCTAAAATCAAAGAGATTGCAACAATTAGATAATTAGAAAGCTTTTTCTTTACTGAATCTTGCAACCACCAACCAATACCAAATACAGCGATGATGCGAAACAACGTTAAGGCCAACTTCCCATAGTCACCAGGAAGAGAAACTCCCCAAGCCATTCCCTCGTTTTCTATAAAGTGAATTCTAAACCAATCAAACACAAAAATTTCTTCATCTAATAAAAAATTCGTTTTGATGTAGATTTTTGACCATTGGTCGATAATTAAAATTATAGCAGCTAGTAAATAGGCTTTCTTTAATGACATTCTCTTCAGTTTTAGAAGCAAATGTAAACGATTTTACGAGATAAAAAAAGCGCTCTTTTATTAAAAAGAGCGCTTCGTTATTCATTTAACGTTGCATATTTTTAGCTTCGATGCTCATTGTAGCATGTGGCACTAATTTTAATCGTTCTTTATCGATTAATTTACCTGTCACTTTACATAAGCCATAGGTCTTATTTTCGATGCGGATCAAAGCGTTTTTTAAATCTCTAATGAACTTTTCTTGACGAATAGCCAATTGAGAATTCGCTTCTTTAGACATCGTTTCACTACCTTCCTCAAATGCTTTAAATGTAGGAGATGTATCATCAGTCCCATTATTTAAATCATTCATATATGCACTTTTGATTAATTCTAAATCAGCTTGTGCTTTTTCAATTTTAGCTTGAATCAACTCTTTGAATTCTGCCAGCTCTGCGTCAGAATAACGTACTAATTCGCCAGTCTCTTTCATAATTTTAATTTTATTTTAAAATTAATACTCGTGTTTTCAGCTCATCAAACTCTACATCCACTCCGTTTTCTAGCGTGTCTACAAATTCTAATGTATGAGTTAATGTTTCAGATTTTATATAATCTTCATTAGCCAAAACAGCTTCTCTTATTTCTACTACATCTTGCAATGTAACTTTTACTTTGTCTGTTACTTCGAATCCACAGTCTTTACGAATATTTTGGATACGGTTTACTAACTCTCTGGCAATTCCCTCTTTGCGCAATTGTTCTGTAATTGTAATATCAAGCGCAACGGTAATACCTCCTTCATTAGCCACTAACCATCCTTCGATATCCTGAGAAGTAATCTCTACATCCGAAAGTGTTAATATAATACTTTTTTCTGTTAATTTTAAAACTATTTCACCGTTTTTCTCAATTTCGGCAATATTCTCTTGGTTGAAGTTTTGTATTTCCTTAGCAATCAAGCCCATATCCTTACCAAAACGCGGTCCTAATGTTTTAAAATTAGGTTTAATTTGTTTCACTAAGATACCTGAAGCGTCATCTAACAGTTCAATTTCTTTTACGTTTACCTCCGCTTTGATCAAATCTTCAACAGCTTGAATCTCTAAACGCTGATTTTCATCCAAAATTGGAATCATAATGCGTTGTAACGGTTGGCGTACTTTAATCATTTCTTTCTTGCGAAGCGATAAAACTAAAGAAGAAATAATCTGTGCTTTATGCATTCTGCTTTCTAACCCTGCATCGACAAATGAAGCATCGAATTTCGGGAAATCAGCCAAATGTACGGATTCAAAATTTTCTGAATTCGTGATTGATGTTAAGTCTCTGTAAAGTCTATCCATAAAGAATGGAGCAATAGGAGCACCTAATTTAGCTACTGTAATCAAACACGTATATAACGTTTGATATGCCGCAATTTTATCTTGTGCATATTCCCCTTTCCAGAATCTTCTACGACACAAACGCACGTACCAGTTACTCAAGTTTTCTGTTACAAACTCTGTAATTGCTCTTGCTGCACGTGTTGGTTCATATTCTGCATAGTATTCATCCACTTTTTGCACCAATGTATTTAATTCTGATAGAATCCAACGGTCAATTTCAGGTCTGTCTTGAACAGGAACCTCTGCTTCTGCGTATTTAAATCCATCAATATTAGCATACAACGCAAAGAAGTTATACGTATTATATAATGTACCAAAGAACTTTCTACGCACTTCTGTAATTCCTTCTAAATCGAATTTCAAGTTATCCCAAGGATTTGCATTCGATATCATATACCAACGTGTCGCATCAGGTCCGTGTTCAGCTAGCGTTTCAAATGGATCAATCGTATTGCCTAAACTCTTCGACATTTTCAATCCATTTTTATCCAATACTAGTCCGTTTGACACTACGTTCTTATACGCTTTTGTATCAAATACCAACGTTGCAATCGCATGAAGTGTATAGAACCAACCACGAGTTTGATCCACACCCTCAGCGATGAAATCTGCTGGGTATGCCCCATTTTGATCCACCAATTCTTTGTTTTCAAATGGATAATGCCATTGTGCATACGGCATTGCACCAGAATCAAACCAAACATCGATCAAGTCAGATTCGCGATACATTGGTTTACCACTTGGCGAAACTAAAACGATACCATCCACTACATTTTTGTGTAGGTCGATTTTGTCGTAGTTTTCTTCTGACATATCACCAACAACAAATCCAGCATACGGATTATCTTTTTGGAGTCCTGCTTGTTGAGATTTTTCAATCTCCGCCATCATTTGTTCTACTGAACCAATGATTAATTCCTCTGTTTTATCCTCTGTTCTCCAGATTGGCAATGGGATACCCCAATAGCGCGAACGAGATAAGTTCCAGTCATTGGCATTTTTCAACCAATTTCCAAAACGTCCTTCTCCAGTTGCTTTTGGTTTCCAGTTTATCGTTTCATTCAATTCGAACATACGGTCTTTTACCTCTGTAATCTTGATGAACCAAGAATCTAAAGGATAGTACAATACCGGTTTGTTGGTTCTCCAACAATGTGGGTAACTGTGTACGTATTTTTCTACTTTGAATGCTTTATTCTCTTCTTTTAGTTTAATTGCAATTTCAACATCTACTGAACGTTCTGGTGCAGTTCCTTCATCATAGTACTCATTCTTCACATACTTACCACCTAACTCTTCACCCATTTCTTTCACAAAACGGCCTTGTAAATCAACTAATGGCACCGGGTTTCCTTCTGCATCTAAGATTAACATAGCAGGTACTTCTGGAGTTGCTTCCTTTGCAACCTTCGCATCATCCGCTCCGAATGTAGGGGCTGTATGTACGATACCTGTACCGTCTTCTGTTGTTACGAAATCTCCAGCAATTACTCTGAAGGCATTTTCAGGATTTTGATAAGGCAAGGTATACGGCAATAATTGCTCGTATTTAATTCCAACTAAATCAGCTCCTTTAAAATCTTTCACAACCAAATAAGGAATTTTCTTATCTCCCTCTTTGTATGCGTTTAATTCTTCTTCTGTTTCTACTGCAGCAAATTTTCCAGCGAATTGTTTCCCTACTAAAGGCTTCGCTAAAACAACCTGAATCGCTTCACCAGTATACTGGTTGAATGATTTCACCAAAGCATAATCAATTTTTGGTCCCACTGTCAAAGCTGTATTCGAAGGCAACGTCCAAGGAGTTGTCGTCCACGCTAAGAAATGGATTGTTCCAAAACCTTGTAAAAAGGCAGGTAATGTAGCTTCTATCGCTTTAAACTGTGCAACGATAGTCGTATCTGTTACATCTTTGTATGCACCTGGTTGGTTAATCTCATGAGAAGACAAACCTGTACCTGCTTTTGGCGAGTATGGTTGGATAGTATATCCTTTATACAATAAATTTTTATCGTAAATCTGTTTCAACAACCACCATACAGACTCCATGTACTTCGGCTTATAGGTAACATACGGGTCATTCATATCCACCCAGTATCCCATTTGTTGCGTCAGTTCATTCCATAAGTCAGTATAACGCATTACTGTGCGCTTACATGCTTGATTATATTCTTCGATGGTAATCTTTACCCCGATATCTTCTTTCGTAATCCCTAATTCTTTCTCTGTCCCTAATTCAACAGGTAATCCATGCGTATCCCAACCTGCTTTACGCTTTACTTGGAATCCCTTTTGTGTTTTATATCGACAAAAAATATCTTTAATCGTACGAGCCATTACGTGGTGAATCCCAGGTTTACCATTAGCTGAAGGTGGTCCTTCAAAAAATACAAAAGGCTTGTTATCCTCTCTCGTACTAATACTTTTCTCGAATATGGATTGTTCCTTCCAAAACTCTAGCATCTCCGATGCTACCCCTGACATGTCAAGATTCTTATATTCTGTAAATTTAGTGCTCATCGTTATTATTCTACTATTTTTTAATCAATTGGGCGAATTTACGCATTTTCATTTAATTACATACCAAATAATTGCTACTAAAAAGAGCAAAAATTGACTGTTTTTTGTTTTTTGTGAGATTGGATGGTTGTTTTTTTTTATGGTGAGGCGGTGTGATGGTGAGGTGTGATGGCGGTGAGGGGGTAAGAAGGTGAAGTGGTGAGACGATGAGAAGGTGAGACGGTGAGCGAACCTCATAAAGAACAAACCTCACAAATCCCTATATCTACCTGTAAGAGAAGCACCTAAAGATGGTCAATGCTAGCAAAAAACGGGAAGATTATACTTGATTAATTCTTAACCCTATATCAAGAAAGGATTAGACTTTAATTGAAATCTAGTTACTTGGCAAATTGCCATTTGCCACTACGGAGTTTTACATCACACCACCTCATCGTCTCACCACCTCACCTTCTCACCTTCTCACCACCTCATCCCCTCACGAAAATACTTCCTTCAAAATCTCCAAAGATTTTGGTTTTCTGAAAGCCGTAAAATGCACTTCATAATATTTCATCAACAAGGCTAAAAGCGTTTTTCTATCTCGAGAAGAAAACACCTTTTGGTCCGACTCAAATCCTAAGTCTAGCAAGCGTTTGAACAAAAATGTTTCTTCTGCATCAAAACAATTTGCAACGTGAATATCAGTAAACACGCCTTCATACCAGTCGAAATAATGGCAATCCATCTCGGAGGAATCCGGATAAAATCCGAGGTATTTTGATAATTCAACCAAGAGCAACAAATGGAAATTTGCTGTTTCATCATGTGTATCTAGCCACAAGAGTGCTGTCTCGATAAACGAATAAAATTGTTCATCGCGTTCTTGTTCACTCACTACCATACTGAGAATCTCACTAACAAAGAGAGCAATGCTATTTTTTGAAAAGTCATAGTAGATACTGTGATAGACTTGATCGACTTTAATTTCTTTGAAGTACTCCATACCGCCTTTATTCTTGAAAGCGAATGTAATGTCCAACAACATCAAAGGTTGAAAATACGCTATTTTCTGTGCGTTTTTTCCTTTAGCAAACGCATTGCGAACGAAAAAGGTTTGAATCCCCACTTCTTTCGTCAAGCACTTCACTATCAAACTCTTATCTTGGTATTTTATAGCCTGTAATACAATGGCTTTTGTCTGTATAACCATTAACGAATAATCATCAATTTTTTAACTTTGGTATTGCCGTGATCAGCCGACGACACCATAATCAAATACACGCCTGAAGCTACTCTTTTACCATTAAATGCGTGTGTATCCCAAACCACGGTTCCACCATTCGAGGTTGCTTCAAAAACTAAATTTCCTTCAATATCAGTAATCTTTACTACAGAGCGATCCATTAACCCAACAATACGCACTTCACCAAGGTATTCTGGGCGAACAGGATTGGGGTAAGCATAGAATGAACTATTCGTATCTTGTCCTTCGGAAGTATCCGCCATAAAGGAAACAACCCCTAAGTCAGTGGCAAAAAACACTTCTCCAGATACGGGATCTGTAGCAATATCATTGATGGTATTACTAGGCAAAGGCGAATTATCTTTAGTAAAATGATAGATGACATTCTTTCCTGTTGCAGCGACTAAGAATACCCCTGCATCTGCAATGGCAACCCATTTCTGATTGGCACCATCCACCTCTATTTTTGTGATATACTGTTGATAAAACAATTCTTCTGCAATTCCATTTTCTTCAATCACGATATTGGTTGGCTGTAAACTCGTCGTTTGCAAAAATTGATTGACGTTTTGAATCACGCGCAATCCTTTATTTGTACCAATCCACAATTGATTGTTTTTATCTAACGCTAAAGCACTTACATTATCCGAAGGCAGATTACCCAAATCTGTATTCAATTTGGCTACACGGTTATTTTTTGTCTCATTAAATGCCGTTAATCCATCTTCTAGGGATGGGATCCACTTGGTTTCATTTTTATCCACCACTAAACGCCCATAATTTCCTCTTTTATAATCAAACATACCATAAGTCGAATAGTACGATTGCCATTTTTGATTGGCATCCATAGCCTTCAATGCACTAGACACAAAGTTATTCGTTACCCATAGTTTTCCTTGTTTATCAAACACAACCCCATTTACACGTACTGTTGCATAGCCTGGAGGAAAAGAAGGGTCATTGGGATCAATTTCCATATTCTCCAAGCCCGTAGTACCCGTATTTTCATGGTTAAACAAGACCACTTCACTATCTTGAATACTATTGTTCTTCCATTTTATTTGCAATAATCCTGAATGGTACGATCCTACATATAATTCTTTATCATTCTTCGGATTCAGCGCAGCATAGGTTAATGCACGTGCATCTTTCAATGCGCCAAATGGCAAAAACTCCCATCCTTTTTTCTTATTAAAGTAGCTTAATCCTTTGGCTGCTAAGGTAGGTACATAGGGGTTATACGTATTTTTATCATATCCTCCACTAATGAACCACGTACCCTCTCTTGTCGACAACAGTGAAAATACACGATTCGATTCTGGTCCATCAGGCGATAACGATTCTTTCTGTCCGTTTTTCGACATTTGAAATAATCCTGCTGAACTACTCGCAAAATAATACACCCCATTCACCTCAACAGCATCCACAAGATTGCCGTGCTGTATGGTTTCGATTAATTGATTTCCGCCTTGTAACATCAGCACTTGTGTCGGTGTAATCACCAGCAATTGTCCTTGCTCGTTTTCATTAAAATTTACAATTGGTTGCTTGGCTTCCGCCACCATTACGACTTGATTTGGTTGCGTTAATTCATAAAGGGTAGTCTCTTCTTTTGCACTCAAGAAAATCTTATCCCCTATTGCATATCCTTTTTCCCAATTTGATCCATTCTCCCAAGTAGTCCATTGTCTAAAATCAACCTTATTGGGATTTTGAAGTCCAATTTGTTTAATTCCCTCCGCTGTAATAGCCAACAAATCTTGATTTGTTGCTATGATATCCTTCACGATGCTATTTTTTCCATTGGCTCCAATATAATAGCTATCACCAAATGAATTGTCATTCATATTGAAGGCACTAATTCCGTAATTCGTCGCGATATATACTTGTCCCTTAACCTCTAAGAAAGCATTAATTCGACGTTCAAATACCTGTAAAGAGGGTTTATTTTTAATATCAGATAAGGTACGTATACGGTCATTTCTCAAATCAAAAACGAGTAAGCTACCATCTTCATTTCCAATTAATAGCTTTTGGTGTACCTCACTAAAATGCAAGGCTGTAATTTGATTGGTTTTTAATCCACTAATGGAGTTGTATACTTCAATATTCTGTTGATTGACTGAAAAACGCAACAAAGCGGAAGGCGTTGCTCCAAAAACGACATCGCGTCCTTTTGCAAGAGCCACGACCTCCGTATAAGAGAAATAACTATTCCACTTGTGATTATCTTGAGCCCAAAGGCTCGTAACCCCTAAAAGCAACAAATAAATTAAATGCTTGGTTTTCATACAGACTATTTACAATCAAACAAATATACTACTATCAAAAGAAATATAAACTCCTTCTTATCATTTTGGTTTTTCCATGCATTGAGGAGCTCATAGTAACTCTATCGACGCAAAATTTAAAGGTCTATTTTACAAAATAAAAAGTAAAAAATAAACGTTTTAACTAAACAAAAATACATTACCTTCCGTGTTAGAAAAAGCTTAACACAAAGCAATCAAATTTGGCAAGAAAATTGTAAATATGTCATTACTTAATACTATACCCCTATGAAACACCGCGTTTCTCTATACTTAGTAGGACTCAGCCTTTTGTGCAGCAGTTGCATCAAAGAGGAAGAATTAGACACTAATGCCGACATATTAGAAGCTTATATTCCAAGTGAATACCTCAAAATGGACCCGATTATCACGAATACATCGGTTGAATTTAGAGTAAAATCAAATGTAGATTTAGAGCATCAGTCGCCTTTTTTTATCATTTCTCCCAATTCAACCATGGATCCACCCAATGGAGTTACGCGTGATTTTTCAACTGCCCAAGAGGTCGTTATCACAGCCCAAGATAAACGTTGGCAAAAAAAATATCTGGTTAGCTTTACGAGTGATGAATTAAGTACCTATTACGATTTCAACAATGCCGAACTAACCGATCGAGATCGTTACTACCGCTTTTATGAAATTGGCTCTAATGGGGAGAAAATTTACGATTGGGATAGTGGAAACCAAGGATATGCTACGATTGCTGGTTCAACACCCGCAGAGGCCTATCCGACAACGGTAGCACCAGGTCGAAGAGGAGGATTAGCTGTTAAAATGCAAACTGTATATACGTCCAATTTTGCTGCGGCAACTGGAAATCCGATTGCTGCAGGTAATTTATTTTTAGGACAATTCAAACTCAACCCGTTTAATACATTGAAATCCACTCGTTTTGGGCTTCCTTATAGTGGTGCTTTGCCTCAGACCTTACGAGGTATCTATAAATACACGCCTGGAAAAGTAGTGACAGATGAGAATTATAATGAAGTACCTGGTGCACAAGATTCATTCGACATCTATGCCATTATTTTTGAACTACAGAAAAAAGACAACTACCTAACGGGTGATCATGCGTTTGCTGATCCTCGAAATGTAGCCATTGCACGCATCCCAGCAGAAGATCGCAAAGAAACAACAACATGGAGTACCTTCTCCATTCCCTTTACTGTCATTCCAGGAAAAACCTATGATCCGAACAAAGATTATATGATTGCCATTGTCATGACTTCGAGTATTGATGGGGCTGAATTTAAAGGAGCCATTGGCAGTACACTTTTAGTTGATGAAATAGAATTAGTTTATGAAAAAGAATAATATACTTCCGTCCTTATATCTGCTGTTGGTTTGCCTACTTGCATTCCCCTACCGTTCATTTGCTCAGTCACCAGACACATCAGCGATAGAACCAGCACCGCCCACTGTCTTTACAACATTCTTTACGAAGAATATGGACTATCAAGCCCGTGCGCAATTCAGCATAGGTGGAAGTACACCTTTGGGAATTCCAGCACAAATTCGCGAAATCAACAGCTACAATCCCACCTTACAAATGGGATTAGAGGTTAATGCAACTAAATGGCTCACGGATGATCAGACATGGGGAATTCGAACAGGACTGCGTTTTGAAGGACGCGGGATGAAGACAGATGCGCGAGTAAAAAACTACTACACACAAATTGACGGCGAAGAAGGCAAACAAACCAAAGGGTATTTTACAGGAAATGTAAAAACAAAAATGAAGAACTCTTATATTACTTTTCCTATACTCGCCGTATACAATGTCAATTCAAAATGGAATGTTTATGGTGGAGTTTATTTATCGGGACTCATTGATGGCGATTTTACAGGGTATGTATATGAAGGGGTATTACGGGAAGGTAATCCCATTGGAACGCCTATAGAATTTGAAGAAGATGCCAAAGGAGAATATGATTTCTCTTCCGATTTAAACCGCTTTCAATGGGGAGCAGAATTGGGATTTGAATATAAAGTGAATAATCAGTTCCGCTTGTTTTCCGATTTAAATTGGGGGCTCAATGGTTTATTCAAAAAAGACTTTGAAGCCATTACATTCAACATGTACAGCATTTATTTAAATCTCGGATTTGGCTATCAGTTTTAAGTAAAAAACGATGCCTTGTTTAAAATAGAGACTATAATCGAAAGATTGTAGTTTTTTTTATCCTAGACCTGACACCTTTTTGACATAAAAAAGAGTTTTTATCTTAATACTAATGAAAAAATTGAACATTTTTATTCATTTTAAGTATTGAAAATCACAATCTAACGAAGTAAAATGCAGAAAACGCGTATTCTCAACATTATAGCGTAAATTTGTAGATTAAAGGTTATGCAATCATTACGATTACATGATATAAACATTAATAAATACTAATTTCAACGATGAGAGATAAATACATTTTTCTTCTAACCCTATTGGTAGGGTTATTTTTTTCATCTTGTATCAAAGATGAAGCGTTAAATACGGAAGCTGATATCGTAACAGCTAAAATTCCAGAGAACCTTATAAAACTACCCGTAGAAATTGAAAATGACTTCGTTACATTTTATGTAAACGGGTATGCAGATATCACGCAACTGGCTCCTGAATTCACATTGACTGAAGGCGCTACAATAAATCCTGCCAGTGGGACAATGCGAGATTTCACAAACCCACAATTTTATACTGTAACTTCACAGAATGGTGCCTACTCAAAAACATATAAAATTAGCGTTTATACAGCTGAAATATCTAGTACATTTTCATTTGAAAATACCCGCATATTTTCAAATGGTGGGTTTTATGAATGGATAGAAGTTGATGGTGAAAAAGAAGCTAAAATATGGGATAGCGGAAATTCTGGATTTTATCTCAGTTTCTTGACGGATCCACAAAATAGACCTGACAAAGATCACATGATTACAACCATTGAACCTCAAGGAAAAATAGGTCAAGGAGTTCGATTAGAAACACAAAAAACTGGAAAAATGGGACAAGCTTTTGCGGCTATAGCTGCTGGAAACCTTTTTACTGGAAAATTTGAGACTAATATTACAAAACCAGAAGAATCGCCACGATTCGGAACCAATTGGGAAAAAGCACCAACCAAATTAACGGGATATTTCAAATATAAAAAAGGAGAAAAATTCGAAATACACAGCAAAGACGGACAAAGTAATCTAACGGAAGATACCTTTGACATCTATGCTATCTACTTTAAAAAAGATTCACCTAATGATTATCTAAAGGCAACACATGATTTTAGATTCATTGACAATCCTCAAGATGATCCACGTATTCTATCTTATGCAAGAATCAAACCGGAAGATCGAATTGAGACAGAACAATGGACCTATTTTGAATTACCTTTTATCACTATCGCAGGTAGAGCATATAATCCTGATGATGAATATATGTTAGCCATCGTTCTAACTTCTAGTCTTGAAGGAGACAAATACAATGGAGCTATTGGAAGTCGTCTCTCAATAGATGAAATTGAAGTGTTAACTGATCAAGAAATAAACAACTAATTAAAGAAACAAATGAATTTTAAATATATCCTTTCTGGGTGTTTGTTCTTTGTACTAGGAACAACCCTATATGCACAAGAAGCACAAGAAAACCCATCCTCTAAATTTCAAGCTTTTTTTACACAAAATATGGATTACCAAGTAAAAGCTCAATTTAGTATTGGAGGATCAGCTCCCTTGGGATTACCCCGTGAGATCCGCAGTGTAAAAAGTTACAACCCAGGTTTACAAACTGGGTTTGAAGCCAATGCAACAAAATGGGTGAACCAACAATGGGGAGTTCGACTAGGGGTTCGATTTGAAGAAAAAGGAATGAAGACGGATGCACGTGTGAAAAATTACTTAATAGAAGTAAATTCTGCTAAAGGTCCAAGTAGAGGATACTTTACGGGAGATGTTTACACCAATGTAAGCAATACGTATCTAACCTTTCCTATTTCAGCCGTTTATAATTTATCTGAAAATTGGAACTTATATGGAGGAGTCTTTTTATCTGGTTTAATTGATCGAAATTTTACAGGAAATGTTTCGAACGGTTACTTACGTGAGAATGCTCCAACAGGTCTAAAAGTTGAATTTAATGATGATGCTTCAGCTGATTTTGACTACTCTGATGATTTAAATCGCTTTCAATGGGGCTTTCAAGCAGGTGGAGAATGGAATCTAAACAGTCATTTTAGACTTTTTAGCGATGTAAGCTATGGTGCAAACCGATTGTTTAAAAAAGACTTCGAAGACATTTCTTTTAGCATGCACAACATATACTTGAACCTCGGTTTTGGTTATCAATTCTAAAATAAAAAAAACTCGATCTAACGATCGAGTTTTTTTATGTCTTTATTCCGTGAAACAAAGGAGTTTTTATTTCAAAACCTCTTTAGCAACAGCTCTAGTTCCATCTATTTGTTTCTCATCTATAGTTAATCCTAAGATTTGTGCAATCATCGGATAGATGTGTACATTCTCAAACGATTTTACTGTATTCTTCTCTTTGATATTCGGGCCAACAGCCATAAATAATGCGTGCATTTCTTTCACTTTTGCTGGATCAAAACCATGACTTCCTGCCAAAGGTCTATTCGTAAAGTAATACGGAGCATGGGCAGTCAATACGATATCCCCTACTCGATTATAACGATCATCTTTTGATCTGAAGTGATACTCTTGAGGTAAATTGTCTTTTAGATGCACCTCCATTAGTTTTGGATCAATGGATTTTTTTATCTTATCATACCACGTTTTAATCTTCTTCGGATCCTTGATAAATAAGCTGACATACGTTCCGTTAGAAGCCACTGCCATTTCTTTTTCATCAACTTCGAAAGGCAATTTTAATAGCGTTTTTTGATCCAATTCTAACATTCCATGATCTGAAACAATCACTAAATTAATTGGCAATCCTGAATTTTTAACTAAGGTATACAACTTTTCCATGGCTTCATCTACGTACTGAACCGCTTTTGTAGTTTCCTCTGCGTCTGGACCAAACTGATGCCCTGCATGATCTACTTCAGGCATGTAAAATGTAATGAAATGTGGTCGTTTTTCAGCGGGTAAAGTCAACCAGTTTTTTACCTGCATTAAACGGCTATCAATATCTGATTTTTCTGAATATTTATAATAATAGGTAGGCAATACCTTCTGAATCGGCGCTTCAGATCCTGGCCAATAGTAACAAGCACTCAACATACCTTGTTGTTCAGCTAGTACCCATAGCGGAGTTCCGCCATACCATTTCGCATCCGTAACAGCCTTTGCGTTACCCAATGAATAGCGCTCTTCTGTATTTCTATCATACATAGTATTTCCAACTAAACCGTGATGTCCTGGATACATCCCCGTTACAATAGAATAATGGTTTGGAAAAGTAACAGACGGATATGAAGGGATTAGCGATTCTGCCTTTGTTCCCAAACTTGCAAATTCAGCTAAAAACTTTGCGTTGTGTTTTTCTATATAATCATAGCGAAAACCATCCAAGGAAACTAATATAACATAAGGGCTTTCTTCCTTCTTTGCATCGTTTTTTCTTTCTTCTATAACCAGTTGCTTCTCTATTTCTTGTGCTTGTAAGGACAAACTTCCCCCTACGAGAAATAAAGTCATCAGGGATAATGCTAATTTTTTCATGTCTACTGAAATTTATAATTTCAAATATCACCAGATAAATTCACTCCCCCAAAGGAATTGTTTACTTTTAGCATTTAATTAAAAGATACGCCAGATGAAAACGATAGGAATACTAGGTTGTGGTTGGTTGGGTTTACACTTAAACCAATACCTTCAAGATAAACAATACACCATCAAAGGATCGACAACAAGTGAGGCTAAAATACCTGAATTACAGGCGGCAAACATAGATCCTTATCTTGTGAATTTACAGGAGCCAGACGAAGAACAAATCCAACTATTTTTAAAAGATGTAGACGTATTAGTCATTACTATTCCTCCCATTCGAGGAGAAGAAAGTGACTTGTATGCCCGTAGTTTTGAGCGATTAATTCCTTATCTCAAACAACAAGGCGTACAACAAGTCATGATGATGAGTTCTGTTTCAGTATATAGCCCTCAAGAACAAGAGGTAACAGAAGAAAGTGTAGACTACAGCAATGATCCTACAAGCAGGCAGATTTTAGCAGCTGAAGAGCTATTGCTGAATACCAGTGAAATTACAAGTTGCATTTTGCGCCTAGGAGGATTGTTTGGTCCAGATCGTAAACCGGTGCGCTATATTGTAAACCGTGGCGTTCTAGACAACCCCGATTTACCCGTGAACATGATTCACATTCGCGATATTGTAGCCTTTACAGCGGCTCTACTTGCCCAAGGACTAACCAACAATGCAATATACAATTTAGTATCCCCACATTACAAGAATCGCTTAGATTATTACACCCAAGAAGCGGAGGAATTGGATTTAACCTTACCTCCACTAGGAGAAAACGATTGGAAAACTTATCGCAAAATTACAGGTGATAAAATTGTTCAACAAACGGGTATACCGTATCAAACGCTATAAAAAAAGGAGGTTTAAAACCTCCTTTTCTATTTAATCTATATTCATTTCTGGAATATCTCCTTCAATAATTAGCGTTACTTCTGTTGCTTTGACAATATCTTCAACAGAAACACCTGGTGCTCTTTCTAAAAGCTTCATTCCATTTGGTGTAACTTCCATTACGGCTAACTCCGTAACGATCTTTTTTACACATCCTACTCCGGTTAATGGCAAAGAACATTCTTTTAAGATTTTTGATTCACCTGCTTTATTCACGTGCATCATCGCCACGATGATATTCTCAGCAGATGCAACTAAATCCATTGCTCCTCCCATTCCTTTTACCATTTTACCTGGAATTTTCCAGTTGGCAATATCTCCCTTTTCAGAAACTTCCATCGCTCCTAAAATAGTCAAGTCTACGTGTTTTCCTCTGATCATTCCGAAGCTCGTTGACGAATCAAAGAAAGACGCCCCTGCTAAGGTAGTTATCGTTTGTTTTCCTGCGTTAATTAAGTCCGCATCTTCTTCTCCTTCATAAGGAAATGGTCCCATCCCTAAAACGCCGTTTTCACTTTGAAAATCAACATTCATTCCTTCTGGTACATAATTAGCCACAAGTGTTGGGATACCAATACCTAGGTTTACAAAATATCCATCTTGTAATTCTTTTGCAATTCGCTTTGCAATACCTACTTTATCTAACATAATTTCTCTTTAAACGGTTGGTGGGTTACTTTCTTTGACGTACAGTGCGTTGTTCGATTCTCTTTTCATATTTTTCACCTTGAAAAATACGTTTTACAAAAATACCAGGCACATGAATTTCGTTTGGATCTAGTGATCCAATTGGCACTAATTCTTCTACCTCAGCAACTGTAATTTTTCCAGCACCTGCCATACATTCATTAAAGTTTCTTGCTGTTCCCTTAAAGATTAAGTTCCCTGCTTCATCCCCTTTCCATGCTTTTACAATAGCAAAATCTGCATCGAAAGCTTCTTCTAAAATATGAGGTTTTCCATTGAAAACACGTACTTCTTTTCCTTCTGCTACTTCCGTTCCATAACCAGCTGGTGTGAAAAAAGCGGGAATTCCCATCTTAGCAGCTCTACATTTTTCTGCTAAAGTTCCTTGTGGAGTCAACTCAACATTAAGTTCTCCTGACAGCATTTGACGTTCAAACTCTGCATTTTCACCAACATAGGATGAAATCATCTTATCAATTTGGTGTTTTTGCAACAACAAACCTAGACCAAAATCATCTACACCTGCATTATTAGAAATACACGTTAAGCCTTTAGTATTCTTGCGAACAAGCTCTGCGATTGAGTTTTCAGGTATTCCACACAATCCAAAACCACCAAGCATTATCGTCATATTATCTTGAACATCAGCTAATGCTTCCTGAACATTGGCTACTTTTTTGTTTATCATAATCTTTGGTTTAATTAACTGCTCTAAAGTATAAAAAAAACGCCTTTAAAAAAAGGCGTTTTCAATATTAGAAGTCAAATTCATTTGTGTCTAGTCCTTCGTCTTCCGTCTCGGCTTCTTGTACGATTTTTGTACAATCTACGCGGATGGATAATCCTTCAGGAACTTCGAAAGCAGATTTAGAAACATGTAGTGTTTTATCTGCGTAACATTTATTCATAAACAAGCCCCAAACAGGTAGTGCCATCGTTGCTCCTTGTCCATATAGCATGGTTTTAAAGTGAGCAGCACGATCGTCATTACCAACCCAAACACCCGTTGCTAAATTCGGCACCATTCCAATAAACCAACCATCACTGTTATTCTGTGTTGTTCCGGTTTTACCTGCGATTGGATTCGTAAATTTATAAGGGTGACCAGTTACTCGTTTATATCCTGGGCCTTGCCAAGTCGTTCTCAAACGCACCCCAGAACCACTTTCTGTAACCCCTTCCAGTAATTTCACTACCGTGTAAGCCACATCTTTGCTCAATACATCTTTTGTTTCTGGAACAGCATTAAATAGGATTACGCCATTTTTATCCTCAATTCGCGTTACGAAAACAGGTTTCACGTAAATTCCTTGGTTGGCAAACGTACTGTAAGCCGCCACCATATCACTTACTGTAATATCAACTGCACCAAGCGCAATAGCCGGACTTTGTGGGATATCTGCTGATACACCCAAATCTCTAGTCATGTTTACTACCGCTTTTGGTCCTACTTTATCCATCAACTTCGCTGTAACAGTATTCACAGATCCTGCTAACGCTTGCTTTAACGTCATGATTCCCTTGTAACTTCTATTCGAGTTCTGAGGAGACCAATCTTGGCTAATTCCATATCTACCTTTAGGCATTGTAAAAGGTGAATCGATAATAGAATCACAAGGAGAATAATGCAATTGCTCAATAGCTGTAGCATACACAAACGGCTTAAATACCGATCCTACTTGTCTTGCTCCTTGCCCAACGTGATCATACTGGAAATGTTTATAGTTGATACCTCCAACCCAAGCCTTAATATGACCCGTTTGAGGTTCCATAGACATCAATCCTGTTTGCAAGAAGTGTTTGTAATAAATAATCGAATCTCTTGGTGTCATCACCGTATCGATTTCCCCTTTCCAAGAGAAAATACGCATCTCCGTTTTCACTTTGAAAGAATTCAAGATTTCCTCTTCCGATTTACCTTGTTCTTTCATTTGACGCCAACGTTCTGATGTTTTCATCGCACGATTGATAATCGCCTCTGTTTCTTTATCGTTAATATTAAAAAACGGTGCGTTTTTATTATTCTTTTGCTGAATGAAGAACTCCTCTTGTAAATTACTGATGTGTTCTTGTACCGCTTCTTCCGCATATTTTTGCATGCGCGAATCGATAGAAACATAAATTTTTAGACCATCTCTATAGATATCATATGTTGTTCCGTCTTTTTTCGGGTTTTCTTTCACCCAACGGCGCATATAATCGCGTAAATACTCTCTAAAATAGGTAGCAATTCCCTCTCTGTGGCTTTCTGGTGTAAAGTGCAAAGACAAAGGAAGTTCTTGCATACGAAGACTTTCTTCTTTCGTAATGAATTCATTTTTTGCCATTTGATGCAAAACAACATTACGTCTTTTCTGTACTAATTCAGGTCGGCGCACAGGATTAAAATAAGCCGGGTTCTGAAGCATCCCTACTAACATAGCGGCTTCATCAATGGTTAAATCTTTCGGCTCTTTACCTAAATATACTTTCGCTGCTGAACGAATTCCAACCGCATTATTCACGAAATCTGCTTTGTTTAAATACATCGTCAAGATTTCTTCTTTGGTATATTGGCGCTCTAATTTAATCGCAATAACCCATTCTTTTGCTTTTTGTGCAATACGCTTTGCTAGGTTACGAGATCCTTCCCCGTGAAATAACAATTTCGCTAGCTGTTGTGTAATCGTACTTGCCCCACCGCTACTCCCTACAGAAGTCACAGCGCGTAAAGTTCCTCTAGCATCAATTCCAGAGTGACCATAAAAACGTTCATCCTCTGTTGCAATTAACGCTTGCACCAAATGAGGAGGTAAATCATCATAGTTCACAGGAACGCGATTTTCTAGATAGAATTTCCCAATCGTCTTCCCGTCCGAAGAGATAATTTCGGTTGCCACATTACTTGATGGATTTTCCAACTCATCAAACGTAGGCATCGCTCCAAAAACTCCCCAAGAAGCACAAAGGAAAAATAATACAATAGCCACCCCTAGTCCAAAAAAGGCAATCCAAAAAGCAGATACATACTTTTTGAAATTAGTGGCATTTTTATTCGTTTGTTTTTTGTTTTTCATACAACTTTAAAAAACTTATTCTGCTTTTTCGATTCTCAATCCAACTTCACTTATCCCTGGTAAGGCAGGGACACCTTCTACATCCCCTAGTGCTCTAACAGCCTGTTCTACTGTCATTTTGTATTTTCCAGTTTCATTGAAGATGTAGTGTTCTTTCAACCACAATGTACTCTCCTTTACGTCTGAAAATCCATTACCCAACAGGGCCCCATTAGGGTCAGCCATTTGAAATTGAATCGTATCAATCACAATAGCCGTACTAGGTTTGTAAATTTTGAAAATCACAAACATATTACTGTAAGGATAATCATTGTTTACTCTGACGTTCATAAACAAATCATGAGCCGTCAACGTATCTTGTACATCCCAAACAAAGGTCTTCACATCATTTTTCTCCCAGACCCCTTTAGTGGGTTGGTACTCATCAAAAACGACTTTGCTATCGTGTTTACAGCTGATAAACAAGCATAACAAAAGACTCAAAGCTAAATAAAGACTATTTATTTTCACCGTCTTGTTTATTTGTTGGGTTTGTATTTGGGTTCGTTGGTCGAGGTTTTCTCTGTTTCGGTTTATTGGATCTCGGTTTTTGATTCTTGCCTTTGTTTTCCTCAGCTCCTTGTTCATTCGCTGGTTTAGGCTCTCTATTACCTCCTTTTTTATCCGATCTACCCTCAGGTCTACCTTCCGATTTTTCATTTCGATCTGCCGGTTTACGCTCTGATCGACCTTCCGTTTTACGTTCTGGTCTACCTTCTACTCTTTCCTTGCGATCTTCCGCTTTACGCTCTGGTCTACCTTCTGTTTTACGTTCTGGTCTACCTTCTACTCTTTCCTTGCGATCTTCCGCTTTGCGCTCTGGTCTACCTTCTGTTTTACGTTCCGGTCTACCTTCCGTTTTGCGTTCTCCGTCCTTGCTTACTGGTCTATCGTTACCATCCGCATTTTTGGCTGGTCTATTCTTCGGTCTGCGTTTTCTATCCTCTCTTGCATTCGGTGTTTCTTTATCCTCGCTTCCTCTTGCTTCTGCCCCTCTAGGTGCATTGCCCTCGCGCTCTCCAGATTTACCTTTTGCCTTTGTATTTTTTCTTTTTCGTTTTGGTTGATCAAAACGCGTTACACTATCTTGCTCTATTGCATTTTGGAAGTGATCTTTATCCGAAGGAATATCCTCGCTATAACTTCCAAGTTCATTTCCTTTTTCATTCTGTGCATTTAATTCCAAGATTTCTTTTACGTGCTCGGTAGACAAAACATACCAATTGGCAGAGTTATTCGCATAAGCAAACCACATTTGCCCTTTGAAAATATCTATTTTCTGGCAAAAAGCAATTCCCTTCACTGTCATTAGCTTCGTATCTGAATCGGGCATATCTTTCAATGCCTCTAAATACGTATCCAATTCAAAATTTAAACAACATTTTAATTTTCCACATTGTCCTGCTAATTTTTGCGGATTCAGTGACAATTGTTGGTAACGTGCTGCAGCCGTATTTACACTTCGGAAATCCGTCAACCAAGTTGAACAACACAATTCTCTTCCACAAGATCCAACCCCACCTAAGCGTGCTGCCTCTTGTCGGAAACCAACCTGTTTCATTTCGATTCGAATGCTAAATTCTCTAGCAAATTCTTTAATTAACTGTCTAAAATCAACACGCTCACTCGCCGTGTAATAAAACGTAGCTTTTGATCCATCCCCCTGAAACTCAACATCTGATATTTTCATTTCTAGGTTTAAATTGATGGCGATCTCTCTTGCTCGCATTCGCACAGGTTCTTCTTTTTCGCGAACTTCCTGCCAAATATCAATATCTTTTTGTGTTGCTTTACGATAGATTTTTAGGATTTCTCCGTCTGGATCTGCTTTCTTTTTTTTCATTTGAACCTTAACCAGTTCACCTACTAAAGAAACAATCCCTACATCGTGTCCTGGAGAACTTTCAGTTGCAACGATATCTCCCATTGCTACTGTCATTCCACTTGGATAACGATAAAAATCTTTTCTTCCGTTCTTAAATCGAACCTCAACTATATCAAAGATGCTGTCTGAATTTGGATAAACCATATTTGACAACCAATCAAAAACTGCTAATTTATTACAGCTGTCTGTTCCGCATGTTCCTTTACTCTGACACCCTCTGGGTACGCCATTACTATCTGTCTTCGTTGAACAATTTGTACAAGCCATTTATATATTTATGTATTTATATATTAATCCTTCTAAATTAAGAAGGAATTATTTTCTCACTTTTCGTTGTAAAGATACTATTTTTTTATAGGTTGATTGAAGATTTTTTTAGGACAAACAATTCTCTGTTTCCTTATAAAAAAAAGAAATAAGTCGCAGATCGTTATTTTATTAGCCAAAAAAAGCAGTTAAAACCAATTGTGCTGTGCATTGGATTACAATCGTTCAACTATCAATCGGTGCATACCCCATGCATATTAAACATTTATTTCTACTTTTGGTGTCCAACTATACAATTCAACATGGAGGAACAGATTATAGGAATAATGGGAGCCATCCCTCAAGAAGTCGATGGTATTATCGCTATTTTACAAGATAAAACAGCTGTTACCCTTGGCAATCGCACCTATTACCAAGGCGTATTGGGCAAGCAAAAAGTGGTAGTCGTTTATTCGCGCATCGGCAAAGTTGCTGCTTCTGCAACAGCTTCAGCTTTACTGTTGCGTTTTAATGTGAATGAAATTATTTTTATCGGCGTTGCTGGTGGTATTGCTCCCCATATTGAAGTGGGAGATGTTATCGTTGCGCGAGATTTGATTCAATACGATATGGATGTATCGCCTTTGCGTCCAAAATACGAGATTCCCTTGCTCAACAAGACGTATTTTGAAACCAATGAAATGCGTTCCAATCAGGTAATCCAACATATTGAACATTTTCTATCCCCTGACATCCTTTCTACAAAGATTGCAGCTCAAGAATTAGATAAATTTGCAATCAAACAACCCCAAGTTTACTTTGGAACGATTGCTAGTGGTGATCAATTTTTCTCTACAAATCAGCAAAAAGAGAATTTGCAACAGGCCCTTCCAGAGGTACTATGTGTAGAAATGGAAGGAGCAGCAGTTGCGCAAATTTGCTATGAGTATGGCATCCCTTGCACTGTGATTCGAACCATTTCCGACAAGGCCAATCAAGAAGCTAGTTTTAGCTTTGAATCTTTTGTAAAACAAGTATCACAAGTATACGGACAGGAAATTATCAAACAACTGTTTCAATAAAATAACGAGGTAGCTTCAGGCTACCTCTTTTTTTACTCATCGTTTACGCAGCAAGTAGATATACACCGGAAAATGATCACTAAAACCCGGTTCACTATTGCTATTTCTCAGCGGATATCCTTTGTATTGTCCTGTTGCTTGCACCATAAACGGTTTCTGAAAAATACGCGCTTTCCAATACGTCCAACTCTCTTGCTTCGCTTGCAAAAAAGATTGAGTAATCACGAGGTGGTCGAAAATATCCCAAGCATCTCTATAGGCTAAAGTGCCGTATCCTTGCTTCGCCATTTTATCCATTGGATTAAATAATCCTTGAACGGGAACTTTCTCCTTTACTCCTTCCGTTTGAAGCACCTTTTTCATACTCGAATTAAAGGGACCATCATTCATATCTCCCATGGTAATAATTTTCGCTTGTGGGTTAATGCGTTGAAGGGAATCGATAATCTTCCTATTCAATGCCGCCGCCGCTTCTCTATTGGGGCGACTCAATTGCTCTCCTCCTACCCTTGAAGGCCAATGGTTGACAATCACATGTATTTCTTCTCCATCCAATAAACCCGAAACTAACAATTGATCACGTGTGAAAATTCGCTTTTCCTTCTGTTCTTTCCGCTTCTTTGGAAATTGAGCGTAGATATACAACGGGTGTTTTGACGTATGAAGCACAGCGAAGTGCTGCTGATCATATAACAAACCGACATCAATACCTCGTTTATCTGGAGAATCATAATGCACAATCCCATAATTTATTGCCTGTAAGGCTGGTGCTCGAACCAAATCTTCCAGCACTGCCCTATTTTCTACTTCCGCAACACCGATGATAGTGGCTGGCATGCTAGGATTGTCCTCTCGACCTACTTGCGATAAGACACGCGCTAAGTTATTAATCTTCTTTTCGTATTTCTCCTTCGTCCAAGCTCTTGCTCCATTTGGCGTCCAATCTTCATCGTAAATCTTTGGATCACGCAGGGTATCGAACAGATTTTCACAATTGTAAAAAGCAATGGTTCGGATATGATATTGCTTTTCTTGGGCCACTCCCACTTTCATCGACAAAAACGCAATAAAAATTATCATTTTCAAACATATATACCTAATTTCATTCATATTCATAACATTTATTCATTATTATTAATTAAAAATAAAGAATAATTCAATAAAAAATTAACTTTATAGGAAATAAATCAATTTCAACCCTATTTTTTAATCGAATTAACTTATGAGAGAACTATTACTTCTTTTATTTCTAGCCCATTACTCGAATTTGGCTCACGCACAACATCGAGTAGAACTCAAGGGAAAAGTAGTTGACGCACGGTTTCACCGGCCTTTACAAGAAGCCTTGGTGCAGGTTAGCGTCACTGATCAGTACACCTTAACGGATGCCTTAGGTGACTTTGTACTATCTATTGCTGCCGAAGACACTTACATTCTCGAGGTTTCATATCCCTCTTATAGTACAAAGCGGTTTACTCTATCTCTTCTACCCCAGCAGCTTCTTGATATAGGTATCGTTGTGTTAGAAGAAGATTCCGTTACCGTAGAGCAATTTGGCTTAATCCACTTAGCGGACAATGACCTAGACGACGATGACTCAACCACAGAGGGATCTGCGAGTTTGCTTCAAGCGACTAAAGATCCCTTTCAGCAAGCTGTAGCCTATGCTTGGAGTCCGGGTTTTTATCGCATGCGCGGATTAGACAATGCGTATGGCAAAACACTGTTGAACGGTTTAGTCATGAATAAATTACAAACAGGTCGTCCGCAATGGAACAATTGGGGAGGATTGAATGACGCTACACGCAATCAAATTTTTACTATTGGTGTGTCGCCTTCTCCTGTTGCTTTTGGCGGTATTCTAGGTACGCAGCAGATTACGACTCGAGCCTCTATGTTGCGCAAAGGAAAGCGCATCGGCTTCTCAGGATCCAACACCAGCTATCGTTGGCGCACCTTTGGGACTTATGCCTCAGGTTTGCGTAAAAATAACTGGGCGTATGCAGTTTCTGGTTCTTATCGCGGAGCCAAAGAGGGGTATTGGCCTGGGAGTAATTACGATGCTACTTCTTTTTTTGTGGCTGTAGAAAAAAAGTTCAACGCCGAACATAGTTTGAATCTCTCTGGCCTATATGCCAAAAATAAACGCGCTAAAAACTCTTCCAATACACAAGAACAAACGGACTTGAAAGGCCTAAACTACAATGCTTATTGGGGATGGCAACAAGGAGAAAAGCGCAATGCTCGGTATAAAGACCTTGCAGAGCCCTTGGTGATGCTTACTCATTATTGGGATATCAATGAGCATAGTACACTAACAACGACGCTCGGGTATCAATGGGGATACAGTGCCAACAGTCGATTGGACTATCAAGACAACCTCAATCCTGATCCAACGTACTATAAAAATTTACCGAGTTACTATCTCGCTCAAATTGATAGTGCTTATTGGCAACTCTCTCCCGATGAATTTGAGGCATTATCGGATGATGATCCTTTTAAACAAGAAACATTAGCAGCTTTACAGCAAGCGCAGAGTGCACAAACAGCCTTTATCCGCGAGGGACAACTAGATTGGACAAGTATCTACCAAAAAAATCTACAGTTCAATGGACAAAGTAAAATCATCCTCTTTGAAGATAGACAAGAAGATCGAACGCTGGCTGCTACAACCCATTTTCACACCCTATTGACGGATCATCTTACCCTGGATTCAGGCATTTCCTATCGAAAACTAAACACTTCTAACTTTAAAAAGGCGGTCGATTTATTGGGAGGAACTTCCTACATGGATATTGATTCCTTTCAAGACATCGGGTTTCGCGATAGTGATATGCACCATCCCAATCGGCAGATTCGCCTTGGCGATACGTATGGCTACAACTACCGTATTTTGGGAGAGGAAGCAGAGGCCTTTACCTTATTTACGTTCAATTACAAACGCTTGAGCTTTTACTTTGCTGAACAGCTACACTATACTGCTTATCAAAGGGAGGGGCTATATAAGAACCCCCTTTTTGCCACCACTTCCTTTGGAAAAAGTGAGGTTGTTCTGTTTCATAATTTGGGACTCAAAGGGGGTTTTACCTACTATCTCTCTGGAAAGCACATTTTCAGTGTCAACGGTGCTTGGTACAATCAGCCCCCAACGGTACACAATACCTTTCCGATTATTCAAAAGAGCAACAACATCATTTCGAATTTAAAACCAGAAACTGTGTTGGGAGTTGATGCTAGTTACAACCTGAGAACTGCCCAATTTCAGGCGAAACTTACGGGGTATATCGCGAACATCAGTCACGGTACACAACTAACAACGTATTATACAGAAGGTTTAGGCCTTGGCGATACAAAAGGGGTTTTGCTTTCTGAAATTCTCACTGACGTAAACAAGCGCCATATTGGTTTTGAATTTGGAGCAGCCTATCAATTCACCCCAGTGTTGCGCATGACAACGGCGGCGGGCATAGGGCAATTTTTTTATACGCAAGATCCGAAATTGCAACTACAAACGCATCAACATGCCGAGCCTTTGGATTATGGAAAAGCCAAACTGACGAACTATCGCCTAGCCAATGGACCACAAACAGCCTTCTCTTTGGGTATAGAGTATCGAGCACCTTCCTTTTGGTTTATCAGTACTTCGCTTAATTATCTCGCAGATGCCTTTGTGCAGGTTGCATCTTTAAAACGGACGCAAAATTTTATTATGGATCCTGAAAAAGTGGGACAGGCCTTTGATGATCTAACCTACGAAGAATTACATCGAATACTGCAGCAAGAGAAACTTCCCGCCTTTTCTTTGGTTGCTTTAACTGGAGGTAAATCATGGCGACTGTTGAATCGCACCATCCTCGGTTTCTTCGCTTCTGTCCAAAATCTCTTGAACACGACCTACCGAACAGGAGGATACGAACAAGCGAGAAATGCTACGTACGCAGAAGAGCTCGCCGGTTCCAAAGGAGATCATCCAATGTTTGGCACCAAATATTGGTCTGGCTATGGACGTAGCTTTTTTATTCAAGTTTACTATAACTTCTAATCTTCAACCCATGCAAATGCTACAAAAAAAAATAATCACACTCAGCTTCACAGCCTTACTGTTGCTTGGCTGTACTAAAAACGACAACTTTTCACTCCCTACTCTTGATTGTGTTACTCCAACCTTTGAGCCTAATACAACTCTTGAGCAGTTGCAAGTACAAGCAGACGCTACCATTCAGCAGTATCCTAGTCAGACTAAAGACGTCTTGACTGGGGTTGTCATTTCCAGCGATCAAGGCGGAAATTTCTACAACAAATTACACCTTGTTGATGAAATTACACAAGTACCCGCAGTCCTCAATTTAGAAATGGGAGCTTCTTTTACCGCCTTTCCTCCTGGTACAAAAATCGCCATCGCCTTAAGTGGACTCTATTACAGCTATGCTTTTGGCAAACTCAATATTGGCGGTGGAATCTACACTTCTTCTGCGGGTAAAAAATACATTGGTAGCCTTGCTAAAAATGCCATCAACACAACCATTCAAAAGTACTGCGAGCCTTTAAATCTCGATGCTTATACCACGAAACTCTCCTTAGCTACCTTAAAGCAAGAGATAGAAACCTATACGGGTCGATTGGTTTTACTCGAAAATGTACAATTTGATCGCAAATTGGTTGGTAAAACACTATACGACCCTAAAGAAGTTGATGCACAAGGCTATACGTTGCGCAAAATTGTAGATCAAAAAGGGAATAGCCTTTATATTCGCACAGGAAAATTGACTAAGGACTTTGCGGATTACGTTATTCCTGCACAAAGTGGTACTATTATTGGAATTGCAGATGTATTCAGTAAGCAAATTCAATTTTATCCTCGGGTATTGGAGGATTTCAACTTTGATCAATCCCCTTTTGAAGCGGGAACGACAGATTCGGAAGATACAGAAGAGGAGGAAGATGTAGAAGAACCCGTACACATCGTCGTTGAACCAGGACAATCTTTGGTCTTTCCTGGTGCAGACTTCGAAAATTGGGAACAGTTTCTTGGAGTACTCAAGCGCCCTGGGTTAAAATTCGCTACGCAAGCTATAGAGGAAGGGTGGAACAACTCAACGGGATTAGCCTTTCGAGGTTCCCCTACAAAAACAGAAAATGCCTTTACCATAACTCAGGTTCAGGTGCCCTCAAATGCAACAGCTATATCTTTCTTACTCAAAGGAACAGCCAATGCGAAATCCTTGTCTATTTATCTCTATCAAGCGGATGGTGCTTATGTTGCATTTAATTTGGAACATCTCACAACCAGTAAAATAGTACAACCTACCTCATTTACCAACCAACAGGGCAATGTCAATAAGTACAAAGGCATTATTGACACACAGGGTGAATGGATTAAAATCATCTTACCGTTACAAGACGTTAGGTACAACACAACGGGAGAAGGAGATTTTCTCACGTTTCGCTTTGGAGGTAAAACAGCGACAATACCCAGTGATTACAACCTAATCCTGGACGAAATTCGCTTTGAAGAAGAGCCACTTTCAGAATAAAGCAACCTATCCTACCTATGAGTAAAAAACAAGAGCGGCTCAGGAGCCGCTCTTTCTTTATTATTGTTCCTTAATTAAATAAATATAAACAGGAAAGTGATCACTAAATCCAGGTTCACTGTGACTATTTCTCAAAGGATATCCTTTGTATTGGCCTGTTTCTTGTACCATAAATGGTTTTTTAAATATTCTAGCTTTCCAATATTTCCAAGACTCGTAGCCATCTTGTAAATAGGCTTCTGTTAGTAGCATTTGATCAAAGATATCCCAAGCATCGCGGTAGGCTAAAGTTCCTAAACCATCCTTAGCCATTTTTTCCATTGGATTAAACAATCCTTGAGGTTGAACATTTTTGCGCTCACCCTCTGCTTTCAACACTTTTTTTATACTCTTATTGTAAGGGCCGTCATTCATATCACCCATTGTAATAATTTTAGCTTGGGGATTGATGGTCTGCAAAGAATCGATAATTTTCATATTGAGCGCTGCAGCAGCCTCGCGATTGGGGCTACTTGCTTTTTCACCTCCTACTCTTGAAGGCCAGTGATTAACGATAAAATGTACTTCTTCTCCATCCAATAATCCCGTTACTAACAATTGATCACGCGTATAAATACGCTTTTGAGACGCAGGATCCTCTTTTTTTCCTTTCAGTTGATCATAAATATACAGCGTATGTTTAGAGGTATGCGTCGGCACAAAGTGCGTGGTATTATATAAAAACCCAACATCAATACCGCGTTTATCTGGCGAATCATAGTGTACAATATCATACGTGCCCGCTTGCATAGCTGGTGCGTGAATTAAATCTTCTAATACGCCTCTATTTTCAACTTCAGCAACGCCAATAATAGTTGGCATTTTTGGATTTTCATCCGTGCCAATCTGGGACATGACGCGCGTCAGATTATCAATTTTCTTTTCGTATTTCTTCTTGGTCCATGCCTGAGCCCCATCAGGAGTCCACTCTTCATCGTAAATTTTAGGATCGCGAATGGTATCAAACAAATTCTCCACATTATAAAATGCGATGGTGTGAATTTGAAACTTTTTTTCTTGTGCATGAAGGTTTATACCCAGTCCTACTAGAAATATCAATAAAATCAGTTTTTTTACCATAATCTTCATAAGTTAACGTAATTTACAAAAATACTTCCTACAAAAGTAGCAGTTTTTACCTTAAAAACTTAACTTTACTAGTATAAAAAGTATCGCACTTTTTAGATTAGCACTTTAATACATAATCGTACTTATGAGGAAACTTTTATTTGTTTTGCTTGGTGTAGTATCGACATTTACGTATGCACAAAGCAATCACGAGATTAGAGGAAAAGTACTCGATGCCAAATCTCAAACCCCTATCAATGCTGTAGTGGCACGAGTAGTTGGCTCAAACATTTCTACTCTAACCAATGGTGAAGGAATCTTTGTTCTTGAAAACAATCAGATGGGCAACCAAATTGTTGTGATATCCTATCCGGGATTTATTAGCAAACAGTTTCCCATAGACGCTCAAGCGGGTCAGTCCCTTGATTTAGGCGACATTTTCATTGAAGAAGATTTGGTGACGCAAGCCCAAATAGGCTTTATCACCCTGACTGAAAATGATCTTAGCGATGACAACTCTGGTTCGGATACGTCTTCGGGATTATTACAAGCAACGAAAGACCCATTCCAACAGGTTGCAGCATTCAACTGGGGACAGGCTTTCTTTCGAGTACGGGGACTTGACAATGAATACGGCAAGACGTTAATCAACGGAATTGAGATGAACAGAATGTTAGATGGTCGTCCACAATTCAGCAACTGGGGAGGATTAAACGACGTGATGCGCAATCAGGAATTTTCTTCTGGTTCCACTCCTTCCGATTATACGTTTGGTAGTATTTTAGGAACACAAGCAATCTCTACCCGGGCTTCTCATATTCGAAAAGGATCACGAGCTACTTTCATCGGAACGAATACGAATTATAACTGGCGACCAACCTTCACGCATTCTTCTGGGATGAATAAAAATGGATGGGCTTATGTTTTCTCTGGTTCTTATCGAGGCGCTAAAGAAGGCTATTGGGAAGGAAGTAATTACCATGCAGCTTCTTTATTTGCCGCAGTAGAAAAGAAATTCAACGACAACCATAGCTTAAATTTTTCTGCTATTTATGCGAAAAATAAAAGAGGAAAAAATGCTCCTATTACCCAAGAACAAGCCGATATCAAAGGCTTTAAATACAATTCGTATTGGGGATATCAAGGAGGAGATAAACGAAATTCGCGCTACAAAGACGTGGAGCAACCCATTTTCATGTTAACCCACTATTGGAATATCAATGAGAAAAGCAGCTTAACTACCACTGCTTCTTACCAATTCGGGCATATTGCGGATAGTCGTTTTGGTTATCAGAACAATCAAAATCCCGATCCGACGTATTACAAAAACTTACCGAGTTACTATTTAACGCAGATTGATCCGCGTTATTGGGCAATGTCCCCAGCGGAATTCGACGATATAGATGACAATGATCCCTTTAAAAAGGCGACTCTTTCTTATTTGGGGCAAGCGGATCAAAATAGAGAAGCTTTCCGTCAAGGAGGGCAAGTAGATTGGAATTCTATTTATCAGCTTAATACAGGAAATGATAAAGGAAGTCAAGTTGTCCTATATGAAGATAGACAACAAGAAAATATCTTTTCATTTAATTCGACATTTCGCACGAAGCTCAATGCAAATACAACCTTAGATGCGGGTGTTAATTACCGAAAATTACACTCCAATAACTACCAAAAATTAACCGATTTATTAGGCGGAACCTTCTTTAGGGACATTGATACGTACCAAAAACCAGGGCTCCAAGATAAAGACATCAATCGTCCGAATCGTCTAGTGAAAGAAGGTGATCGTTTTGGTTACAACTACAAGCTTACGGCTGATGTAATTAACGTATTCACGCAAGTGGTCTTTGATTATGATTTCTTTGATTTTTACTTGGCGCAAAACATAGGGTATACCTCATATCAAAGAGAAGGGTTATATAAAAACCCTGTTTACATGAATGATTCTTATGGAAAAAGTGACAACAAAAGCTTTAATAATTTTGGGTTTAAAGGAGGTGCAACCTTTCATATAACAGGTAAACATGCGCTTGATTTCAACATTGCTTACATCAGTCAGGCTCCATCCATTAAAAGTACTTTTGCCAATATCCGAGTGAATAATTACCTTGTTCCCAATTTGGATAATGAGGATATTTTTAGCGTAGATGGGAGTTATATTTTGCGAACACCACAAATAAAAGCTAGAGTAACGGGATATTTATCAGAAAGTAAAAATGGAACCAAAATCAACTATTACTATGGAGATGGTGTAGGATTAGTAGATGAAGAAGGCGCCTTATACAACAATGGAGGATCGTTTGTATCCGAAATGATAACAGGCATCAACAAAAGACAATTAGGATTGGAAATCGGTGCGGAATATCAGATTACACAAACTGTAAAAGCGACTGCAGCAGCAGCCTTAGGACAGGCATTCTACACCAATAATCCCAACGTTTACCTATCCTCTGATAATCTCGCTAGAACATTTGATTATGGAGAAACAAGTCTTAAAAAATACAAACTTTCCAACGGACCTCAAACGGCCTTATCCTTTGGATTAGAATACCGAGATCCTAAATTCTGGTTCATCGGAGCAAACATCAACTATTTAGCAGATGCTTATACTGATGTATCTGCTATTAGAAGAACGCAAAACTTTGTTATTGATAATAGCAATGCAGGGCATCCTTTCGAAGATTTATCAGATGAAACGCTACGCAGAGTCTTAAAGCAAGAAAAACTAAATGATTTTACCCTTGTGAATATCACAGGAGGAAAATCTTGGCGTATGCCTGATCGATCGATTATTGGATTCTTTGCTTCCATCAATAATGTCTTTGATAAAGAATATAAAACAGGAGGATTTGAACAAGCAAGAAACTCCAATTATAAGCAAGAAGTACAACGCAATAGCGGTCCCTACAACCTATTTGGCAACAAGTATTTCTATGGGTATGGCCGTAACTTCTCAGTCAACGTTTACTACAACTTCTAATTCTTTTACTCTATGAAAACAATTTTAAAATCCATATTTTTCACTGTACTTACGGCGCTATTCGTGTCGAGCTGTGCAAAGAATGATGACTTTTCGGTTCCTTCTCTAAAATGTGAGGAGCCTCAAGTTACGATAACGAAAACCATCGACGATCTTTATTCAACGATAAAAGGAAATGCTATTAGCCCTTATATGGGAGATTCCAAAGACATTCTTCGAGGAGTTGTCGTTTCTAGTAATAAAGGAGGGAATTTCCACAATAAGTTACATGTACTAGATGAGAAAACACAATCGTTGCTTCTTGTCAACTTAGACAAATCAGATAGCTATGCGGCCTATCCTCCAGGAACAATTATTTATGTAAAATTGGGTGGATTATATCTCCAAAACAATGACAGTATCATCAATATAGGAGGAGGTATTAACGGTCAATACATCAGCAATATTTCCAAAAATGCTGTAAATGCTTATATTGGTAAATACTGTACAAAAGCCAAAATAGAAGACTATACTATCAAACTAACGGTAGCCGAATTACTAAAAGACAAAGGAAAATACAAAGGAAAATTAGTTACCGTAACAGATGTACAATTCGACCCTTCCTTAGTTGGAAAAAAATTATATGACGCTAAAGAAGTTGATGCGCAAGGGCAAACCTTAAGAGCGGTAGTAGACAATAAGGATAATACTTTTAATATCAGAACTAGCACCTATGCAAATGATTTTCATTCTTATGAAATTCCAGCAAAAAGTGGTAACATCACAGGAATCTATGATATTTTCAATAAAAATGTTCAGTTTTATCCACGTGTCATTGAAGATCTTGACTTAACGAAAGACCCTCTTATACCAGACGACGGTGGGCCAGTTGAACCAGGTAAATTCTTAGCTTTCCCTGGCGCTGATTTCGAAAAATGGGATGATTTTCTTCGTGTAATTTTTAACAATCAATTGAGCGACCCTACAGGGCAAAAAGCAGAAGGTCAAGGTTGGAAAAACTCAACAGGTTTAGCCATTAAAGGAAGTAGAGAACAAAATGGTTATCTTTTCTCCGTACAAGGAGTAAAAATGCCGAAAGATGCAACGAAGCTTTCTTTCCTTATGAAGGGAACTTCAGAACGATCTTTATCCATCAACATTCACAGAGCTAATGGTATCAACTATAAAGCGTACAACCTAGAAAATGTAACACGCAGTAAGATAGTAGTAGCCGATGAAACACCGATGGATAATAATCCAGACAATACAACCAATAAATACAATGGTAAAATTGACACGCAAGGTAAATGGGTAAAAATCACCTTGGATTTAACCTCTTTCAATGGGCAATACCATACGGAAGGAACGAGAACGTTTATCAGCTTCAAAAATGGAAACAAAGCCAATTATGACTTAGTCATTGATGAAATCCGATTTGAAGATGGAACACCTGTTGAAGATGATGGCGGTCCTGTTGACCCAGTAGACCCGGAGCCAACAGAAGCGGATATGTTGACTAACTTCAACAACTGGGATGAATTTACCAGTAAATTGAGTACCCATGGACTGAAATCGTATGCTACACAAGCACCCGGAGAAGGGCGAAATGGCAAAGCGGCAATGAAACTCTCAGGAACTACGACGGCCAATGACTTTGTATTTACCATCAATGGAAAACAAGTTCCAGAAGGAAAAACGAAATTAGTTCTTTGGGTAAAAGGAACCTCTGATAAAAAATCGCTTTCATTCAACGTAAATAAACCTGCGGGTGGATATGATCCATTTAACGCAGGATTTATCGCCTCAACAAATTTAGATCTAGTTAAGGCGACAGCGAACCAATACAATGGTACAATAGACACTGGTGGACAATGGGTCAAACTAACCCTTGATTTGAGTGACACCGCTTACAACAGTACAGGTAGCGGCGATGTATTCTCTTTGAAAACAGGAAGTGGCTCAACCTATGAACTCTTAATCGACAGTATTTATTTTCAATAAATAGAAACAACAGTTAAAAAGCTCGGCTCGTCCGAGCTTTTTTTATTGCCATACCCAAAAGAAACCGTCCCCCTATACCCTTTTTTAACGCATCTAAGCAACAAACAAGTTGAAATGAAGCCACAAACCCTATACAAACAAAAAAGGCGCTCCAAAGAGCGCCTTTTAAAAAGTATAATTATTTTTTCGATTAGTTTTTCAATGCTTCTGCACCTCCAACAATCTCTAAAATTTCATTTGTAATCGCAGCCTGACGAGCTTTGTTGTACGTTAATTTCAACGCATCTCTCAATTCTTGTGCATTATCTGTTGCTTTGTGCATCGCAGTCATACGAGCTCCGTGCTCAGACGCTACAGAGTCAGCAATTGCTTTGAACAATTGTGTTTTTAACGACAAAGGAATCAAGGTCTCTATGATATCCTCTTTTGAAGGCTCATAAATATAATCAGATGCTGCTGCAGTTGCTTCAGTTTCGATTGGCAATAATGGCAAAAATTGCTCTGTAACTACATTTTGAGTAGCTGCATTTTTAAACTGGTTATATACAATTTGAATAGAGTCGTATTTCTCATTCACAAACGCTTCCATTACATGCTCAGCAATAACTGCTGTATGCTCAAAATCAAAATGATCATATAATGAACTTTGATTGTCAACAACGTGGAAAGATTTTTTAAGAATATCATTTCCTTTTTTTCCAATTGTCAATAAATCAATGTTTGCTCCTTGGTACGCTGTATTCGCTAATACATTAATTTGTTTAATAATGTTAGCATTGAAACCACCACATAAACCTCTATTTGAAGTTACAGTAATGAACAATACATTTTTTACCTCTCTAACTTGCGAATATACACTTGAATTTTCTCCTTCTAAAGTAGAACTAACATTTTGAATAATCTCAGTTAGCTTCTCTGAATAAGGACGCATAGCTGTAATCGTATCCGTAGCTTTTTTCAATTTTGCTGCAGATACCATTTTCATCGCAGATGTAATCTGCATTGTAGATCCAATAGAAGAAATCCTATTGCGTATTTCTTTAAGATTTGCCATTTGAAAACGTATATAATTCAGAAAGAGAATAAGCTTTTAGACAAGCTTAGACTCTTTCAAAAAATTCTTAATATTTTGAAGCTAATTCTTTAGCTACTTTCTCTAAAACACTAGTTTGTTCGTCACCGAATTTACCAGCTTTTAATTGATCTAAAATATCTCTGTGACGTGCGTTAAGAGCTTCTAAGAAATCTTTTTCAAACTCTTTTACTTTGTTTACAGGAACATTTCTCAATAAGTTTTTAGATCCAGCATAAATAATTGCTACTTGATCTTCCACTGTATAAGGATCGTTAACTGCTTGTTTCAAGATTTCAACGTTACGTTGACCTTTAGAGATAACGTTCATTGTAGCTGCATCTAAATCAGAACCAAATTTCGCGAAAGCTTCTAATTCACGGAATTGCGCTTGGTCTAATTTTAATGTACCTGCTACTTTTTTCATTGATTTAATTTGAGCAGAACCTCCAACACGAGATACAGAAATACCTACGTTGATCGCAGGACGTACCCCTGAGTTGAATAAATCAGACTCTAAGAAAATCTGTCCATCCGTAATCGAAATTACGTTTGTTGGAATATAAGCAGAAACGTCACCCGCTTGTGTTTCAATAATAGGTAAAGCTGTTAATGATCCACCACCTTTAACGAAAGGTTTGATTGACTCAGGTAAGTCATTCATGTTTTTAGCGATTTCATCATCACCAATAACACGAGCAGCTCTTTCTAATAATCTTGAGTGAAGGTAGAAAACGTCTCCAGGGTAAGCCTCACGTCCCGGTGGTCTTCTTAAGATCAAAGACATCTCACGGTAAGCAACAGCTTGTTTAGATAAATCATCATAAATAATCAAAGCTGGACGACCAGTATCACGGAAGTATTCTCCGATTGCAGCACCTGCCATAGCAGAGTAAACTTGCATTGGAGCCGGATCTGATGCATTAGCCGCAACAATGATTGTATAAGCCATTGCACCTTTTTCTTCTAATGTTTTAGCAATCGCTGCAACAGTTGAAGCTTTTTGTCCAATAGCAACATAGATACAGTAAACTGGTTGACCTGCATCATAGAATTCTTTTTGGTTAAGAATTGTATCGATACAAACCGTAGTTTTTCCAGTTTGACGGTCACCAATAACTAACTCACGTTGTCCACGTCCAACAGGGATCATTGCATCAATTGCTTTAATACCTGTTTGTAATGGTTCAGTTACTGGTTGACGGTAGATAACACCTGGTGCTTTACGCTCCAATGGCATTTCATATAAATCACCTTCGATAGGACCTTTACCATCGATTGGTTGTCCTAACGTATTTACAACACGTCCTACCATTTTCTCTCCTACGCGTAGAGAAGCGATACGACCTGTTCTTTTAACTGTAGCACCTTCGCTTACACCAACAGAAGAACCTAACAATACAATACCTACGTTATCTTCTTCTAAGTTTTGTACCATTGCCTCTAATCCGTTGTCAAATACAACTAGCTCTCCGTACTCCGCATTTGTTAACCCGTAAACACGAGCAACTCCATCTCCTACTTCTAGTACTGTACCAACTTCTTCTAAAGAAGCCTCAGAGCTAAATCCAGATAATTGTTTCTTTAAAATCGCTGAAATCTCAGCTGGTTTAATGTCCGCCATTTTTATCTATGTTTATACACGAAAATTCGTGCGGTGATTTTTTTACTTAATTAATTCTCTTTTTAATACTTGTAATTGATTTGCTAAAGAAGCATTGTATTGGATATCTCCAATTTTCAAGATAAACCCTCCTAAGATTGATTCATCTACAATATTTGTAATTACCGCTTCTTTTCCAGGAGCTAAAGTTTTTACTTTCTCAAGTACCTTAGCCTCTATACTAGCATCAATAGGCATTGCTGTAGTAACAGTTACTTTCTCAATACCTTTATACAAATCGTATTGTTTTTGAAACGCTAAAGCCGTTGCTTCTAAAATTCCAAATCTACTATTTGCTTTTAAAACGTTGAATAGTTCTTTTGTTCCTTCATTAACTCCAGCGAATACTTCTAATAAAGCATTTAATTTCAACTGATCTTTAACAATCGGATTTGTAAGAAACACCTTCAATTCACTGCTTTGAGCTATTGATTGAGAAATAAGGATCATATCCCCATTGATAGCATCAACATTTCCTTTTTCTAAAGAAACCTCAAGCATTGCTTTTGCATAACGTGCCGCAGCTCTTGTGCTTACCATAGTGATATTAGTTTAATTTTACATCATCTAACATTTTCTCAACCAATTTAGCTTGAGCTTCTTTGTTAGATAATTGATCTTTCAATAATTTTTCAGCGATTTCAATTGAAATAGATGAAACTTGCGTTTTTAAGTCAAGAATAGCCGCAGCTTTCTCGCTTTCAATTGTAGCTTTTGCTTGAGCGATTAATTTTTCACCCTGAGCTTCCGCTTCTGTCTTAGCATCTGCAATCAATTTTTCTTTGATCTCACGAGCTTCTTTTAGTAAAGTATCGCGCTCCGCACGAGCTTCAGCTAATAACTTCTCGTTATCTGCTTTTAAATTAGCCATTTCTCTTTTAGCGTTTTCTGCAGCTGCTAATGCATCAGTAATACCCTCTTCACGAGCTTCTAAAGCATTTACAATTGGTTTCCACGCGAATTTTCCTAAGATAACAACAATTACTATCATAATAATTAGTTGCCAGAAAAATAGTCCAAAACTGAAATCGTTAATTAACTTATCCATTATCTAAAATTATACTTTTTAATATCTGATTTTGTTTAATTAAAATAAGAAGTTTACCTGCAACCAACCGTTGCAGATAAACTCTTTGTACTGACTTGGATTAATTACCTAAGATTAAAGCACCGAATGCTAAACCTTCCAATAAAGCTCCAATGATAATCATTGCAGTTTGGATTTTTCCAGCAGCTTCTGGTTGACGAGCAATAGCGTCCATTGCAGAAGAACCAATTTTACCTAAACCGTAACCAGCTCCGATTACGATTAAACCTGCACCAATGATAGTTGGGATTGTCATAGTATTGAATTTAATATTAATTAAACAAATTTATTTATACTCTATTTTTATTTTCTCTTTTGATTAATGTGCTTCTTCGTGATCATGTTCTGCTACAGCCATACCAATAAATAATGACGATAACATAGTAAAGATAAACGCTTGTAAGAAAGCAACTAAAATTTCTAATACAACTAAGAACGTAGATAAGAAGAATCCGATTCCAATTGCTCCACCAGTTCCTAAAGCTTCCTTCATAACGAAGATGATTGCAATTAATCCGAATACTACCGAGTGACCAGCTGTAATGTTAGCGAATAAACGCACCATTAATGAGAACGGTTTAATAATTGCACCTAAAATCTCAATTGGCATTAACATGATTTTCATCGGCACTGGAACTCCTGGCATCCACAACATGTGTTTCCAGTACTCTTTGTTTGCAGAAAAATGCACGATAACAAAAGTGAAGATTGCCAAACAAGCAGTAACTGAAATACTTCCTGTAACGTTAAATCCTAGTGGAGTTAATCCCAAGATATTCAAAATGAAAATCAAGAAGAAAACAGACAGCAAATACGGCATGAACTTTTTGTATTTTGCTTTACCAATATTTGGCACTGCCATTTCATCGCGAACATAAAGCACTAAAGGCTCTAATCCTCTTGCGATTCCTTTTGGTAAATTGTTTGGTCCGTTTTTGTATGTTTTTGCTAATCCTAAGAAAAGGATAAACATTAAAATTGTAGTAAAAAGTAAAGAAGCTACGTTCTTTGTGATAGAGAAATCAAGTGGTTTCTCATTTGTAGGGTGGTGTGCTTCGTCGTACGTGATTGTACCTTCAGCATCTGTTTTGTAGATTCTACCGTGGTATAATTTATAAAACTGTCCATCTTTCTCAACTACTTGTTTTCCGTAGTCAAATTCAGAAGACATGAAGATTTTAAGACCGTTGTCAATTAAGATAACTGGTAATGGAAAACCGTAGTTTTTACCTGTTTCTTCATCTGAAACGAAAACAAAAGAATAATCATCAGCTAAGTGATGCTTAATATGAGCCTGAACTTTCTGAGCTTGAGTCAATTCAGCAGGGTTTTCTATTTCTTCTCCCTCAACGTGTTCAAGGGTTCTTTCAATAGATTGCTCAGCTTCTTGAATTGAGTTTTCAAGCTTTTGAGTAGTTGTTTGCGCGTACGAAAATACCGACGAGGCTGTAAATAAAACAGCTGCTAATAAATTCAGTGATTTCTTGAGAGTCACCATATCTTAACTTCTTGAATATTTTGGTTCCTAAAATTTTGTGCAAAAGTACAATAATTCTTGTATTATCATACCTTTATATCAAACTTTTTTTACTTAGTTTCGTTCGACGTAGTATTCTTATTTAAAATACTATAGGCGATAAATGCATCCCCGCCAAGGAAAACCAACACAATCACTAAAAAATTGTATTTGAATCCTTCGTCTGTCATTTCGTGATTTAGCCCATCTTTTGCGAATAAATAACTCGCAATTAATCGCATTGTAATGAATCCTAAGAAGACAAAACCCAAATTATTAGGCAGACTATTTTTGATTCCAAACATCGCAAAAAAGATGATAATGGAAAAGATAAATTCAAATCCGTAGAATTTTTCTAAGCTATATCCGAGCTCGATTAACGAATCTCCTGCATCGGTAAAAGCCACAACGGCATAATGCAAAGCAAATACTACGACTAAACCAATAAAAAGTTTTAATCCAATTTGTACGGTTTCTTTATCCATTCTTTTATTTATTTAACTGATTAACTTGTTTAATAACTTGGTACAAAGCTAATCCTACTCCCAATAACGTACAAATTTTATTTGCAATTCCTCCTTCCAACTCGTACTTCCCATCTAACCAGACACCTAAACGGTGTGATAAATAAATAATTATCCCCATCTGGATGGGGATATTAAGTAAAGACAACCACTTATTGGGTGATTTCTTTTCTGTCATTAGGATAACTGCTCATTGCCAACCATTTGGCATTTTACATCAATCTTAGCACCCGGTTCAACCGCTAAGCGCCCTACTTTGATATCGCCTTTGATTCGAGCAGCAGATTTTACAGTAAGCAAATCATTCACGAGAATATTCCCTACTATTTCACCTTCAATCTCACTGTTTTCACAACTGATATTCCCCACAATTCTCGCTATAGGTCCCAGCACTAATCGTCCTTTAACCACAACATTCCCCTCAATGACTCCGTCAATTCGAATATCTGCTATTGCTTCAATATCGCCTTTGATCGTTGTCCCTTCAACAATACGATTTGTTTGTCCCAACAAATCTAATCCTGTTCCTTTTGCTTTCTTTTTCGATTTATCAAACATTGTAAACACATTTATTAGGGCTCCACAATTCCTGGAGCCTTGTATTCCTCTAAATTCTTTTTAATCTGAATGACGCTATAATCCTCTTGCATAATTGGAATATAAGCTGGGTCATCGCCCAAACGACCAATCATTCGCTCTGCCTCTACTTTGGATTTAAAACCATGTAAGACATATATCTTCGCAGAAGCAGTATAATAATCTTCTGTAAATTTCAATCCTGTACCCGACTCCACACCAGCCAAACGCTGCATATTGGCTTTTATCGTTGCAAAATCAGCTATTTTTTCTGTTGGTACAGCAACGATTATTTTCCAGTTACTTGAATCTGTTGTTGCAAACTGTTTTCCTTCTAAAGCAGGTATTACGCGTTCCAATAACTGAGAAGCTTCTCTACCTTCTGCCGTTGAGCTATACGTCAAGGCTAAGTAATTCAAGGCTTCTTTGTATTTCTTCACCCCTTCCGTTCGGGCAATTATCATGGCATTCAATAGCTCAAACTTGCTGACATACGCATCGTCAATGCTTTCCAATGCATGCTTCATCATCGCCTTGGCCTCTTCATAATTTTCTGCCTTGAATACTTGATAAATTCCTGCATATACTTGTTCTGGCGCTAAATCACCATCGCTGCCTACACTTAGGTTTTGCATCAATTTCGCATATCTAGATTCTGGATAAGTAGCAATAATCTGCGTTTTCATCTGGGCTGCTTTTGCTGGATCTTTTTCTTGATAGAGCTTATACAGCTTGTACATCGTAGGTAAAATCAATCGCTCTTTAGGATCAAAGGTCAACAATCGTTCCAATCGATCGATTCCTTCATCAATCTTTCCAAAACGCTCGCTGTAAATCGCACCCAATTCAAAATAAGCTAAGTCTCTATCCTCTTTTAACTTGGCAATCTGGGTACTATCTGAAGGAATTTTACCCACATAGGTATCCAATTGATAGCGTGGATCAACAAAATCATCCTGTTTGTTCTCCTTCTTCTGATTTTCAGCTAACGCTTCTTCCTCCTCCTCTTCATTGTTCATATTCATCGAAGACTGCATTGCGCTCCATCTCCAATTGTCCGTTAAGGCTCGATTCCCCCAACGGCGTTTAAAATCTTGTCGTCCACGGGTCAAGGCTTGATTGGAGTAAAAATAAAACGTTGTCTTTCCGCCCATGCTTCCGAAGTTGGTTTCTCCAAATGATTTCTCAATGGCTTCACCAAAATTGACTACATTAAAAAAGTCTGCGCCCGAATTGTTTTTTGTACCCAAATTCGCTTGCATTTTTCTAAAGTCTTCCTTGCGCAATTCATCAATAAACGTCTGGAAATAAGCATCTTTCTCCTCTGGTGACATGGCAACTAAACGCAGTATACTGTCATTTTTATGTGCGACCACCTCTAAATCAACCACTTCACGTAACGATTCTCTACGCTTGCTAATGCGAAAGGTTTCTTTTGCTTTCGGAGGCAACAACGCCAAAGCACTGTCATAGTATTGACCAGCTACAGCATATCCAGCAGAATTAAAATAAATATCAGCAATGCTCAAAAAGTTTCTCGCTTTCAGCTGTTTATCTTCTCTTCCTTCTTTAGCCGCCGTTTTCAAATATGCAAGCGCCTTGTCTTCCTTCCCAATATCCCGGTAAAAAAGCCCAACTTGACGATTCAACACATCAAGATATGGTCGATTATCGCGATCCTTCAACAAGCTGTTGTATTGTTTTAAAAAGGCTACAGAATCTGTTTGCTTTGCCCCTGTTAATTCAAAAATCTCTGCATAGGCATGCACCGTATAGGTTCTCGGTGCCTTGCGATTCATCTCAATAATGTTTTCAAAATGATGCGTAGCGTCTTCTTTTTTACCCAAGCGACCATTTAACTGGCCTAAAATATAGTTATATCTTGCTTTCTCTTCTTGATTGGATACCAACCCCACGGCTGACTTCAATGCTGTACTTGCACTGTCTAATTGCTCGAGATTGATATACCCTTGCGCTAACATCGCATAGGCATCCGATTCCACTTGTTTGTTTAATCGTCCTTTGCGTTCACGCAATAATTCTTTTAAATTTTTAATCGCTAAGTCATCATAGCGCAAGCGCAAATTCGTTTTCTCACGCCATACTTTTGCTTCTCCAATTAAATCACTATCTGGATATTTGTATAGAATATAGTTAAAAGCTTCTAGAGCAGGTACGAAACGCCCATCGTAATAACGCGATTTCCCCAACAGTAAATACGCATTCGCCATTTGACTGTTGCGCTCTCTCCCTTTGATATACATGGAGTGCTTCTGAATTGCTTTTACTGCTTTGTTTTCAGCTCTCGTGAATCCTTGGCCATCCGTACTTTCAGGAGTACCTAAGTCTGTTCCGGCTACCGCCAAATTATCCAAGAGACTCCCTTGTTTAGATTCGAGGGATACACCTTTTTCAAATTCTCGTTCTGGGTCAACTTCAATTTGAATACGCTCTACCGGTAAGATTTCCCAATAGTCATCAAAATAACCTTCCTTTAAAGCGTCAAGTGCTTCCGTATAAGATTCATCACCGTGAAATAGAATATTGTACTTTGTTGTTAAAGCATGATATCCTCGATTCAACATCTTATCCTTTTTTACAGAACACGCTATAAAAGATATAATTAGCAGGATAATTCCTCCTATCCGAATGACAAAATTTGTTTTCAATATCTAGGTTAAACTTTATATAACAACTATTTTTTTACTCTATTATTATTCACAAGACAGTAAAAATACATCACTTTTTAATACTTTATGCAAATATTGTTAAAAATTAAAGGGTATCATCCACTAATATTGGGGTAAATCAATCTTCACGAAGAATTAATTTACCTCAACGCTTTTATTTTTCATTTCGAATAATTGCTTAAAGGCACAAAATAAATCTATGCAAAATACAAAAGAAAAGGGGATTATAAATCAATGTAAATCATAAAATTGCGTAACAAAATACAAAAAAAGAAGCGCTCCGTTTGGGAGCGCTGCTATATGATAACGTGTGGTCTATTTTTTAATTTACTGTACTAAAAAAGCCTTCTAGTTCTTGGTATGTTAACGTTTCAGTCAATACATCGTGTTTCAATACTCCTTTTTCAAGGGCGATAATACGATCGGATACCTCATAAGTATGCTGTAAATCATGACTCGAAATGATGATTGTCATAGTACGAGTTTCTCGTTTTTGTTTCACCAATTCTTTCAATCGAATTTGCGTAGATGGATCGAGATTTGCAAAAGGTTCATCTAAGATGACCAATTCTGGATTCCCAATAAAAGCTCCGATGATCCCAATCTTCTTTTGGTTTCCTTTAGAAAAATCGCGAATGTATTTCTTTTGATTCAATACTTCTCCATTAAAGAACGCACTGTGTTCTAAAACAAAGGCTTCAACATCTGTCTTAGACCAACCGCGTAAACTTCCTAAAAAGACGAAATATTCTTCTGCTGTTAAATAACCAATTAAGAACGTCTCATCTAAAAAAGCGGTGGTATAGTTTTTCCATTGTTCAGAAGAAGATACCAACTGTCCTTTGGAATAAATATGCCCTGAACTGGGTTGAATCAAATCGAGTAACAAACTAAAAAAAGTTGTTTTACCAGCTCCGTTATTCCCAACCAAGCCAATACTCTCGCCTTGTCCAATGCTTAATGCTTCTAACTGTAGAACCGTAGCTCCATTATATGTTTTATGTAAATTATCTACTTGTATCATAACAATTATTATTTTTTATAAGCAGCTAGTGCTGCGTATTTTTCACGGGTGTAAATTTTTTCAATAAATCGGAATGCTTGTTTATGCAGGAACATTCCAGCTAATCCGATTAGAATCAACAAGACAAAACCTCCCCAAAACGGATAGATCAACGAACCGATAAAATAAAAGAGAACGGGTAGCAATACTTTAGGCATACTAATAAGCATCACGCGAAGATTAAACGCATTTTTATCTCCAAATACATTTTTTGCTGCGGTTAAATCCATTGGCGTTTTGAGGTATGCTCCTCCCCAAAGAACAAAATAACCGTTGATTCCTATATTAAAGATTCCCATAGCGAGAATCAAGTAGAACAACTTCATGTCCACAAAAATATAGAAGAAACACAGTATCGTCGAAACGAGCGTACCCAAAGCGATAATCAACCACTTAGACATGAGGTAATCGCGGTATAATACGTTTTGCGTCATCAGCAACGGATAGTAGGAAGAATCCCAACTCGGTACATATTGTCCAAATAACATCAAGAATCCTCCTGTTGAGAAGAAAGCAAGAAACACAGCAAAAGTCATTGGCATCGCTTCCTTTCCAGAGGTATTAAACATAAAGACCCCGTAGAAAAGAAAAATAATACTCATCAATACCGTTACCCTAGCCCTTTTGTTTCTGACAATCAGACGAACATCGTTGCGCAAAAAGCTCGCATAGCGACCAAAGCGGTCTAGCCAACTCATCTCTAATGCAATTCCTTCTTTGATGCGTACTTTTTCTAAATCGTCCAAATACATTCGCTTAAGAAAGAAACGATAGGTACTCCAAACGAAGACTCCCAAAAGCAAGAAATACCCAATCACACTTAGCGGATATTGATAAGGTACAACATAAAAATACTGGGTATATAAAGTAGGATCGACAATATCGTAATACTGCAATCCAAAACAAAGCGCTACAAATCCGATTACCCCATAGAATACCGGTGCATAGGCACTCATTAAAATCGCGACGCAATGCATCATAAATACAATACTGTAGACCGCTAGTGTCCAGGCTAAAACTGCAATTCCACTTTCTCCTTCCACAATCGCAACAATGGCAAATGGAATTAAGAAGAACAATTGTACGATATTAAATGCACTCAAAAACGTTTTTCCTACATAAAAGGATACAATCTTTGAACGCGGAATATTGAGAATCAGATAGGGTTTTATCGTTGCTACAGGTCCTTTTTGCAAGAAAAAGCGAAACATCAGTTCCACTGCAAAATAATAAATCAGGTAGCGACTTACCATTTCGATGGGAGTTGCTGTAGTGAAATATTCTTGAATGCCGTGATAAGTCGCAATTCCAGCAAGCAACATCATAGCGGCAAAATAAATAATAGCGAGCCACTTGAAAATGAGAACCACAATATCCATATTGCTCTTGTTTCCTCTGGCTAAACGCTTCCGCTCTAAAGTAAAGAACCAGTTGTACATCATACTTGTTTTTTAGTAGTTTACCTCATTAGTATACCCCTTAAGTGAAACGTTACAACTTTTTTAACTCTTTCCATAAAAAAACCTTTCACGCGATGGCGTGAAAGGCTTTTTACAAAACCAAAACCAAAAAACTATCATTATTAGTTTCTATATACCAAACATCAGGCCAAACTTTGATTTCAAAACAAAAAGTAGAATCGCAGAAATAATTTTATCTTTGCCTAAATTTTATTCCCATGAAAAAAGACATAGAAATACCAGAAGTAAAAAATGTTGAAATTGCAGTTGTAAAGGAGTATAACGAAGATTTTTTACAAGATGCTTGGTATGCTTATCTATTTAACAATACACAAGAAATCATCGAAGCTATTTTAGTTGTTTCTAAAGCAGAAGGAGAACTGAATGGAGAAAAGAGAAATTCAAGTATTTTCAGACATGCTTTTCCCTCATTAGCAGCAGGTGAATGCATCAAAGTAGAGCTATTAGATGAAGCTATTTTTGATTTACACAATACCTTTATGCTTACGTACTTTCAGGGTAATAAGCTTTATGATAAAAATTTCGTGTTCCCTGCTAAAAGTATAACAGATGAATCATTAGCCAAGCTTGCATACGCAGAAAAAAATGGAATTACTGCCTCAAAATAGGTAGAAACCAAGTCCTTGCATCCTTATTTATATTTATTCCGAATGTTAGTTTTCCTACCTTAGTTCATCAACTCAAATTGTGAAAAGATATGAAACTAAAAAACACTTGTATAGTATTAGGCTTTTTCGGCTTAATGATTAGCTTACTTTCATTTACAAACACCACGGTGGTAACGGAAAGTACAGTAGACCCAACGGAATGGAAAAATTTAACCGTACTTCCGAAAGATATTTCGAAAGAAGAGTTGAAAAAAGTGATGAAAGAATATAGTGCTGCTTTAGGGGTAAAATGTAGTTATTGCCATGCTCCTGCAGCAGAAGGTGATGGTTTAGATTTTGCTTCTGACGCTAAAAAAGAAAAGGAATTTGCTCGTCATATGATTGTGATGACCCGCAAAATCAATGTAGAAAATTTCAATTGGAACAATGATCCCAATCCTGAAAATATTAATGCGGTCACTTGTAATATGTGCCACAAAGGAAAAGCTAGTCCTAAGAAATAACTAGCACATCCTTAAAAACAAAAAAGCTGCCTAAACTAAGGCAGCTTTTTTTTATGTGTTTATATTAGATTTCTGAAACATCCTTTTTCTTGGGAGGAAACAGCAGAGAAAGTACCACAGATAGGGTCAATACACTTGCAATAACAGCCAAAGAAACGAGCGAATCAATATGTACAAAAGGAGAGATAATCATCTTCACTCCGATGAAAGACAAGATAATTGCCAAACCATATTTCAATTTCGAGAATTTATCCATGAAATTAGCTAGTAGGAAATAAAGCGAACGCAATCCTAAAATCGCAAAGATATTCGATGTATATAGAATGAATGGATCATCAGGTGCAATAGCGAAAATCGCTGGAATACTATCTACCGCAAAAACTAAATCGGTAAACTCAATCACCATCAATGCTACGAAAAGTGGAGTTACCATTTTTACTCCATTCTTAACGGTAAAGAATTTATCTCCGTCGTATTCATTACTCACTTTAAAGAACTTATGTACCATGCGTACAGCGAAATTCTTGGTTAAGTCTTGTTCTTCACTGTGATCTTCTTTGGCAAACCAAGATTTGATTCCCGAAACCAATAAGAAAACCCCGAAAATAGTCAAGACAACGTTAATTTCAACTTGATGACCAAACAGTTCAAATGCTGGTAAATACGTATGGTTAATTAACTCAACTCCAGCAAAGATAAAGATAGCTCTAAAGACTAAAGCTCCAATAATTCCCCAGAACAATACGCGGTGATGTAATTCTTTCGGTACTTTAAAAAAGGTAAACACCAAAATGAATACAAAAAGATTATCGATGGACAAGGCTTTTTCTATCCAATAAGCGGATTGGAAGCGCGCAAAGTTTTCGAAGTCCATGTAATAATAGATAACGCCACTAAATACCATGGCTAAACCGATCCATACTACCGTCCAAATTAACGCTTCTTTTGTTGAAACCACATGGCTATTTCTATTGAAAACACCTAAATCCAACAAAAGCATAACTAATACTACAATTCCAAAAACAGCCAACAGGCCAGGGTGATTAATTAAATGATCCATTTTATTTATTTTTTTAACAGGACAAAACTAGTTGATATATTTTCCCCCTAGACAAAGCGTTATAACAAATTAGATATCAACAATTTACAACTATTTTTCAATACAGGCTAAAAATAAAAAAAGCAACATAAAAAACTGTATATCAGCCAATTATATTGCTTTATGTGATAAAAAAACCAATAACGGTCTTTTTTAAACTTTTTTAATCTAATTTTTCAGTCAACTTTCTAAATGTTTTCTTCGGATCCTTGCCGTTGTACAAGATATCGTACACCGCATTGATAATAGGTGTTTTAGCACCGTATTTTGCATTGAGTTCATAGGCACTTTTTGCTGCGTAATACCCTTCTGCCACCATATTCATCTCCATCTGTGCTGATTTTACTGTATACCCCTTCCCGATCATATTACCAAACATGCGGTTACGAGAAAAGAGCGAATACCCCGTTACTAATAAATCCCCCAAATAGGCCGAGTTATTAATATTGCGTTTCATGTGGTGCACTTTCTTGATGAATTTCTTCATCTCTCGAATAGCATTACTCATCAATAGCGCTTGAAAGTTATCGCCATAGCCTAATCCATGTGCCATTCCACAAGCAATGGCATAAATATTTTTCAACACGGCAGCATATTCTGTTCCGATAATATCATCCGTTAGTTTTACTTTGATATAATGGCTGCTGATGCAACTTTCAATGACTTTCGCATGTTCTTCGTTACGACAAGCAATCGTAAGGTAAGACAAACGCTCTAGAGCAACCTCTTCAGCATGACAAGGCCCTGTAATCACGGCGATATTATCATACGAAACATCATAAGTTTGATGGAAATGCTCTCCAACAATTAAGCTGGTTTCAGGAATAATTCCCTTAATGGCTGAAATCACCACTTTATTTTCTAAACTAACGTATAGTTGTTCCATTTCTTCGCTCAAAAAAGCGGAAGGAATAGCGAAGATTACGTAATCTGCATAAGAAACAGCCTTATTAATATCATTCGTCAATAACAACTGGTTGATATCAAATTCAACAGAACTTAAATAATTAGGGTTATGATGGTTTACCTTAATTTCTTCTATCGCATTCTCATTTCTCATGTACCAGGCAATTTGCCCTAGATTTTCACTTAGCATTTTTACGATAGCTGTCGCCCAACTTCCCCCTCCAATTACTGCAAACTTTGGATAATCACTCATAATTTTAGCTTATAATACGTCAAAAGTAACTAAAAAACTTAATGCAAACAATTGAAAAATTGTAAAACAATACGCTATAGTTCTAAGACTTTTACTTCATTCTCTTGTGTACTAAGCAAGGATATACCGTATTCTTCTAGATACTAGCAATTCGTTTAGATCCTTCTCTCTTAGTGTATGATATAGAAAAAGAGCTGTTGAACAGCCCTTTTCCAATTTTCTTATTTTTTATAAAACAGATTGTGGTCGATATATTTCCACACCTCTTTATCTACTAGTGGTTGTACGTTTTTTCCTTCTTTGATTGCTGTTCGAATAAAAGTAGCGGAAATCTCCATCACGGGTGCATTTTCCACTCTTACAATGTGCGGGTGTTGCATCAGCGGGCTTTCTTCTACTCTGTCGCGATCTAAACGCGGGTACACGTATATTTTATATTGCTCCAGCAATACTTCGTAATTCTTCCATTTTGGTAAAGAATCTAAATTGTCTTCTCCCATAATCAAGGCAAACTCGTGTTTGGGAAAACGCTCATGCAAATAGGCCATGGTATTGGTCGTATAATTGGGCTGAGGCAAGTTAAATTCAATATCAGATGGTCGAATATGGTCATAATCAGCTGTAGCTAGATTAACCATGTGCAAACGGTGAAAGTCTTCGAGTAATCCCTTCTTTTTCTTTAGGGGATTATGGGGCGTTACCACCATCCAAACCTCATCTAAATCCGTATATTGAACCATGTGATTGGCAATCACTATATGTCCGATATGTACGGGATTAAAGGTTCCGAAATACAAACCAATTTTCATTTCTTCTTATTTTACAAAGTTACGCACCAATTGGTAAGCTTCTTCTTTTGCTGTATCCAAGTCGTAGTTCTTAATAATGGTATCAAACTGAGGCGCTGTTGCTAATTCTACTGAAGCCTTAGCGATGCGCATATTGATTTTATCCTCACTTTCAGTTGAACGCTTTTTCAAGCGGATTTTCAACTCATCTATACTTGGTGGTTTCACAAAAACAGCAAGTGTTTCATCAGGAAATTTGCGTTTGATACGCAATCCTCCAGCCACATCAATGTCAAAAATAACATTTTTGCCCAAAGCCCAAATGCGTTCAACTTCCGCCTTTAGTGTACCATAAAAATTATCGCGATATACCTCTTCCCACTCTAAGAAATCATCATTTTTAATGTGCTTCTTAAAATCATCCAAAGAAATGAAGTAATAATCTTTTCCATTCTCCTCTCCTGTTCTCGCCTCACGTGAGGTACAAGAAATAGAGAAATCCAGATTTAAATCTCCTTGCTCTAATAAATGACGTACGATTGTCGTCTTCCCAGATCCCGAAGGAGCAGAAAAAACGATTAATTTCCCTTTATTCATCTTATGCTTGTGTTGTCTTTATAATACGTTTAATACCTGTTCTTTGATTTTTTCCAACTCGTCTTTCATCTTTACGACAATCTTTTGCATTTCTGCATGGTTGGATTTAGACCCCATGGTATTAATTTCCCTTCCCATTTCTTGTGCAATGAATCCTAATTTACGTCCATTTGCTTCTGTACCTCCAAGGGTCTCCAAGAAATACTCAAGGTGTTTGGATAAACGCACTTTTTCCTCTGTGATATCCAGTTTTTCTAAGTAGTAAATTACCTCTTGTTCAAATCTATTTTCGTCAATGTTTAATTGCAGTTCCAATAGATTTGCACGAAGGCGTTCTTTTACACTTACGATGCGTTCTTTATCTAATAATGATACTTGATCCATATAAGTGAAGATATTCGTTATACGGGCTCTAAAATCATTCTCTAATGACTTTCCTTCGCTTACGCGGAAGGCTTTCATGCTTTGAATCGCTTCTTGGATTACAACCTCAATCTCTTTCCATTCTGTTTCATCAAAATCACTGCGTTCTACCTTCAATGCATCGGGCATACGAACGGCCATTTTCATCAACTCTGTTGCATCGGCATTCGGTATAATCGCCTTCATTTGCTCAATGTACGCCAATACGATTGGAGCGTTGATTTTACTCGATGTTTCTTCTGCAGTAATCTCGCAGAACAAAGAGAAATCTACTTTTCCACGTTCTAGCTCTAGAGCAATTTGATTGCGCAAAGTCAACTCTTTTTCTCTATAACTTAACGGCAAACGCACGTTTAAGTCTAGATTCTTACTATTAAGTGACTTCACTTCGATTGTGATTTTTTTTGTGGGTAATTGTAAGCATGCTTTACCAAACCCAGTCATTGAATGTATCATATTCTAAAAGATAATGACTGCAAAGGTAACAAAAACTCAAATAAATAGCTGATAACTACTTAAATTAAATGAATATATGGAAAATGGGTTGGGGGTTGGGAGTTATGGGTTGGGGGTTGCGGGTTATGGGTTGGGGGTTATGGGTTGGGAGTTGGGGGTTATGGGTTATGGGTTGGGGGTTATGGGTTATGGGTTGGGAGTTGGGGTTAAGGGTTGGGGGTTATGGGTTGAGAGTTATGGGTTGAGAGTTATGAGTTGGGGGTTGGGGGTTATGGGTTGAGAGTTATGGGTTGGGGGTTATGGGTTGAGAGTTATGGGTTGGGAGTTATGGGTTGGGAGTTGGGGGTTAAGGGGTTGGGGGTTAAGGGGTGTGAGTTGTGATTGTGGGTTATAAGTTAGGGGTTAAATAATAGATACCTATACCTTTCTTCGACCTTCCTTGGAGTATGCTTGGAGTTTCCTAGGAAAAAAGGTGGTTTTGTCGAAGGATTGTCCAAGTATACTCCAAAGAAACTCCAAGGTAACTCCCAAAAACTACAAAGAAACCCCAAAGTAATACCAAGGAAGATTCATGAAGGCCGCCACCTAGTCAAACTACAAGGTAATCCTTTTTCTTTCTATTAAGATGTATGACAAGACCAATGGCAGGGTATCACAGACGAAGCGAATACACATAAAAAAAGGGAAGCATCTGCTTCCCTTTTTCAAAACCAACGTTGTACTTAACTGTAACTTTTAAAACAAACCAATCTTTAACTATGTTAAGTATTTACCAACTTTCCTACTATTATGAAATAAAAATGTTCTTTTTCAATAGCAATTTTTCCTTTTTAATAGAACTATACCGGCTCTTCTTTCTGATTGAACCCCTTAATAAACAATTAAAAATCCAAACCAGTATAGCGTAAATTTTCTTCTTATTAAAAACAGAAAAACTTCATAGCAATTATTCCCTTTTTCATTATTAAGACACTTCAATACACATTTGGTCACTTATTTTTGAGAAAAAAATACAAATAAAAAACCAACACATTAAATATCAATTGATTATAAACAAAAAAATCGAAGCTCTCACTTCGATTTTTATTTATTTTGTTGCTTTCGCAATCGCTTCTTCTACTACTTTTTTGCTATTTCCGACAAAAACGGCTTCGTCAATCACTATGACAGGTCGATTCAAAAAGGTATACTGTTCTAGAATCAAATTTTTGTAATCTTCCTCTTGTAAGTTTTGATCTTTTAAGCCTCTTGCCTTATACAGCTGCGCGCGTTTATTGAAGAGTTTTTCATAACTCCCTACCACAGCATAAAGCGCTTGTAGTTGCGCAGCGGTAACGGGTTCTTTTTTGATATCCTGCAATTCGAATGTTTCCAAATTTGGCATTTGTCCCAAAATTCGCTTACAAGTATCGCAAGAACTCAAATAATATATTTTTCTCATTTTTATACTTCTTTGACGTTAATAATATGTACAGGACATATTTTTTCTGCTTGTTCACAAGCTTCTAAAATGGTATAGTCTGGTGATTTCAAGGTGTGAAATCCTTTATTATTGACTGCTCTAAGCAATACTGTTTTACCGTCTTTCTTTGACATTTGAAATTGCTGTGGAGCAACTTCAACACAGTAATTGCATCCAATACATTTCTCGCGCTGTAAAGTAATTACAATCATTCTGTTGTTACAATTTTGTACATTTTATCAGACAAGCGAACGCGGAAGGGTAACTTAATCGTACAATCATCTCCTTTAATGGCTTTTTCTGTGGCTTGTTCATTCACAAATAGTTCATCAATGGTCAATTCTTGTGCGCCAGTACTCGGTCCTGTAATCAAAATACGATCGCCAACTTTAATGTCATAGGCTTCGATTTTGAATTCACCAATCGCCGCTTTTTGAAAGTAATGTGCAGCCTTCCCTACATATACTTTTTTCTGTGTGGCGTTACTTCCTGGATTATCACTCCACTCCCCTAACTTCTGTCCTAAATAGTATCCACTCCAGAACCCGCGATTATATACTGTTTCTAAAGCAGTCATCCATTCGGCAACTTTTTCTTTGCTATAAGTTCCTTCTGCAATCGCATCAATGGCTTCTCTATATGCGCGAATCACTGTTGCTACATATTCTGGTGCTCTACCTCTTCCTTCGATTTTCACCACTTTTATTCCCGTATCAATCACCTGATCCAAGAAGTCAATCGTACATAAATCTTTCGGTGACATCATGTATTCGTTGTCAATCTCGATTTCAAATCCACTTTCTTGATCGATAACGGTATACTTTTTACGGCAATTTTGTTTGCATGCTCCGCGATTAGCAGATGAATTATGCGAATGCAAACTCAAATAACACTTTCCAGAAACAGCCATGCACAAAGCTCCATGTCCAAAAATCTCAATCTCCACTAAATTTCCAGAAGGCCCTTTGACCTGCTCTCTTTCAATGGCTTCTGTAATTTTTTTCACTTGGCGCAAACTCAATTCACGCGATAATACAATGGTATCAGCAAATAAACTATAAAACTTAACAGTTTCAATATTGGTCACGTTCAATTGCGTAGAGATGTGTACCTCTAAACCAATCGCTCTAGCCGAGGCAATTACAGCTTGATCTGACGCAATTACAGCTGTCAAATCCGCTTCTTTTGCTTTGTTAAGTAAGGTTTTTACTACAGACAAATCATGATCGTAAATAATCGTGTTTAATGTCAAGTAAGTACGTACCTTTTTCTCTTTACAACGTCTGGCGATTTCGGGTAAATCATCTACTGAAAAATTCACCGTTGAACGTGCGCGCATATTCAATTGATCTACTCCAAAATACACTGAATCTGCTCCGTTATCAATTGCAGCTTGCAACGATTCGAAGTTTCCAGCGGGAGCCATCAATTCAACTCTTCCTGAAACTGTCATAGCTTATATATTTAATCTAGTATTTTAAAGATTTGGTCGTTTTTACGCACGCGGAAACCTAGTTCCATTGTCATACGGTCGCCTGTTTGTGCTACCGTAACCTCTTGCCCATTCACCAACATTTTTTCTAAAACCAAACGCTCATCTCCTGTTGTTGGTCCTACAATGGCAATTTTATCCCCCAGCTGTACTGCTTTATCAATCTCAAACTGACCTACACTTGCTTTCGTAAAATAGTGTTGAACCGTTCCAACTAACACTTTGCGCTCTACTTGCTTTTTGCGAATTTGAGTCACGGTGCTCACTTTCACCGGTTGAATTTCAGTCGCTCCTTCTACATTCTTCTTGAATTTTAGCGATTCAGAACGTCCTTTTTTGAAAATCAAATTTCCTTTTTGAACGCCTTTTCTCAAATTCTTTTGTTCCTCAACAGGCAATTGAATAACCTCCAAACATTCGGTTGAACAACAACCATGCATGTTTCCTGCACATTCATCACATTGAATAAACAACAAGTGACACGCTTCATTGGCACAGTTTACGTGTACATCACAAGGTTTTCCACATTGGTGGCAATTGGCAATTACATCATCTGTAATACGCTCCCCTAAACGGTGGTCAAATACGAAGTTTTTACCGATGAATTTACTTTCTAACCCTTCATCTTTTACCTGACGGGTATATTCAATAATACCGCCTTCTAATTGGTAAACATTTTTGAATCCGTGGTGTTTGAAGTAAGCCGATGCTTTTTCACAGCGAATCCCCCCAGTACAATACATCAATAAGTTTTTTTCCTCTTTGATTTCTTCTAATTGATCTTTGATGATTGGTAATGATTCGCGGAAGGTATCCACATCAGGTGTAATAGCACCCACAAAATGACCGACTTCACTTTCATAATGGTTACGGAAATCCACCACAACGGTGTTGGGATCCTCTAACAATTGATTAAATTCTTTGGCTCTTAAGTGAATCCCTTTATTGGTCACATCAAACGTATCATCATTTAATCCGTCAGCAACGATTTTATTTCTAACCTTTACCGTTAGCTTTAAGAAAGACAAATCGTCTTGTTCTACCGCAACATTTAAGCGAATGCCCTTCATGAAATCATACGCTTCCAACGTTTGGCGGAACGCTTCAAATTTCGATGCTGGTACAGACATCTGTGCATTAATTCCTTCGTGAGCTACGTAAGTACGACCTAAGGCATCTAACGCATCCCATGCGAGGAATAAATCATCTCTAAATTGTTGTGGGTTTTCGATTTTGGCATACGCATAGAAAGACAAAGTCAAGCGGTTTTCTCCTGCTTGTTCAATAAGTTCTGCTCTTTCTTCTGCGCTTAATGTGTTATACAGTTGCATGCTATATAAATTTAAGTGTAGAATAAATAAAAAAACGAAGTGAAATTCTAAATGGAAGAATTTCAAAGGACAAAGATACGCTTTTGATTTAAAAAACAAATACTAAAATGCGAAAGGCTGATGTATATCACTACACATCAGCCTTTTATAAAATTATACCTTTTTATTCTAAACGCTTCAAAGGTAGATCTTCAATCGGATTAATAATCAAAGGAAAACGCTCTACTTTCACGGCACTACTATCTAAACCGAATGCCTTTTCTTCTGATAACGATATCTTTTTCAAGAAGTCATAGAGATCGAGAATAATCTTCTCCTTCATTGGTAAATCATTGTCGTACGACAGCTCTTTTTCAATTAGAACGTACTCAAAATCGCCAATCGCATCAATTTTATGTAGAGATTCATAACGCGTAGTAATATCAATTTCACCTTGCAGCATTAATTCCGTTACGACTTGTTTCATCAATACATTGATGCGTTGTTCATTTCGGAATCCCAAGTAAAAGTCAATACGCAGTATATTTTGATGTGCGCCATATTTGACGACTTTATATTCTGATTTATACGGTTCATCAACCACATTTACATGGACAAACCAATAGTTATCCGCACGTTTTGGACGGCGGTTAATAATGGAGAACATGGCTTTGTATTCAATTTTTGAAGGGTTATAAGCATTGGTTAAATACACCAAGTTTGTCACGTATTTCGGCATGGTTTGGTCCTGACTTAAATCGGTCAAAATATCTTGATAATCCACGATATTCACCAAATCCGTATAATTGCGTCTGATCTTTTTTCCTAGGTAATTCACAGTCATAACCGAAGCTAATACACCTGCAATAATCACCGTTACATAACCTCCATGCGAGAATTTTTGTACGTTGGAGATAAAGAATGAAACCTCAATAGATAAGTAGATAATTTCCACCAAGATGATAATAATCATAGGTACGCGTTTGAGCACCATAAAATACCCCAATAAGATGGTCGTCATGATCATACAAAGGGTAATCGCCAAACCGTAAGCGGCCTCCATATTTCCGGATTCTTTAAAGTGAAGCACCACAAAGACACAACCAATAAATAAAAGGAAGTTAATCGATGGAATATAAAGCTGCCCTCTAATATTCGTTGGGAATTTCACGCGAACCTTCGGCCATAGGTTAAGTCGAATGGCTTCATTAATCAAGGTAAATGATCCACTAATTAAAGCTTGAGAGGCAATAACGGCTGCCAATGTTGCAATTCCAATTCCAAAAGGCAAGAACCAATCAGGCATCACCAAATAAAATGGATTTGCGGGTTGTGCTGAATTTGGAGATAAGTCCATCAAGGTACTTCCGGCATGCTCAATAAGCAACGCTCCTTGTCCAAAATAGCTCAACACCAACATCGTTTTGACAAACATCCAGCTGATGCGGATATTTTTTATTCCACAATGACCTAAATCACTATATAATGCTTCGGCTCCGGTTGTACACAAGAATACAAATCCCAACACCAAATAGCCTTCCGAGTGAATGGTCAACAAATGAAAAGCATAATATGGGTTCAATGCTCTAAGCACGCTTAGGTTATCAATTAAATGGCTAAAACCTAAAATACCGAGCATCAAGAACCAAATCATCATCATTGGACCAAAGAATCGTCCAATTGTTTTGGTACCAAACTGTTGAATAAAAAAGATTCCAACTAATATTCCAATCACGATTGGTATCGTTGCTAATTCAGGTTGATAAATTTTAAGTCCTTCTACCGCAGAGGATATCGAAATCGGAGGAGTAATAATTCCGTCAGCAAGTAATGCACTTCCACCGATAATGGCAGGAACGATCAACCAAGGTTTCTTCAGCTTTTTGACTAACGTAAATAACGAGAAGATCCCTCCTTCACCATTGTTATCCGCTTTTAGCGTCAAAAAAACATATTTAATTGTGGTTTGTAACGTTAAGGTCCAAAACACACAAGAGATAGCGCCTAAAACAACTTCTTCTTGAATAATGGCTTTCCCCATGATGGCTTTCATCACATATAGCGGAGAAGTCCCAATATCCCCATAGATAATTCCTAAAGTTACTAATAGTGTGCCTAGTGATACGCGATCTAGATGCGTCGATTTTGATTGTGACATCACAAAATAAGATTTTAAATAATTGAATCCCGTGAACTTGACGTAAAATTTCTACAAAGGTATAAACTAAGCCGATACAAAAACCAAATTAAATATGAAATTTACAATCAAACCCAACTATGGCAAAGAATTCCTAAATTACACCCCTATATTTTTATTTATTTTTTACCCACATTATTGATTTACTAAAAAAATAACAGCGCTTAACTCTCAATACGCAATAGATTTAGCGACAAAAAATCGCCACTTGAAGGAAAAAACGACAGATTCTGAAGCCCTGCGGACATTCCGAAGTAGCTACTCCTCAAAAACAGAGCAACCAAAAACACTTTTCTTGCTACAATTTGTAGCATAATTACATTTCACTCCATATCTCTAATATTTTTATCTTATTTTTACATCAGTTAAGAATCAATATTTCAAAAAAATGAGTGCAGATAAAGAAGCTAAATTAAAAGCCTTACAGCTTACGTTAGATAAATTAGACAAAACCTACGGAAAAGGAACTGTAATGAAATTAGGAGATACAGCTGTGGAAGAAGTTGAAGTCATCTCTTCGGGTTCATTAGGTGTAGACTTAGCTTTAGGTGTGAATGGATATCCGAGAGGAAGAATAATTGAAATATATGGGCCTGAATCATCAGGAAAGACAACCTTAACGCTACATGCTATTGCTGAGGCACAAAAAGCAGGAGGTATTGCGGCATTTATCGATGCGGAGCATGCTTTTGACCGTTTTTATGCACAGAAGTTAGGTGTTGATATTGACAACTTAATCATTTCACAACCGGATAATGGGGAGCAAGCGTTAGAAATTGCAGAGAACTTGATTCGCTCAGGTGCGATTGATATTGTTGTTATTGACTCTGTTGCTGCCTTGACTCCAAAAGGAGAAATTGAAGGAGATATGGGAGATTCTAAAATGGGATTACACGCTCGTTTAATGTCTCAAGCCTTGAGAAAATTAACGTCAACGATTAGCAAAACGAATTGTACGGTTTTCTTCATTAACCAGTTGAGAGATAAAATTGGGGTTATGTTTGGTAGCCCTGAAACAACAACGGGTGGTAATGCATTAAAATTCTATGCTTCAGTTCGTATTGATATTCGTCGTTCGACACAAATTAAAGATGGAGAAAATGTAATTGGTAACCGTACTAAGGTTAAAATTGTAAAGAATAAAGTAGCACCTCCTTTCCGTACAGCAGAATTTGATATTATGTATGGCGAAGGTGTATCTAAAGTGGGGGAAGTATTGGATTTAGCTGTTGACTATGAAATCGTGAAGAAAAGCGGTTCTTGGTTTAGCTATGGTGATACCAAACTAGGACAAGGTAGAGATGCTGTAAAATCTTTGATTAAAGACAACCCAGAATTAATGGAAGAGTTAGAACTAAAAATCAAAGAAGAAATTAAAAATAGAGAAGCTTAATCCAAGCTTTTCACCTAAAAAAGAGCCGCAATATCCATGGATGTTGCGGCTCTTTTTTTAGACTCTATTATTTTTTATCCTTACGACTTCTTTTTGCTTCCCACTGTGTAATCACTTGATGAATGCTTTGATAGGCTTGATCCTTAATTTCTTTTTTATGATCTTGTCCAACTCCTTTAGTCTCAATTGGCGGTAAAATAACAACAGGTACTACCCCTGGTTTACCAATGCCCCACTGAAAGGGAAAATAATATTTGAGGTATCCCATAGCGATTGGAGCGATTGGTATTTGATGGTCAATGGCCAAACGAAAGGCTCCATCTTTGAAACTATCTAGTGCAATACTTCGATCGTCTGGTACCCCTCCTTCAGGAAAAATACAAATACTCAGTCCTTTATTGAGTTTATTTTGTGCACTTTGGAATACTTGATATCTACTTTTTGAATCTTTACGATCAACTAAAATACACGTCTTTTTATAGAAAAACCCGAAGATAGGCAGCTTTGCTAATTCTTTTTTACCAACAAAAACAAAAGGATTGTCTTTCACTAACAGCAACATCATCATAATATCCATCATGGAGGTATGGTTCGCAATGAACATATAGCTCTTTCCTTTTTCTAACGGGTAAGCCTGCTCAATCTGATAGGACATTCCCATGCCATAAAAAGTCAATCTCGCCCATAAGCGCGCTACTTTATAAAAAGCGGGGTAGGTTTGATCGGACCAAATTGTAACAAAAAGTAAAGGCGACAATAAAAGTATAACTATAAGCATCCAGAGGTAAAACCAAAAACGCCATATAACACTAAAAAACGTGCGGATGTATTTCATTCAACAATGCATTTTAAAATTGCTTGCAACCTCTCAAAAGTAAAAAATAAAGAAATGTTAAACCAAGGAAAATCAAAAAAAGAAAAACAATCCCGACAAATGCTATATCTTTGCTATTATTATAAATACAAACACGCAATGGCTAAAATTCTAACAGGAGTTCAAAGTACAGGAACTCCACACTTAGGGAATCTCTTAGGCGCAATTCTACCAGCAGTAGAAATGGCAAACAACAAAGAGAATGAGTCTTTTATTTTTATTGCGAATTTACATTCAGCAACACAAATAAAAGATGCGAAAACATTACAGGAAAACACCTATAGTGTTGCGGCTACATGGCTTGCTTGTGGTTTAGATGTTAATCATGTAACTTTTTACCGCCAGTCAGACGTACCGCAAACGACTGAGTTAACTTGGTATTTAAGTTGCTTTTTTCCTTTTCAACGTTTAACCTTAGCGCACTCTTTTAAAGATAAAGCAGAGGTTTTAGCTGATGTTAATACAGGTTTATTTACCTACCCTATGTTAATGGCAGCCGATATTTTATTGTACGATGCTAATTTTGTTCCGGTAGGAAAAGATCAATTGCAACATTTAGAAATTACCCGTGATGTTGCTGCAAGATTCAACCACCAAATGGGAGAAACTTTCGTTTTACCTGATGCAAAAATTTCAGAAGATGTTATGATTGTACCAGGACTTGATGGAAATAAAATGAGTAAGTCGAGAAATAATATCATCAATATTTTTGAAAACGACAAAGCGTTGAGAAAACAAGTGATGAGTATTGAAACAGATAGTACTCCATTAGAAGAACCGAAAAATCCAGATACATGTAATGTATTTACCATTTATAAATTACTAGCTACGCCTGAGCAAATTGCACAAATGCGTATGAAGTATGAAGGTGGAAACTACGGTTATGGACATGCTAAACAAGAATTATTCGAACTTATTGTAGAGAAATTCAAAGATGTTCGTGAAAAATACGAGTACTACATCAACAACTTAGAAGAAGTAGATCGCTTATTACTAGCGGGTGCATCAAAAGCATCAACAGTAGCAACAGCAACGCTAAATCGCGTTCGCGAAAAACTAGGCTACGCCGTTAGATAACAACATAAGGGCACTCCATTTTGGGTGCCCTATTTTTTTTTATCAATTTATACATTCAAAATACTTTCCTGGTAGCGGTCGAACGAGACCTTGTAATTCTAGTTGCAATAAAATCGTACTCACTTTGTAAATGGGTAGACTACATTGAAGTGCAATCTGATCCATCACTGCTCTATCCGTTTGAACCAAATAATCGTATATGATTTGTTCTTCTTCATTGAGATCAACAAACAATCTCGGTTGAATCGCTTGTGTGGGCTTCTTATTCTTATCCCAATTTAGCAACTCAATGAACTCTATTGGATCACTGAGCAATTGTGCGCGATGTGTCCGAATCAGTTCATTACATCCTTGACTCATCGGGTCATCGATACGACCAGGTACCGCAAAAACATCGCGATTATACTCATTCGCAAAAGTAATGGAACTCATAGAGCCCCCTTTTTTTGCACTTTCAATGACAATCGTCGCTTGACTACTCCCCGCAACGAGGCGATTGCGTTGAATAAAGTTTTCCCGATCCATTTTACTTTGAATGGGAAACTCTGTCCATAAACCACCCTTCTCACTCATTTTTTCTGCTATAGCCGTGTGTTTTTCAGGATAAATCCGATGCAAGCCATGGCCAAGGACTCCAAAGGTCTCCAAGCCAAAAGCCAAAGCTTGTTGGTGCACACAAACATCAATTCCATAAGCCAATCCACTAATGATAATTGGATTATACTCTTGTACTGCTTCCATAAAACGCTTGCAAAAATCTAATCCTCTAGTTGTTGGATTTCGAGTTCCCACAATACTCACCACATTCCGCGTAGACCAATGCTCTGGTATATTCCCTTTTGAAAACAACAAAAGCGGACTATCATCACATTGACGCAAAAAGTACGGATATTCTTTCGCTTGATAAAACAACGGCTGTATGGCTGCTTGTTGCATTAGTTTCATTTCCTTTTCCGCCCAATGAAACCCCTTCTTTTGCCCTATTTCTTGCGCCAGCGATGCGGAGACCCGTTTGGCGATTAAAGCTTGATAAGAGGCCTCAAAAACCGCTTTAGCTGTACCAAAATTTTCAATTAATCGCTTTCCTATAATTGGCCCTACTCCATTCACTTTGGTTAAAGCTAAAGTGAATAACAAGTCTTCTTCTCTCATTAAAAATATGTTAATTAATTAAATTTTATTACCTTAGTACAGGTAACATCAAAAATCTAACCATTCAGTACCAATTACTTAAGAAGTAGCTGTTGGTCGATAAAATTGTTAATAAAAAAATGTAGCTTATTATTTGCTAAGCCATTGGTTTAGACTACTTTTGTACTATGAAGATGACTCAATACATATCAGCCTTATTATATCGCTATCCATGCGTTATTGTTCCTGGATTTGGTGCTTTTATCACTGAAATCCAATCGTCTTTTTACGATGTAGAAAAACAATTGTTTTTCCCTCCACAAAAGCGAATTTCTTTTAATAGAAATATTGTGAACAATGATGGATTGTTAGCGAATCACATTGCTACGCAAGAGCGCCTTTCATATGAGGAAGCAGTTACGCGTATCCAAGCAATGGTTGCTGATTGGAATAACACCTTGACTTCTTTTGATTCTTTAAACTTAGAATCAATCGGTATCTTCAGCTATAATGAGGAAAAAAGTTTGCAATTTGATCCTATTCAGAATCAGAATTACTTGGCGACTTCTTTCGGTTTATCTGCTGTAGGGGTTCAGTCTATCCAAAGAGAAGAAGCTCCTTCTACACTGGTTGTGGCGATTGAAACTGCTACTGGAAAAACAAGACGTACGGCTACCTTCTTCAAATATGCTTCGGTTCTAGTGTTAACGATGGGAATTGGAAGTGTGTTGGTACAAAACGGTTATACGGCTTATGTAAATGATCAAACATTATCGATTGAGAACAACGTTCAATCACAGGTTCAAAATAAGCTTCAACAAGCTACTTTTATCATTGAACCTTCGATGGACGCTATTGCATTGCCTGTAAAAGATGAAACAGTCATCATCACCAAACCTTATCACTTAGTAGCTGCTGCTTTCCGCAGTGAAGAAAATGCTGCTATTGAGGTTGAAATCCTGAAAAAGAAAGGGTTTGAAGATGCCTCTTTCTTAGGTCGTACCAAATATGGAATGTATCCTGTGGTATACGGAAGCTTCATCTCACATGAGGAAGCGAAAGATGCCTTAAAGGAAATTCACCGTACTACCAATAAGGAAGCCTGGATTTTTATTAAATAATACGTTAAATATACCAACCGAACGCGAAACGTTCGGTTTTTTTTTGCTTTGTCTTTATCTTTGCTAAAAATATATTTTTATGAAGGCAAAATTAGTATCTGAATCTGCTACTATAATCAGTGATTTAGTTCTTCCTGGAGAGACAAATCCACTAAACAATATGTTTGGAGGTGAACTATTAGCGCGTATGGACCGAGCGGCAGGGATTGCTGCTAGGAGACATTCAAGAAGAATATGTGTTACAGCCTCTGTCAATCACGTTGCTTTTAATAAACCAATTCCTTTGGGAAGTGTGGTTACAATAGAAGCTAAAATTTCGAGAGCCTTCACTTCATCTATGGAAATCTATTTGGACGTATGGATTGAGGATCGCGAATCTGGCAATAAAACCAAAGCAAATGAGGCTATATATACCTTTGTAGCGGTTGACGATATGGGAAATCCAGTACCTGTACCAGAATTAATCCCTGAGACTCCTTTAGAGCATCAACGCTTTGAAGCTGCTTTGAGAAGAAAACAATTGAGCTTAGTATTGGCTGGAAAAATGAAACCTAGTGATGCTACCGAATTAAAAGCTCTTTTTAATTAATAAAACAAACAATGAGAAAAATTTTATTAGCTTTCGCTTTAACCTTTTGCTTGTTGCAAACTACGGCAATCTTTGCTTGGGGAACAACAGGACATCGCGTTATTGCTGAGATAGCAGAAAGAAACTTAAGTAAAAAAGCGAAAAAAGAACTCAAAAAAATCATCGGTAATCAGCAATTGGCTTATTGGGCAAATTGGCCTGATTTTATTAAATCAGATCCAACTTGGAAATTTGCAGATGGTTGGCATTATGTTAATATGCCTGGTGATTTAAGTCGTCTTGCTTTTGATCAAGAATTGAGCAACTCTACAGATGAAAATCTATACAAAAGAGCGCTGTTGATCATTGATGAATTAAAAAGCAACACGCTGACTTTAGAAGAAAAACAACAAAAACTGTATTTCTTGATCCACATCATCGGTGATGCACATCAACCGTTACACATCGGAAGATCGGAAGATTTAGGAGGAAACAGAGTCAAAGTAGAATGGTTTAGAAAACCAATGAATTTACACAGTTTATGGGATTCTGCTTTGGTTGATTTTGACAAATATAGCTATACCGAATATGCAACTGTTTTGGATATTCACGATAAAGCACACAACCAAAATTTGGTACAAGGCAGTTTAGAGGATTGGATTTTTGATTCGTATTCCATTGCCAATGTTCTTTACAACAGTGCGGAAGAAAATGAGAATTTAAGCTACCGCTATCACTTTGATTTCAAAGATACTGTAGAGGCACAACTTTTAAAAGGAGGTCTGCGTTTAGCGAAACTGTTAAACGAAATCTATAACTAACAAAAAAAGAGCAAGTTTTCACTTGCTCTTTTTTTATTCTATTACTTGATGATTTATCTACTTCTTGAATAAGAGGAAGAAGATCCACTGCTGCTACTTCTTGAACTTGAGCTCGAACTTGACGAACTACGTGAATAGCTTGGACTACTGCTTCCTGAACTATAGCTTGACGAGCTACGAGAATAACTTGGGCTACTGCTTGAATTATAACTCGATGAGCTACGTGAATAACTTGGACTACTACTTCCAGAATTATAACTTGATGAACTACGAGAATAGCTTGGGCTACTGCTCGAACTAGATCTCGAAGAACTTGAACTGCTACTGCGGGAATAACTAGGGTTACTACTGCTGGAATTGTAATTTGACGAACTTGAATTCCCTCGAGAGTAGTTCGTATTACTTGTTGCATTCGAATTGGATGAGCTTCGTGAATAATTCGAATTTGTGCTCGAATTCGCACTACTGTTGCTGTAACCACTTCTTGAGTAATTCGAATTACTGCTATTATCCGTTGTACTACCGATAGCTTCTCCTCTTTTGTATGAATTATCAGCACTCGAAGAAGATCCTCTAGAATAATAAGCATTGTCTACTCGATTGATATCACGTGTGTTGCCACTTGTACTAGACGAAGTTGTACTTCTCGAGTATGAATTATTATTGTTGCTCGCTTCAGCAGCGTACGCTGATCTAGAATTGGCTAATTCACGGCTATTTGTATACCCGTTATTTCGTTCGTAAAACGATTTATTTGGATTTGATCGTTCATAATAATCGCGTCGTACATCATTGTACATCGTTCTTGTACTTCTACTGTAGTAATTGTTTGTATACACATATCGGTTATTGTAATTGATATGATTATGTACATGGACCATATACGTTGGTGTTGGATAAGGTGAATAGTATGAATAATACGAAGGATAATATCCCCAATACCACGAAGAGTAATATGGACGATACGATACACCCCAGAACAAGCTAAATAAAGGAGGCGTGGCTACATATACTGGTTCATAAATATAATTAGATCCATACAGATAGCTATTTCCTACAATTTGCACAGAAACTTGATTACGTCGCTTATTTTTCTCAATTTCTATTGTAGCTACGTCTTGATACATATCACGGCCTAAAACGGCTTGAATGACGATTAAATGGGCATTTCCTTCTACTACTTCAATCACGCGAAGGTAATCTACGTATCCATCCTTATTTAAATCTAAGTTATTGATGCGTAAACTAGGGTCATTTAGGCGATATTCAAAATCCTCTAAGTCTTTTGAATCCCCAAAAATAGAAGCAACGGCTTGTAGATCTAAGTTATCACTGATATCATAGTTCTGAGCGGTCACTACTGCATTTTGCGCTTGCACCGAAGTTGCGAACACAAAAAACAAGATGATTATATTATAATATAAAAACTTCATTTTCTTTCACTATTTAAGTTGAACATCTGTTGTATTTCAAATAATGTGCCAACAAATTATAACCAAGGTACAAAAAAAGCCCTTACCGATATGGTAAGGACTTCTTAAAATATACTAAACTTAATTCTTTTAACTATTTCAGGATCACAAACTCACTACGTCTGTTGATTGCGTGCTCTTCTTCTGTACAGTTCGCTTTACAATCAATCTTCGGTACACTTGGTCCATAACCTTGTGACTCTAATCGGTAAGCTTCAATACCTTTTGACAACACATATTGAACTGTTGTTTTTGCACGATTCTCTGATAACTTCTGGTTGTACGTCGCACTTCCGCGGTTATCTGTATGCGAACCTACCTTGATGCGCATCTCTGGATTGCGCTTCATTACTTTCACC